>CACYNF010000017.1 GCA_902775595.1 uncultured bacterium | reverse complement strand
CGTCCATGCGACAGGCTATGGCAACGTCAATGTTGATGCCGCGCGCGACCTCGGCATCGCGGTCACGCATGTGGCCGACTACTGCACGGAGGAAGTCGCCGAGCACACGATGGCGCTGCTGCTCGCGCTTGCGCAGGAAGAACTTCGCAATATAGCCGCCACTCTTCATGCTGCCTTCCGTGCCGTCAAAACCAGTAAACTCAAGCTGCACATCGTGGAACGCGCCCCCGGTTTTCGAGACCGCGTCCTCCTGCGTATCAACGGCGGAAGGTAGCTTCGTGGCCATCTTGCGTGACGAGATCGCAAGCAATCCGTTGCGAAACGCCACGCCGCCGTTGCCAGAATCGGGCCACTCCTTCATAACACCTCCGATGGCGGTGCGGCATGTCCGGTTTGCGCCGGCGGCATCGCCTTCTGGTATCACATACATGTAGGCGACGGCTTCCGCGCTGAAGTCGCCAGCCTTTGCATTGAGTTCCTTGCGGTACTTGAAGGGGAATGCATATCCCGTGTTCACATCGATGTTGCCGGAGAATTTCGGGTAATATGTGACCGACTTTCGCGTTGTCCTGATGCCATCGGCCGTCTGTTCCGAGTTGTCCCCCTCTTCCTCCGCAATCTCGACCTTAAGGTCGCTGTCTGCGTCGATTTCGACGCCGACTATCATCGGAACCCTCTCGACTGTGGGCACGGCGACGGAAGCTGGGATGTTGTCACGGTCAAGATAGTCATAGAGTGCGATGGCTTCACAGGGATTTATCTGCCTAAGCCGCTGGCTCAGGAAATTTGTGTCAATGTCGCAGATGCGGCCCGCCGAGTAGTCGTTTTTCGTTTCGCTGTCGCCCTCAAGAAGCTCCGGAAACGGCTGGTTCTCCCGTTTAGAGATGTCAAGATCCTGAAGATTAAACGGGTTGCCAGCGTTCGCATTCCCGCCGGCTGCGCGGCCATCGAACCACTCTTCCCTCTCGCGTTCGGAGTACCCGTCGACTACAAAGCGCTGCAGGGCGTATCTGAGATATTCTGGATTCGTCTTGTCGGTTGTTCTTACATCTTTGTAGAATCCGTTCGCCCCGTTCTGCTCTATGTATTCGACAAAAGGCGATGCGAGGTCGCAGCCATGGGATTTGAGCGCGAGGTTGTAGTCGGCAAGCGACACGAGAGACTTCTCGCTTATGATCTCGTTTAGCTTGTCCTGGAAGTCTATGGGGTCTATCTCTCCCCAGTTCCTGTGACCGCCATCCTCAAAGAGATAGGCAAGCGACACGAGGTTCTGGTCTCCGCTGCCACGCGGGCGGTCGGCATACACCCTACTCAGGTCAAAGAAATCTGACACGTTGACGGCGCAGAAGGCGTAACGCCCGGAATCGTAGTCGAGGCGCTTCCACTGTGCGGTCGAGGTGCGACGCGAATAGTAGCGCACGTCGTTGATCATCGGAGGGGGAAGATAGGCAAGGCCCTCAAGCGTAAGGGTCGAGACGGTCGAGCCCTCGGAAACATCATGGGGGGCGAAAACACGTCCACGCCCTATCCAGCGGTTCTGCCCCTCTCCGTTGTTGCCCAGTCCGGGATACGGATTGTCCTCTATCGCAGACTCTATGTCGCTCATCGCGCAGGCAAGAGCCGCCCTTGCAAGCTCGCGCGCGGCAGTGCTGCGGCGAAGGAAGGACGACGGTATGCGGTTGTGCCGCATGAACACGGCGAAGCCGACGGCCGACACGACCATAAAGGCGACCATGCCGAGCACTATCAGGAGCGCACTGCCCTTTTTCATTTCATCGCCCCTCATCGCGCGCCCTCCGCCATCTTGTTGTACCTATTCGGCAGAAACACCCCGGTTTCCATTCCTCGAGCGACCTGGTCGTTGGCATCCTCCGAACTCATCGCCGTCACGCGCACTCGGTATGGCGTACCCCAAGGATCGCGAATCTTGCCCGCGACCACAGAGGCGTTGTAGAGAACCGGAATCTTGTTTCCGGCACGGTCGGTGCCGTCACCGAGAATGAACCCAAGCGACGATTCGTCTGCGTCTACATCGCCTCTCTCGGGGATGCCAGTGTCGACGAAGTTTTCGTAGGCCCGAATCGCGTTTGTGATTTCGTTCGCCTCCGCCTCGGCCCTGGCGATGCGGGATCGGAGCTGCGCCTTGCGGACGCTCGCGCCAATCGATGCCATGAGTATTGCGATTATGGCGATAACGACTATGAGCTCGACAAGTGTGAAAGCCTTTTTCATGTTCATTCGTCCATTGGCCATGTCGTGATGTCGTCCCATGTGTTGAACTTGCGGTCCGGACCGGCACTTGTAACCCCGACGACATACCCTTTCCCGTCGCCCACCGCACCCTGTCCGGTCGTACTCTGCGCCCCTCCTACCGAAATACCACTCCATGTAGACGGATCGTCGATTCTTATCGAGCCGGCAACAGTGGACGCGGCGTTCTCTGCATAGGCACGGTTATTGAGATCGGCGCCTGTCATGCCCTTGAACACGCTCTGGATAGACAGCCCGTTCTTGTCGATGAGCATGTCTGCGGATGCCTGCAGCGCAGCCATATCGCGACGGGTCTCGTCAAGATCCACCACTCCGGCGGTACCAGTAGACCAGGCTATCGAGGACTGCGAGAATATGGTCGTCAAAATGGAGACAAGGAGCCCCAGCAGAAGCGAGGCGACAAGCAGCTCAATAAGCGTGAAGCCCTTTTTCATTTGGCTGGATCCCCCTGGAAGTAGACTTCTGTGTAGTAGAGAGGTTGGTAGATCAGCGACCCGGCACGGCGCGAAGCTCTGAATGCAATTGCACAACGAGGCCCTTCCTGATAGACGACAAGTCCGCACTTGAGATGCCCGGTGTAAAAGTCGACATCTGTCCCCTCGCAGCCAGAACACTTGCCTTTTACCGTCGCGAACACCTCCTGCGCCTTTGCGCTCGGGTTGGAGTCCGCGCCAGAGGAGTCCTGATTGCCGTAATCGCTTCTGTTCACATTGAAATAGGCCATCCAGCCGCTGTTTCTTTCGCCTCCCGCTGGCAGGGTGCCGATGCTCGACCAGGCTGTCCACGACATGTTCGTCGAGGAAAGCATCGTAGCGAGGGCGTTCATGTTCCGCTCAGCAAGGGCTGCGGCTTCAACATCCTCTCTGCTCTGGCTGCTTTCGCGGTAACCGAGGGAGTAGAGAGATATCAACCCGAGAACGCCAAACGCCATGACCATCACGGCGAGATTGACCTCCATCAGTGTAAACGCCTTCCTCACGTCAGTTTCCTCCAGTCTTTGTCGTACCGACGGGTTCGAGCTTTTTGGATCCTGGCTTCATCGAATAGACGGTCACGCCCTGCGCGCCTGAAGCTGCACCCGTCGTGGGGCGTATCTCCATCGGACTTCCGATCTTGACACGACTCACGGACGAAGGAGCCGAAGAGCCGAAATAGTAGCCGGGCGGCAAAACGACGGACGCAAACTCACCGCCATAGACATCCCCGACGTTGAAGCCGGCGCCACCGCCAGTCTTCTCGAACGCGAAGCACCTTATGAGTTTCTGGCCGGAATCGGCGTTCTGCGCATTTACCGAATCATCGTCCGTCTCGCCCGTCATGAGATAACTTGCCGCCAGCGGCCGACTCGCGACAGACGGTTTGACATCCACATACGCACCGTCGGCGAGCCGATATAACCTCATGGACGTCTTGTCCTGATTTGCTGCTCCGGCGTCGGAGGTCTGCTGGTTCTCCTCCGCGTAGATCTGGTCCAAGTCGCCGAATTCGTCGCAGAGATAGTTGCCGTCAACCGCAGTGATGCGGCCTATGGGACGGACCGCTATGGCGACGCCCCGTCCGACAAGATCGGCGCCGGCAGACTCATTAGCCTCCTGCAGAAGTTCGTCATACAGGTATATGAACACAGGCTTACGGTCTATCTCGGCCCGCTGCCGCGCCGCATCCACCAACGTCTGGACAGCGACAAGGGCGCTACGGTCGCGCATGCCCTTCGTCAGCGCCCGGTAGCCGTTCACGGACAGCGTCGCCATCGCCGCCATGATCGCGACGACGACCATGAGCTCAAGCAGCGTAAACGCCTTTCTCGACTTCATCACCATTTCACCTCCACAGAATCAGAGGCGGCGTTGTAGTATATAGAGTATCTGCGGAAGCGTCCAGATGACGGATCCTGATACCCGAAAGACATAGACTCGACATTGAGGCGGCGCAGATGCGGCGGCGGATTCTTCTTGCGCACCTCCATGAACGGGGCACCGTACGACTTGCCGTCCGAGACCCCACTGGGAGCCACAAAAAGCGCATGCGGATCAAGATAGGGGTTCCTGCGCCCAACCGACCCCTTGACCACAATCCGAAATATGGAATCTGCCTCGCCACCGGTAAAAGTGTGGTTGTCACCGTTGTCCGCCTTTGACTCGATTCCCCCGGGCCACTTGCCGTTGCGCGCGTAATATGTCGCGATGCCCTCGCGAAGAACGGCCGCCATCGTGTCGCGCCTCCTTTCGCGTGCCGACTTTATCGCGCCTGAGGCGGCCGTGGCCACAATGGTTATGAGTATCGCCAAGACGGCGATCACCAGCATGAGCTCTATCAGTGTGAACGCCCGCTTCATTTGACGATTTGCCCTTCGCGGAAGCTGAATATGTCGTCGCTGCGACCCATTTTGTCGAGGCCGTCAAATTTGCCATCGGGACCGCAGCTCCATGCTATCGCCTGCGCCCTGACGGTGATGGACTGACCGCACACGGTGGCCTTCACAAGCCCCTCTCCCTCTACATCGATGGCAAAACGGATAATGTGGTCGCCGACGGTTCCTCCGGAGGCGACCTTTGTCCCGATGCCCGCATTTGCGTCTTTCCTCATCGTCTGCTGAGCCCATGGATCGACCACTCCAAATTTGTCGACGCCCGTCAGCTCATACGCGCCCGTTTCGCGATTCTTCTGGCAGGAAAGCGAAAGGACGCCTTTCCTTGCAAGCACCGCACCGGCGACCTTGCCGAGCCGGTACTCATCGCCGCCGTTGGCATCGACAAGCGACTGCGGCCAGCGCCCGGATTCCTGATATATCGTCGAAAGAGCCGTCGCCACGTTGGAAACGAGTTCGCGGCCTCTGGCAATCTGGGCCTTCTTCGTAGCACCGGCGAAGCCGCCGATTGCGGCGGCCGCAAGAACCGCAATTATGCCGATAACCACCAGCATCTCTACGAGCGTAAATCCCTTTTTCATATCAGTTGCTCATGCTTGTTATGTCATCCGCCATCCAATGCCCCGCCGTAACGCGGTCATTGCCCTGAAGGGACGACAACTCCACCCAGGGCGGGAAGGTCTTTCCATCGGCGCCAGCGCTCCAAAGCCTGTAGGACTGGTACGGTGGCGGCGAATAGTAGTAGAAGTCTCGGCCCCACCCGTCCTTCACGGTCATTCCGTCGAGAACATACTGGTTCGATGGATTCTTCGTGGGACAGAACACCTCTGGGCGCGGATTGTCGATGTTGACAGGACTATAGCTGTACGGATCCTTCGTGTTGACACCGAAAAAGGTCTTACCACAGTTGACGATGCCCTCCAGATTCGGAATCCAGCGGGCGCACACCGCCTGCGACGGAATCATTGTCACGTAGGCAGAATGGCCGCCAAGAACATCGTTGCGGATCTGATCCCATGTATAAGTGGTACGGCCGTCGCCGTGGCACTGTTTCTGCTCCATGTTGTCGGAGTTCCACTGCGCATACTCGCCACTATAGAGATCGGAATTGCCGAGCGTCATGAACAGATAGCGGGGAAGGATGTAGC
Organism: uncultured bacterium; assembly: GCA_902775595.1. Classification (GTDB taxonomy): domain Bacteria; phylum Verrucomicrobiota; class Kiritimatiellia; order RFP12; family UBA1067; genus UBA1067. Next base: position 45,608 of record CACYNF010000017.1, on the reverse strand, counting down.
TTAGGAGCCCAAATTGGAATATCTGCACCTCGCGCCAGTCCGTCGCCTCGGGATTGTCGATTTCGCCGCTTGGACGTGCAAGGGCATCGAAACCATTACCCAACACCGCCACGTTGTCCTGATATGCCTTGTATTCCTTATCGCCGGATGTACTTCTGCGCTTCAGCTCCTCAGCCACCATGCGAACCATCTCCTGAACATCGTCGGAAGAGGAAAAAGGATATCTCGCGCCAACAGGCTGTGAGCGACAGGCTGCCTCCACGCTTGCCCAGTTGAGGGAGGAAACCGTCTGTCCATCCTCTTCCTGAATACCCCAGTTGTCAACCTTGAGGTAGATGTTGCGGCTTCCGTGGAGCTTAACCGGCGGATAGCTGCCGAATGCCGCATAATAGCCCGAAAGGCAGTTTTCTATGCACTGCATGCGTTTTATCGTCTTCGCACGAGCCTCCTGGGGACCAGTAATGCCGGCGAGCCGGAATACAATCGCCATCAGCGTCACCAAGACCACGGTGACGATCATTAGCTCAATGAGAGTAAAGCCACGCTTCATCAGGCGCCACCTCCCGAGACGGACTGGATGATCTTGATCATCGGCAGGAACATCGCGACGACGATCGTACCGACGACGACCGCGAGCACGATGATGAGCGCCGGCTCGATCGCGGCCGTCATGCCGGCGACCGCATTGTCGACTTCGTCGTCGTAGGTGTTCGCGATTCGGGTAAGCATTTCCGCGAGAGCGCCCGTCTCCTCGCCGACCTCGACCATCGAGACGACCATCGGCGGGAACACCCAGCACTGCGCGAGCGGCGCGGTCATGCCCTCGCCCTCCTTCACCGCGTCGTGGACGCTCTGGAGCGCGTTGGAGACGATGCGGTTGCCGGTAGTGTCGCGGACGATCATGAGCGACTGGAGGATCGGGACGCCCGAGGAGAGGAGCGTGCCGAGCGTGCGCGTGACGCGCGAGACGGCGGTGCGCTGGACGAGAGTTCCCGTGACGGGCATCCTGAGCGACAGCCAGTCGAACATCGTGGCGCCCTTCTCGGTCTTGCCTATGATCTTCTTGAGGACGACAAGAACCACGACGCCGACCGCGATCGTGATGTAGTTGTGCTGCACCCACTCGGACGCGTCGATGACGAACTGCGTGATCGCGGGGAGCTCTGCGCCGCCCAGCATGTCGGCGAACACCTGCTTGAACTTCGGGATGACGGCCACGAGAAGGAACGCCGTGATGCCGATAGCCGCGACGAGGACGACGATCGGGTAGATCATCGCGCCCTTCACCTTGTTCTTGATCTTCTCGCTCTTCTCGGCGAACTCCGCGAGACGGCCGAGCACGACTTCAAGCACGCCGCCCGCTTCGCCGGCCTTCACCATGTTGACGTAGAGGTTGTCGAAGATCTTCGGATATGCCGTCAGAGACTCGGAGAACGTGCCGCCGGCCGCGATGTTCTCGCCGATGCCGTCGAGCGCCTCCTTCATCTGCGCGTCCTTCATCTGTCGCTTAAGGACCTCAATGCCGCGCATGAGGGGAAGCCCGGCGTTCACGAGCGTCGCGAGCTGGCGCGTGAACTGCGTAAGAACCTTGGTCTTTATCTTGCCGCGCATCCAGCTCGGGAGCTTGATGTTTAGCTCCATGTTGAGCGCGCCGCCCTTCTTCGCCGCCGGCGCGGGCGGGCCGCCCCTCCTGGACGCCTTCTTGGGAGCCGCCGCGGTCGTGGACGCCGCGCGCTTCACCTCGCCGAGCGCCGTCGGGAAAAGACCCTGTGCACGAACTGCCGCAATAGCGGAATTGCGGTCGCCGGCCTCGATCTGCCCACGCGTCTCGTTGCCCGACGCATCCTTAGCTATATACTGAAATGTCGCCATGTCGGAATAGACCTTCCTCAAGTTTGTGTAGATTATACCATCTATCTCGCCACATGGCAAATGTCAAGTCACTTTCCGACGCAGAATCTCGAGAAGAGCGCATCGAGAAGATCGGCTGAATAGGTGGCGCCCACGGCTTCGCCGAGACGCGCGGAAGCCGCGCGGACGCAGTTTGCGAAAAGGACGAGGTCGGGGAGTGGGGGAGTGGGGGAGTGAGGTAGTGGAGGAGTGGGGGAGTGGGGGAGTGAGGGAGTAAGGGAGAGGAGCGAACGGGCCTCGATCAGCGCCGCCGCGTCGCAGCCGAGCCCGCCTTCCGCCTCGCCTGGTTCGGCGGCCTTGCGCTCGAGTTCCGCGGCAATTGCGCCGCGGAGCGCGTCAAGCCCCTCGCCTGTCTTGGCGCTGACAGGAACAACTCCGGAGGTTGTTGTTCCCGACGCCGCTCCACTGCTTCGCGCTGCAAAACCACCTCTGTCGGGATTCTCGTGAACAGCGATTGCCGAGTGTGAAACTGCGGAGTGGTGACGGGAGCCATAATCTTCGGAGTTTACTGTCAGGTCGCATTTGGAAAGGACTTCGATGACGACGGCCGTCCCGCACGTCCCGGCTGTTCCACGCGTCCAGCCAGCCGAATCGCCGTCGGCGGGAGCCAGGTTCAGAACGATGTCGGCCTTCTCTATAAGGTCGCGCGCGCGCGCGACGCCCTCGCCTTCGACGGCGTCTTCCGTCTCGCGAAGCCCCGCCGTGTCGACAAGACGGACGGGCCAGCCGCCGATGTCAAGCCACTCCTCGATCGAGTCGCGCGTAGTTCCGGGCGTTTCCGAGACTATGGTCCTCGCTTCGCCGAGAAGCGCGTTCATGAGAGAGCTCTTGCCCGCGTTAGGCGGTCCCGAGATCACCACAAGCGCGCCCTCCCGCAGCATTTTCCCCTCTTTCGCGCGGCGGATCGCCTCGTCCAGCCGGGCCGCGATCGATTCTGCCTTGGCTAAGAGAGCGGCGCAGAACCCGTCGGGAAGCTCCTCTTCGCTCACGTCAAGCGCATGCTCTGCCGTGGACGAAAGATCGACAAGCGCGTCGTATATGCCGCGAATCTCGCGCCTCCTTTCGCCGGCAAGCCCACGCAGTGCGGCGTCTGCGCCGCGGTCGGTCTTCGCGTCGACGAGATCGAGAACCGACTCCGCCTCCTCGTAGGTGAGCCGGCCGTTGAGAAACGCGCGCTCGGTGAATTCGCCGCGCCGCGCAAGGCGTGCGCCCGAGGCAAGGCAGGCTTCAAGGACGCGGCGCGGCACAACGGAACCGCCATGGCACTGGAGTTCCACAACATCCTCGCCCGTATATGAATGCGGTCCCCTGAACGCGAGCGTGACGCCTTCGTCGAGAAGCCGACCGTCGATTCTGTATTGATCGAAGGATATCCGCCCCGCGCGTGGCACTCGGCCCGACAGCCGCTCGGCGATTGAGAAGGCCTCGGATCCGCTGATGCGGATTATGGCAACACCACCCCTCCCCGGAGCGGTTGCTGTAGCGGCGATTGTGTCTCGGCTCGAAAACGGCATATGGCGATATTATACCATTTGCGTGTCGCCGACGCTTTGCCTGCATAGAATTTTTGGTAGTTTGGAGTGCACCGAACGATTTAACGGTTCTGCCGCGTTTGCTGTTTCACCACCTTTGGGAAGCGCGGCTTCGTCGGGATGTCCGCCGCAGTCACCGTTCGCGCCTATAGGCCGCATGGCGGCAGTCATGCAATGGCGCTCACTTCGGATTCCGCGGCCCACAATGTCCGCCGCCTGGCATGCCGCGCTTCCGGGCCGCTTCATCAGATGCCCGCGGCGGCATCCCGCCTCCGCCGCGTCGCCCCTTTCGGGCAAAAGAAACGTCGTTCGTGCTATACTTTCAGCGACCAAAAAGAAAGGAAGAACGAACGACATGGGAAAGCATAGCACAAAACAGGCCGCACATGCGCAGACGTGCGGTATCTGTTCAAGACGAAGCGGTCGAAGTCTGTGCGCGCCACGTTCCACGAGCTGCTTACAGAGCACGGACGGGCACAGGCACGAAGTGGCGCAGGGAGGCGTTTCGGGCATCTGATGTAGCAGCCCGGATGTGCACTCCGCATAGAGGCGGGCTTTGTGGGCTGCGGAATCCGAAGTGAGCGCCTTTGCTACGCTGCCGCATGGCGTCTGACGGGCGCGAACGGTGCCAGAAACGCCTCCCCGCGCCACGGAGTGCCCGCCTTGACTTCAAATGCGCTTTTTAATCTAAAATACTGCATCGAAATCGCGCCGTATGTCTGGACTGGCAGTACTGTAAAAAAATGTTAATAAGTTTTAGATAACTGTTAATATATTTCCCTTGACAACTATGTTATCAACATTTTATTTCAATTTTTATTACAATTTCGGCATAAAAAGGCAATTTATCGTATTTTTCTTTGTCGCATAAACAATAATAAAAAAATGTTCACAATATAGTTGATAATTGATATAATCTTCTCTGTCTATGAATGGATCGTTCAACAGTGATGTTATTGTCGTTGGCGGTGGTCATGCCGGGGCCGAAGCAGCCCTTGCGTCAGCCCGCATGGGGCTCAATACCCTTCTCGTCACGGCCAGGAAAGACCGCATAGCCATGATGCCATGCAACCCCTCGATCGGAGGGCTTGCAAAGAGCCACCTCGTCTACGAACTTGATGCCCTTGGTGGAGAGATGGGGAAAAACGCCGATGCAACTGCCCTTCAATCTAAGACATTGAATTCAAGCCGCGGTCCGGCTGTCCAGGCAACACGAACACAGTGTGCAAAAGCCGAATACTCCCTACGGATGCAGCAAGTAATCAATAGCCAAGCAAACCTGACCGTTCTTGAAGATGCTGCCATAGGGATCACCACAAGCGGCCCTGGAGCTTCTGATGGCGGCAATATCAAGGCCACTGGAATCATTACAGAGCATCATGGCTCAATAGTGGCTAAAACCGTCGTCTTGACTGCTGGGACAACTTTAAGAGGCAGGATTTGGATTGGAAAAGAGTGCCAGGAATCAGGCGGAGATGGCCGTCCAGCCGTCAATTTGCTTTCCGAATGTCTCGAAAAGCTTGGATTCACCCTCATCCGCCTGAAAACCGGCACTCCACCTCGCCTAAAGGCATCAAGCTGCAACTTCTCCGTATGCAAGAGACAGGATGGCGAGAATCCCCGCCCAATGTTCCACGTGGAACATTATGAAGATTCTTTCTTATTAACGCAGAGACGCAAAGACGCTGAGGACGCAGAGATCAATCTAAATAGTGTTCCACGTGGAACATTTTCTTATCCCAACTATACATCCCAACATCCTTTGCGCACACCTCTAGCGACCGCTTGCGCGGCTCGCTTCGCTCGGGTGATACCTCTGCGACTCTCGGCACTCGCTCCGCTCGGCTTGGTCGCTTCCCAATGGGTCGCGCCCACCCACAAGGATATCCCCCGACCGCAGGTCGTCCGCAAAGCGGATGTCCTAACAGGGGGGGTGCGGCTACGCGACTCTGCGTTAAAATCTGAAAATAAAGAAATGTTCCACGTGGAACAATTACCAGAGTTTCCCTGCTGGATGACGCATACAACGGAAGAAACACACAGGATCATACGGGAAAATCTGGGTGTATCAGCCCTATACGGTGGTGCAATAAGGGGCACAGGCGTGCGATATTGCCCATCAATTGAGGATAAAATCGTCAGGTTTGCGGATGCAAAGCAGCATCATGTAATGCTGGAGCCAGAAGACCTAAAAGGAGAAATCATCTATCCAAATGGACTTTCATGCAGTCTTCCGCGTGATGTACAGGAAAAAATGGTGAGATCGGTACCTGGTCTTGAAAAGGCGGAATTTCTCGCTTATGCATATGCCATAGAATATGACGGAATAGATTCCCGGGAACTGAAGCACACGCTTGAATCAAAGCGAATTGACTGTCTATACTTTGCAGGTCAGATAAACGGCACAACCGGCTATGAAGAAGCAGCCGCGCAGGGGATTATCGCCGGAATTAACGCCGCGCTAAAGGTGAAAGGCGAAGAGCCGCTTGTCCTTAGTAGACAGGATGCCTATATCGGCGTGCTTATTGACGATCTCGTTACGAAGGGCACTGACGAGCCGTATAGAATGTTCACGAGCAGAGCAGAGCGGCGGTTGATTCTGCGACAGGACAATGCAAGGTTTAGACTACTGGAGCCAGCAAAGAGGGTAGGAATACAAAGCGAAGACTATTTGGCTGCGGTAAAAATTGTATGGGACTATCTAAATGAGAAAAGCGATGAACAACAAACACTAAATTATGGAGAGGGCATAGAAAAATGGTTTTCAGAGGATGAGATAAAACGCGAAAGAGAGATTATGCGACAATATGCTCCATACATCGAACAGGAGCGAAAAGCAGCTGAAAAAGCAAAGATTGATGAAGCTATCAAAATACCCAAGTGGCTTGATTATGACAAGTGCACGGCAGTGAGATTTGAGAGCCGTGAGAAGCTGAAGCGGTGGAAACCAGAGACACTGGCACAGGCAGCCAAGATTTCTGGCGTCAATCCTGCAGATGTCGCGGTACTGGCCGTAATAATAAAGCGAGGAAGACATTGAGTGTTATCAACAACTGCTGTTGATAAGTGGTAGACATAAGAAGATTTTTTTCGAATGACGCATTGGCGGTGTTTATGCTATATTGCTCTCGACACTTTGAAAAATCAGTTTTAAAATGAGCAACGAAACGATAGACATAGTCTCGAAAGGGCTGTGGGACCGTGCGCGGGAGATCTGCATCACAATGATGCAGGACGAGACAAAGCGCAGCCGGGCCGAAAGACATTTTTCGATGATTCAGACAGTTGTCCACGAAGGCAACACGTTTAGAATCCTCGCACTCAACAAGATGGCTGCCGACATACTCGAAAGCGAGTATTCGGAGTTTTTGAAGAAGAGCTTTCTCCTTGCGGGAGCAGACGTGAAGCTCGAGTTCTCGTTCGACGAGAACGCGAAGCCGGCCATAATCGTACCTAAGCCCAACACGGTGGTGGAGAAGACCAAGACCGGCCGCATCCAGACATTCATCTCGACGATGCCTCTCAAGGAGTACTATACCTTCGAGGAGTTCGTGGAGGGTCCGTCGAACAGCTATGTGCTCGCAGCCGCAAAGGGCGTCGCCAGCAATCCTGGGCAGAAGGCGCTGAACCCTTTGTTCATCCACGGAGGCACAGGTCTCGGCAAGACGCACATCATGCAGGCGATAGGCAACGAGGTCAAGCGCAGAAACCCGATGGCGGCCGTATGCTACCTGACTGCCGAGGCCTTCCTCAACGAATACATCAACGCAATGACGCAGAACAGCCTGCAGACGTTCCGCGACAGGTACAGGAAGATAGACGTCCTTCTCATCGACGATATCCAGTTCATCACCATGAACATGAAGAACTTCCAGGAGGAGTTCTTCAACACGTTCAACGCCCTTACAAACGCCGACAAGCAGATAGTCATCACATCAGATGTCGCTCCTAAGAACCTGCCGGGAATAGAGGAGCGCCTCATATCGAGATTCGAGGGAGGCATGCTCCAGGAAATCGAATCGCCCGGCTACGAGACGCGCCTCGCCATTCTCAAGAGGAAGTCGGAGGGAATGGTTCCGGAAGTGTCTGACTCAACCCTCAAGTTCATTGCCTCCAACATAAAGAGCCATGTGCGCGCAATGGAGGGAGCCCTCGGCAAGGTCAATCTCTTTGCAAACAGAGACAACTCCATGCAGCTTACTGACGACACCCTCTCCTACATCCTGAAGGACTTCATCGAAAAGGAGAAGAGTAGGAAAAAGCTAACGATCGAGGAAGTGCAGAACTGCATCTGCAAAAAGTACGGAGTAACTCTTTCACAGATACTTTCCCCTGAGCGCACGCAGTCCATAGTCACTCCAAGGCAGCTTGCAATGTACATCTCGAGGAAATTCACCACGAGGAGCCTGCCGGAGATAGCGAAGAAGTTCGACAAGAGCCATGCCACGATCATCCACGGCGTAAAGAACATATCGAAGCGTCTCGACGTCGAGCCGGAACTGAAGGAATCGCTTGAGGAAATACTTGCCGATCTCGGATGTTCAATGAAGGACATGGTCGGTTGAAAAAGGGTAGTCATCGTGTAGACAACCTCAAAACATATCGACAGAACAAACAGATGTCACAAGAAGTCAAACCAATGTCTATCGAATGTCAACATTCAAAAGTGCAGCCGGACACATGTTTTACAAGGGCGAAACAGTGTTGTCTACATTGTCAACAAACCTAGGAATGTAAGTCTGTCTATTTTAAAACCAACATTAATATGATAAAATCTCCGGTGTGAAGGCAACAGGTCCTTTGCACAGAAAGGAAAAAAAATGAAATTCAAGGTTCTAAGGTCAAAGTTCATTGAAGGTCTCAAGAGCGTGCAGAACATCGTGGCGGGAAAGGGATCGCTTCCCATTCTGCAGAACGTGATGATAGAGGGAAGGGAAAATTCCATCAAGCTCACCACCACCGACCTCGACATATCGATAAAGTCCGAAGTAGAGTGCGAGGTTACGGAAGAGGGAGTTACAACGCTTCCAGTGAAGCTCCTTTTCACTTCGATTACGAAGGCGGCCGAAGGTGAGATAACGGTCGAATGCGACGCGCAGGAGAGGGCGACGATCAAGGCGGGCAGCGCGCGCTTCAGGCTGCAGGGAATGCCCGGCTCCGAATTTCCTTCGATTCCCGAGGACGGCGAGGCGTATATATACACCGTACCCCAGGCGACGATAAGGGAGATGCTCAGGAAGACTGCGTACGCGGCGTCGCAGGACGACACTCGCCGCACGCTTAAGGGCGTGCTCATGAGCTTCAAGGACGAGAAGCTCACGATGGTTGCGACCGACGGACGTCGCCTCGCGCTTGTCGAAAGCGAACTTGAGTTTCCGAAGGCTGCTGAGAAGGACATTGTACTTCCATCGAAGGCGGTGGCGGAGCTCCAGCGTTCGCTTTCGTCGGAGGGCGACGTGTCGATAATGGTAAAGAAGAGCCAGATATGCTTCACCGTCGCGAGCGTCCAGATCTATTCGAAGCTGATGGACGACACCTATCCGAACTACCGCCAGGTCATACCGAAGGAGTGCGCCGAGCAGATTTCGATAGACCGCCAGCTTCTCCTGAACGCCCTCGACCGCGCGAGCGTCATGACGATGGACGAAGCCCATTCAACTAAGCTCATATTCGAGGCAAACTGCCTCACCGTAACTTCGGCTGCCTCCGACATCGGCGAAGCGAAGGACGAGGTGCCGATCAAGTACGCCGGCGAGAAGATAGAGATCATGTTCAACCCCACCTATGTCATGGATCCTCTCAAGGCGATCGACGACGACGAGGTTACTATAGGACTCAACAACGGACACAGCCCCGCAGTCATCAGGTGCAGCATACCGTTCCTCTACGTGCTCATGCCGCTGAGGATCAACTGAAGTTGAAAGTCAGATGCAAGACCGTCACACGAGCCCCGCGCGAAATTAGAAATTAGCATTACTACCAACTACCAACTGCAGGGTAGACTATGAAGCTGTGGACCGACAAGAACTATCCGATCATCATATCGTGCGCAAAGGAGCTTTCGCGCTGGACCGAGATAGAGGTGATAGACATGGGATATCACCCGATCGAAGTCACCGAAAACACCGTCGTCGTGCGCGGGTCGATGAGGGACGTAATGAAGTTGAATCTCCGTCTCCGCACCGCGCACCGCGTTCTCGTGCCGCTGCTGAGGACGACGTGCTACAACATAAAGGACCTCTACGAAGCCGCGAGATCGATTGACTGGGAGAACCTGATAGAGGCCGACGGATATTTCTCCGTGTCGTCGATCGTCCACAACTTCACGATACGCGACACGCGCATTCCGTCCCTCTACACCAAAGACGCGATAGCCGACCGCATGCGCGAAAAGTGCCAGCGCCGGCCAGACTCCGGCGGAGAGAACAATGGCGCCGCGGTTTTCGTCTACTGGGAGAGGGACGAGGTCATAATATACCTCGACACTTCCGGCGAGCCGCTTTCAAAGCGCGGATACAGGAAGATACCTGGTTCCGCGCCGATGCAGGAGACGCTCGCGGCGGCGTGCATCATGGCGCTCAGGTGGGACGGAAAGACTCCGTTCGTCTCGCCTATGTGCGGCTCCGGTACACCCGCAATCGAAGCGGCGATGATCGCGATGAACAGGGCTCCCGGTTCCCTCAAGGGTCACTTCGCCTTCCAGTCGGTGAAGGGCTACAGAAGCATCATCCCCGGGGAGAGCGCACCGAAGATCGCGCCGCGCCAGCACGTCGGCGCGAGTCCCGAGCAGATATGGAAGGAGCTTGTGATGGAGGCGGTTGCGGCGGAGAAGAAAGAGGGACTTCCGCCGATCATCGCGACCGACATATCTCCCGAGGCCGTTGACAACGCCCATACAAACGCGATTGCCGCCGGCGTCTCGCAGTACATAACCTTTAAGGCGTGCGACTTCGGCGACACGCCTGTTCCCGAGTCCGACGCGTCTCCGCGCGGAGTCGTGTTCTTCAACCCGGAATACGGCATACGTCTCGGAACGTTCGAGGAGCTCGCTCCGGTGTACGAGCGCATCGGGAGCTTCATGAACGAGAAGTGCGGCGGCTACACGGGCGGCCTCATCACCGGCAACCCCGACCTCGCGCGCCTCGTGAACCTCTACTACAAGACAAGGGTGCCGTTCTTCAACGGACCGATAGACTGCCGGCTGTTCGTGTATCCCGGCTGTGAACTCAAAGGACAGAATGCAATATGAACTTCGAAGAATTTCTTGACGACGAAGCGCCGAAGGCGCCTGCGAATGAGGAGATTGCGGAGGAGACTTCCGAAGAGGACGCCGCGGACAGCATAGACGTGCAGAAGGCCGTCGTGGAGTCGCTTGCCGCCGACAAGGCAGAGCAGGCGGAGACGATAGCGGCTCTCCGTGCCGAGAACGCCGAGCTGAGAAGGAACATCGCCGAGCTGAAGAAAGAGGCCGCCGCGCTTGCCGAACACGCGGAGGCCGTGAAGAGGCAGATGTCCGAGCAGAAGTCAGCGCTTGAGAAGGTAGGCGACGTGCTTGCCATCAACGCCGACAACGGACTTTCGAACAAGGTTTCCCTCCTGGACCGCGACATCGACGTCCCCGACCGTTTCGTCGGCGAGACGCGCGACCATGTCATCGAAGTCGTGCGCGAGGCGCGTGACAAGGCCGAGGCCGAGGGGCGCCTGAGGCGCGCACAGGTGCTCGAGGGGGTTCTCGCGGCGAACGAGCCAGAGGGAACGCTCGCGAAGAAGCGCGCGGCTCTTGAAAAGCTTTTTGCGGAGAACGGCAGCATTGTTTCCGGCCTCGTCATAGAGCAGCTTGAAAAGATGGGCATTTCCCACAAGAATGGCGAAGAATATCTGCTGCCGGCCGAAATAATCAACAGGAACTATTGATATCAATAAAAGGAATTGATAATCTATCAACAATATCAACAATATTATGAACAGTGTTTATATTTTTGTTGATAGTGTTGATAGAGCGAGGGAGGCGGTCTACACTGCAGTCAATAAAAACGCCAAATGATCATGTCCCACTTGATTTCCGAAAAGGAATTTGATATCATTCACACAACTTCATACAAAAGGAGCATGTAAATGAAAATTTCTACGTTGATGGTTGTCGCGGCAGTTGCCCTTTCCTTCGCGGTCTCGGGCTGCAAGTATGACAAGTCCCGCTCCGGGGCCAAAGGCGGTTCGGGTCTCGCCGGCGCAAATGGTTCCGACATCGCCACGACGATTGACGATGGCCAGGAGGGGTCGCTTGACGGCGCCGGAGTTGGCGAGCGTCCTTTCGAGGAGTACTGCACGCGCTGCACCGACGTCGATTTCGCTCCCGTCTACTTCGGCTTTGACTCGACCGTCGTTCCCCAGGGCGAGATCGGCAAGATCGACGAGGTCGCGCAGCACCTCGGCTCCCACGCTGACCGCGTTGTCGTAGTCGAGGGCAACTGCGACGAGCGCGGCTCGAACGAATACAACATGGCCCTCGGCGAGAACCGCGCGAGCATCATCCGCAACTATCTCGTCCAGAGCGGCGTCGATGCCTCGCGCATCCAGACGCGCAGCTTCGGCGAGGAGAAGCCGGCGGTTGTCGGCAGCGACGAGTCCGCCTGGGCGAGGAACCGCCGCGGTGAGTTCGTGATCTACCAGAAGTGATTTTCCGCAGATGACGCTGGCGGTAATATTCGACAGCATCGGCTTCGGCGAGTGGTTTGTGCTGCTCGCCGTCGTTCTTATTGTAGTCGGCCCGAAGAGGCTTCCCTCGGCGGCCCGCACCGTCGGGCAGTACTATTCGAAGTTCCGCCGCGCCGCCGAAAACTTCAAGCGCCAGCTCCTCGACATGGACTCCGAGTTCACGAAGGCCGCGCGCGAAGTCGAGAACTCGGCGTCCGACGCGTTCACGGTCGGGACAGCCGAGCCCATGCAGAGCGCAGCGCCCGGCGATGAGACGCCTGCGCCTTCCGCGCAGAACCCCGGCATGCCGCCGTCCGTGGAGGGCTCGTAATGGCGATCTCCCTGCTAAGCGACCCCGACGCGAGGAACGATCCGCCGCGCCCGCTTCTCGAGCACCTGCTCGCGCTCAGGGACATGCTCGTGTTCGGCGCCGTCGCGTGGGCGATATGCGCCGTGGTCGCCGGTTGCTGCACGCCGTGGATCCTCGAGTGGCTCAAGAGCCCCGCTGGCGAGAGCGAGGAACTGCTCCAGGGGCTCGATCTCACGACCGGCGTCTCGACGATAATCTCGATCGCCGGCTGGGGCGGGACTGCCCTCGCGTTCCCCTTCATCGTCTACGCGATACTCCGCTTCGTATTCCCCGCGCTCACCAACCGCGAGAAGGTCGTGCTCATGTCGATACTCGTCGTGGGAACGGGCTTCTTCCTCGTCGGCATAGGCGTAGCGTATGCGAAGACGCTCCCGATGGTCGTCAAGGCGTTCCGCGCGATCAACGAGTGGTGCGGCATTCCCTCCACGATAATACGGCTCGAGGGCTACATCTCCATTGTCCTCAAGACGATCATCGCCTTCGGCCTCGTCTTCCAGCTGCCGCTCATAATCTTCGTCCTCGGCTGGTTCGGCCTCGTCTCCTCGAAGGGCCTCCGCGACAAGCGCCGCGTCGCGATAGTGATGGCGTTCGTGGTCTCGATGGTCCTGACGCCTCCGGATCCGATGAGCCAGATATTCATGGCCGTTCCCCTCTGCCTTCTGTACGAGCTGTCCGTCTGGATGGTGTGGCTAAAGGAGAAGGGGACTTTCGGGAAATGAAAAGCCGCACGTCTTTCGCGCTCGGCTTCCTCGCCCTGATAGCGGTCGGCGCCGTGGTGCTCATGATGCCGTTCTGCCGCGCAGACGGCTTGCGCGGCGATTTCATGTCGTCGCTCTTCACCGCGTTCTCCGCCGTGTGCGTGACGGGCCTCACAGTCGTCGACGTGGGGCGCGAGTTCTCGACCGCCGGGCAGGTCGTCCTGATGGTTCTCGTCGAGCTCGGGTGCCTCGGGCTCATGACCTGCGGCACCTTCTTCCTCATCGCGATAGGCCGCCGGCTCTCGCTCGCCCGGGAGTTCTCGCTGATGAACGCGTACGGCGTCGAGCAGATACAGGGCCTGAGGGGGCTGATCTGCTGGGTCGTCTGCTCGATGCTCGTGATCGAGGGCCTTTTCGCGGCGGTTCTCTACCTGCACTTAGGCAGCTGGTACGAGGCGCTGTTCTACTCCATCATGAGCTACTGCAACGCGGGCTTCGGCCTCGAGTCCGATTCGCTCGCGTCTTTCCCGCGCGGCTGGCCCGTTGTCGTGATGGGAGTAGAGACGATCCTCGGCGGAATCGGCTTTCTCGTCATCTACAACCTCTGCACGTTCAAGTTCATCCACCGCATCTCCGGCGCGCGCGGCCGGCTCTCGCTCCACACGCGCGTTGTCCTGCGCTTCACCGTCTATCTCCTCGCGATCACCTTCCTCGCGTTCCTCGCCGTGGAGTGGAACCTCTCGCTCAGGGACATGAGCCTTACGGACAGGGCGGTCGTCGGCTTCTACCAGGCCGTCACGCCGAGGACTTGCGGCTTCTGCGTCATCCCGACGGAGTCGCTGCATCCGCTGACGCGGCTCATATACGAGTGCCTCATGTTCATCGGCGGCGCGCCCGGTTCCGCGGCGGCGGGCATGAAGGTGACGACGCTCGCGGTGATACTCTACACCGCGACCGCGATGTGCCGCGGCGAGACCGAGACGGTGATGGACAGTCGGCTCATCCCAACCGAGATCGTGCGCGAGTCGCTCGTGATCCTCATGGCGATAGTGATGTTCGCCGTCATCGTGACGGGCGCGCTCTTCGTCACCGAGGCGCAGAGCGGCATCTCCTCCGACGCGCTCTTCTTCGAGGCCGTCTCGGCCGTGACGACGACGGGCCTTTCCGTCGGCGATACCACGGCGTCGCTTTCGTCCGCCGGCCGCGTCGTCATCATGGTCGCGATGTTCATCGGCCGACTCGGCGCGCTTACCGTCGTCTTGATGATCGGCGACCGCGAGTCGAAGAGGCACGTCCGCTTCCCGAGCGAGGAGCTCGTCGTCGGCTGAGTCTTTCCGCCTTCCCCCGCCTGCGCTCGCCGGCGCACAACGCGGTGGGATTTTGGTATAATTAGCCGATATGAAAACTGCCGACATGAGGTTGGCCACGCTCGTGGCCGCGGCGACCGCCGCGATTTCCTGCTTCGCAATGCTCGACGACGATGCTGCGCTCGCTGCCGCGCGCGACACGCTTTCGAAAATGACGCTCGAGGAGAAGGCGCTCCTGACCGGGGGCTCCGGCACGATGACGCTGTCCGCGATTCCGCGCGTCGGCATAATGAAGGAATGGACGATGAGCGACAACTCGTCCACCGTCCGCCCGACGATGGACCGCTGGAGCTGGGACTACACGAAGCCGCGCAGCGAGAACACGAAGCTCCCATCGCTCTCCGCCCTCGCGCAGACGTGGGATCCCGAGATGGCCCGGCTGCACGGCGAGGTGCTCGGCGCGGAGATGCGCGACCGCGGCGTAGACGAGCTGCTCGGGCCCGGCGTAAACATAGCGCGCACGCCTCTCAACGGCCGCAACTGGGAGTATCTCGGCGAGGACCCGTGTCTTGCCGCGAAGATGTGCGTGCCGATGATCAGGGGCGTGCAGAGCTATGACGTCGCCGCGACCGTCAAGCACTTCTGCCTCAACAACCAGGAATGGAACCGCAACGCGGTAGACACCCACTGCGACCTGAGGACGCTCCACGAAATCTACCTCCCCGCGTTCCGCGCGGCGGTGCAGTCGGCTGGCGTACTCTGCGTGATGACCTCGTACAACAAGATCGACGGCCTCTGGGCCTCCGAGAACAAGTATCTCCAGACGGGCGTCCTGCGCGACCGCTGGGGCTTCAAGGGCCTCATAGAGACCGACTGGGGCGGGCAGCACTCGAACGAGTTCTCGGCCGACAACGGCGGCGGAATAGAGATGGACCGCGGCGACCAGATCACACACCATTTCAACCCGAAGAAGAACACGCTCCCGATCGTCGACGCAGTCAAGGCCGGCAAGGTCTCCGAAGCGACCGTCGACGAGATGGCGCTCCACGTCCTCTACGTGATGGCGAAGACGGGCTTTCTCACGGGCGCGCCCCGCAGGGCGGGAGAGCGCAACACGAAGAGGCACCAGGAGGCGGCGCTGAAGATCGGCGAGGAGTCGATCGTCCTCGCGAAGAACGACAAAGGCGTCCTGCCCCTCGACGCGAAGTCGCTGAGGAAGGTTCTCGTCCTCGGGAAGAACGCGGACAACCCGCAGTGCGGGAAGGGCTGCTCGGGCGAGGGCAACGTTCCGTACGAAGTCTCGTTCATCCAGGGGCTCCGGAACATCCTCGGCAAAGACGTCGAGATCGTACACAGGCCGATTCCGAAGGCATCGGTCAAGGCCACCGACGACAGCGACCTCGCGGTTGACCTGAGCGGCGTCGAGCGCGCGGGCGGACATGTCGAGAAGAGCGGGGAGGCCGCGAAGCCCGATGCCCCGGGACTCGACGAGCTCAGGGCGCTCGCGCTCGCGGCGGACGCGACGATCGTCTTCACCGGCACGGAGCTCGGCTACGACGGCAACATGGAGTCGGAGGGCCGCGACCGCAAGAACATGCTCGCCGATCCTGGCGAGGACGAGTCGATCGCCGCAGTCCTCTCGTGGAACGCCAGGAACACGGTCGTCATATCCCGCGCCGGCACGCCCGTCGGCTATACGTGGACCGACGCGGCGCCGACGATCCTCATGAGCTCGTACCTCGGCATGGAGGAGGGCAACGCGCTCGCCCGCGCCGTGTTCGGCGCGGTCAATCCCTCGGGCAGGCTCTGCCACACGTGGCCGAAGCGCTACGAGGACACCGGCGTCGCGCAGATGGGGACCTACAACGAGAAGGAAGTCGTATACAACGAGCGCTTCTACGTCGGCTACCGCTGGTTCGACAGGAAGAACATCGAGCCGATGTTCCCGTTCGGACACGGGCTCAGCTACACGACGTTCAGCGTCTCCGGCGTGGAGGCCAAGTCTTCCGGGCTCAACTGGGCAGTCCGCGCGAAGGTGACCAACACCGGCAAGGTCGCCGGACGCGAAGTCGTGCAGCTCTACGTTTCCTATCCCGACGCGAAGGTCGAGCGCTGCGTCAAGGATCTGCGCGGCTTTGCGAAGACGAAGCTTCTCGCGCCGGGCGAGAGCGAGACGGTGGAGATTTTCCTCTCGGCGCATGATTTCGCCTACTTCGACGAGCTTACCCACCAGTTCACGACCGATCCCGGCCGCTACGAGATACTGGTCGGCACCTCTTCGCGCGACATCCGCGGCAGGGCGACTGTCGTCGTCGAAGGCGGGAGCCGCACATTCCCGTCTCTTTGAGGCTTGACCAGAACATAACACCAGCTTGGACTTGATAAGATCAATGGAAGGTTTTTCCATAAGGCAGGCGGAGCTCGCGGACGCGGAGAGGATCTACGCGCTCATCGGAAGGAACGCCGACAACCTCGTGCCGCGGTCGCTCGCGAACATCGTCGAGTCGATCGACAGGTTCGCCATCGCCGAGGCGGACGGAGAGATGGCCGGCTGCGCGGCCTACCAGATACACCCCGAGATCGGCGCCCCCGAGTCGGCGACGGTCGAGATCGTCTCCGTCGCCGTGAAGACGGTCTTCAGGCGGCGCGGCATCGGGCGCGCGCTCGTCGAGACCGTCGCGAAGCGCGCCGCGGCGTTTTCGCCGCGCGAGCTCGTGGTCCTGACGTTCGCGCCTGAATTCTTCGCGTCGCTCGGCTTCGCCGAGGTGCCGAAGACGAAGATCATGCACAAGCTCTACACGGGGTGCATGAACTGCACGAAGCACGCCGACCCGTTCACGTGCCCCGAGAAAGCCATGATTCGTCAGGTGCGCGAGCGGAATTTATGATATAATATGCGCCTATTTTTCGAAAGGAGAGGCAAATGGCCGATACTGAAGCGTTGGTGAACCAGCTGAACGAGTGCGCGGAGAAGCAGGACTTCGAAGGGGCTTTTCGGCTCGTGCGCGAGAACAGGGTTGAACTTGACAAGATCATCCGCGTGGCGGGGATACGGGACGCATTGAAGAAGACGACGAAAGATCGTCTTCTTCTTTCTTTTCTGGACGGCGTCGGCTTCGGGGAGTGTCCGCTCGACGAGTCGCTCGTCAGGCTCGAGAAGCTCGTCGGCTTCCAGCCGGGCGCGCTCGTGCTCGGCAAGGCGTGGGGCCTCGGCAAGGTCAAGCGCCTCGACTACTTCTACAAGCGCATAACAGTCGACTTCCCGACAAAGAAGGGCCACCAGTTCACCTACGCGGCGGCGTGCGACATGCTCGAGCTCGCGCCAGAGGGACACATCCTCGTCCTGCGCGAAGCCGACCCCGCGGCGTTCGAGAAGCTGCTCAAGGAGCGTCCTGGCGATTTCGTGAAGGAGGTCCTCAAGAGCTACGGCGACATGACGATAGTCCGCCTCGAGGACGTCTGCGTGCAGAACGGCTTCGTGAAGGCCGTCAACTGGAAGAAGTTCTGGGAGGAGGCGAGGAAGGCGCTTCACCAGGACAAGCTCGTCGAGATTCCCGCGAAGCGCGCCGATCCGATCCGCCTCAAGGCGTCCGTCGAGGACTATGGCGACGGCTGGCTCACAGCGTTCTCGCACGAGACCGACCCCAAGCTCATCCTCGCCGCAGTGCGCGAATACGTCGCGCAGGGCCGCTTCAAGGCGGCGTCTGACGACGCGAAGGCGAAGATCGCCGACCGCCTCGAGTTCGCGGTGACCGCGGCGCGCAACGTCGACGACGCGCTTTACGCGCGCCTCGCCTCCCTCGTCCTCGAGCTTGGCTTCCAGCGCCCGACGGCGGCGGAGATGCGCGCGTACCTCTGGGAGCGCAGGCGCTACATCTCCGCGGCGGCGTCTCTTCCCGCCCGCGAGGTCGGCGCGATGGTCTCGTTCCTCGCCGATTCCGACGAGGCAAAGGCGAAGCTCTACGCCGCGATTCCGGACCTCTGCTTCACGGCCGTCGCCGAAATCGTCTCTCGCTTCGGCTCAGATGCCGCGTGCCGCGCCGCGCTCGGCGGCTACCTGAAGGAAACCCAGGCGCCTGCGACTCTCGTCACGCTCGTCGTCGGCAAGATCGAGCAGTTCGGCAAGTTCGAGTACGCCGACGTTCCGGTCGACGGCAAGAACATCAGGGTTCTCAAGTCCTACAGCCTGTGGCCCGAGCTTCCGCCTGTCGCCACGATCCTCACCCACGCGATCGCGCTCGGCGAGGGACGCCGCGGCGGCGAGACGCTCAAGATGCAGAACATCGTCCGCCGCCTCTTCGGGGACAAGGCGTGGCTCGAGAAGATGTTCAAGCTTCTCTCGCCCGCGGAGCAGGTGCTGTTCTTCGAGCGCTTCCAGGCGTCCATCGCATGGGATCCCTCGACGCACCACGCGACCGTCGTCAGGATGACGCACATCCTTCCGTCCCTGGAGAGCCACCTCGTCAAGACCGAGAAGAAGAAGGAATACGCGCGCGTCACGTCGCTCAGGAGCTACGGCCTCAGGAAGCAGGAGTACCTGAAGCTCATCAACGAGGACATGCCCGCGAACGTGAAGCGCATCGAGTTCGCGAAGAGCTACGGCGACCTCTCGGAGAACGCGGAGTACCAGTACGCAAAGGACGAGCAGCGCGTGCTGATGCAGAAGCAGACGGTCATGCAGGCCGAGCTCGAGTCGGTGAAGCCCGGCGACTTCTCCGACGCGACGACCGACGAGGTGATGCCCGGCGTCACCGTCGTGTTCGAAGGCGCCGAGGGGCGCAAGACCTACACCGTTCTCGGTGAATGGGACAACGATGTCGACAAGGGCATCCTCGCGTCGAAGACGCGCCTCGCGCAGAACATGCTCGGCAAGAAAGTCGGCGACCAGTTCGAACTTCCCGGCGCCGAGGGCGAGGTGAAATTCGCCAGGATCGTCGAGATACTTCCGCTGTCCGACGAAGTCCGCGAGTGGATGAAGCTTCCGCCCGGCGTCCAGATATGATAAAATAAGAGAGTCGTCAAGCAGAAGAATATTTAGAGAGGAGGCAATTTCATGGGAGTCAGCATCAAGAATTCGAAGGCCAAGAAACCTGCGGCAAAGAAGCCGGCGGCAAAGAAGCCGGCGGCGAAGAAGCCCGTGGCAAAGAAGCCGGCGGCGAAGAAGGTTGCGGCGAAGAAGCCCGTAGCCAAGAAGCCCGCGGCGAAGAAGGTTGCGGCGAAGAAGCCGGCAGCGAAGAAGGTTGCGGCGAAGAAGCCAAAGGCCGAGATCAAGCGCGTTCCTCCGCGCATCACGCGCCGTCCCGTCGTCGCCGAGAAGCCGGTAGCTCCCGAGGTCGAGGCGATCGATACGGCGAAGGCCGTGGAGTTTGCGCTGTCGATCGCGGAGGAAATGAAGCGCTCGGCGGCGAAGGCTGAGCAGGACCGCACGGACAACGGGATAAAGCTTTCGCGCCGTCCGACGACGCGCGCGCAGGGCAAGTCCACCGTGAAGTTCCCCGCGGCGGATCTCAAGGATTTCCGCAAGCGCCTCATCGAGGCCCGCGCCGCGGCGCTCTCGGGCGTCGACGCGATAAAGGCGACCGGCTTCAACGAGTCCGACGACCATGAGTCAGACGGCGGCGACGGCACGAACCAGACGCTGCGCCTCCAGGCGCTCGGGCAGATGGGCAACATCAACCGCACGATCCAGCAGATCGAAGAGGCGCTTCACCGCATCGACGACGGGACGTACGGAGTATGCACCGTCTGCGGGCAGCTGATACGCAAGCCCCGTCTCCTCAACCAGCCGTTCGTCCTGACGTGCATGGAGTGCCAGAGCGAGATGGAGCGCAGCCGCAGCTGATGAGGCGTCTTCTTGTCGTCTTCGCCGTCGTCATCCACCTGGTCCTTGCGGACGCGGTGACGAAGGAGCTTGCGTCTGGTCTTCTCAAGTCGTCCGATCCGTTCACGGTGATCCCGGGGTTCTTCGACCTCGCCTACGTCGAGAACAGGGGATGTGCGTGGGGGATGTTCCAGGGGCAGGTCTGGCCGCTCGCCGCGTTCGCGGCGGTCGCGCTCGCGTTTCTCGTGTGGAAGCGCAAGGTCGTCTTCTCCGGCGGCCGCGCGGCGGCAGTCGCGGAGGTTCTGCTCTACGCCGGGATCGTGGGCAACCTCGTCGACAGGATGTTCCGCGGCTTCGTCATCGACTTCTTCGACTTCCACTGGAAGGCCGCGTACCACTTTCCGTGCTTCAACCTCGCCGACACATTCATCACCGTCGCGGCGGGGCTCCTGATCCTATGCTCGTTCGGGAAGCGTACATCCTAGCGGGACCGACCGCGAGCGGGAAGAGCGACATCGCCGCCGCGCTCGCGCGCGAGATGGGCGCGTGGATACTGAGCGCGGACTCGATGCTCGTCTACCGCGGCATGGACATCGGAACCGCGAAGCCCTCGCCCGCGGAGCGCGAGGAGTTCCACATGGGCGGAGTTGACGTTGTGACGCCGGCCGAGGAGTTCTCGTCGGGCGCGTGGCTCAGGGCGTCCGCGGAATGGGCGGCGCATGTGCCGCGGGAGGTCCCGATCGTGATCGTCGGCGGAACGGGGCTCTACTTCTCCGCGCTTCTCCGCGGGCTCGACCGCAGGTGGGAGAAACCGCCGCCGGAGTATCCCGTGATCAGGATCGACCGCGCAGTCGTGCGCGCGCGCATCGCCGCGCGGCTTGACGGGATGTTCATGGCGGGACTCGAGGATGAGAAGCGGCGCCTCAGGGCGGAGTATCCGTCGTGGTCGCGCACGGCCTCGCTTGCGATCGGCTACCGCGAGGGCGACGACCGCGCGAAGATCCTGACGCGCACGTGCCAGCTTGCGAAGCGCCAGGACACGTGGTTCCGTCACCAGGCGACGCCGATATACGTCGAGCCGACGGTAGATGCGGTCCGCGAATGCTGGCGCGAACGCGGTCCGTGGAGCGTCTCGTTCGCATGATGTTGACATCTGCCCCCTTGATAGACGCGGAAATAAAGTCCATAATATCTCCTCGGTGAAAAATCTTGATACAGAGTTCTGCAGAAACGTGAAGTCCGCCCGGCGCGAGGCGGGGCTCACGCAAAGTGCGCTTGCGGCCGAAATCGGCTGCAAGCAGTCGGCTCTTTCCATGTTCGAGCAGGGCGACGGGACGAAGCTCAGCGACGCTGTTATCGAGAAGCTGGCCAAGAAGTTTAACCTTAGCGTCGGCAGCCAGAATTCAAAGGCGGTCGGCGAAGGCAACCGTCAACTTTCGGCTTTGAACTTTAAGCTCGACTCTCGCGGCTTCTGCCCGAATCCGAGCTGCCCGACGAACAAGGAGTACTTTGTCGAGGAGGTACGGCTGTTCCTTCCCGACCGCGAGGCGGCCGATCCCGTCGGCGGGAAGTACTGCGCGATGTGCGGGGAGCTGCTTGAGCGCAGGTGTCCGAGCTGCGGCGCCGCGGTCCATGCAGGCGCGATCTGCTCCCTCTGCGGCCAGCCATACGTCGTTGCCGCGAAATAGCCGATGGCGGTCGGCGAGGCAGAGCGGAAGAGGGCCGTTGAAATCGGCAGCGAAGGCAGGACTTCCGCCTGGACCGAGATCGTCTCGCTGCTTTCGAATCCGTCGCCGGCGGTCAGGCGCGCCGCCGCGAGCGCCGCTCGGAAGCTGATGTCGATTTCCGGCGACCTGAGGAAGGCGTTCTGCATTCCACTTTACATGGCCGCGACGAGGGAGACGCGGGAACAGGTTCTTCAATACGAGCTCAGGGCGCTTGAGATGTGCGTCGGGATGACGGACCAGATGGTTGCGGACATCAAGGACATAGCGCGCAATGCGACGCATGCCGATTACGTGCGTGCGGCGGCGAACGACTGCGCGGCGGCGGCGGAGATGGTGATCAGGGAAGCCGAGTCGCGCAGGAAGCACTGGTGTGCACGGTGCAGACGGCCGGTCACGAAGGAGGAGTCGGCGGCGGGGATAGATAGGTACGGGAAGCCCTACTGCCGTCATTGTCTTGACGAGAGGATTCTCGAGGAGAGGAATTTCGAGGCGGACGTCGCATCGGCGAAAAGGCTTAGGACGGCGGATGATGTGGCCGTGCAGTCGCGCGGGGAGAAGAGGATCGGCGACTGGCTGTCGCGCAAGAGGATCGAGTATGTGTACGACGAGCGGTACAGGATCGCCGGCGACGTGTCGATTAGGCCAGATTTCTATTTGCCGGAGTTTGACCTCTACATTGAATACTGGGGGATGCAGGAGCAGGACTATCTCGCGAGAAAGAGCGAGAAGAAGTTTTTGTATCAGAGGGCCGGGAAGAAGCTCATTTCTCTTGACTGGCGCGACCTTGAGGACATAGAGTCCGTTCTCGAGGAAAAGCTTTCGCGATACATCCGGCTTTGATTCAGCAAGTTCGGCCCCTAACTTGGCCCTTGTCCGCGAGTTCGGCTTTGATACGTCAAGTCGCTTTACCCAAATGGTGAATAACCAGAACATAGAAAATCATCCAATGAGTCACAAAAAATTCAGCGTCTCAGCGCCTCTGCGCGAGATATAAATAACGAGTGCAACTTCAGCTGCCGATTTAGGATTAGTTTGATGTAGCGGTCGCATGACGGACTTACTCCCGCTCCGCGTCCGTTCGTCCGTCCCACGCCAACATCAATCAACACGCGTCCGTTTATCCATCCCCCCTCGCCTCTTCTCGGCATTCCTCTTCTGCCCACCGCACCACCACCTTCTCCTTCGCCTCGCCCACCCCTCGTCCCCCCCCCTCCCCTCATCCCCCCTCGCCTCTTCGCGCCTTGATTCTCGGCGTCATTGTATCGCTCTTTGAGAGGGGCTTCACGTTAGTCGGACGAACGGACGCGGAGCGGTAGTGAGTCCGACAAGATGCCGCCGCCCAGGCGCGTTTTTGGTATAATATGCCCCAAGGAGGCTATACATCGGAAAAGCATTCAAAGGTGGCCGTTTCATCACAATGAAGTGGCCGTGAAATCACCATGAAAAAGATTATCATTACCGTCGTCGGTAAGGACGCCGTCGGCATTCTCGCGAAAACCTGCACCTACCTCGCCAAGGAAAACATCAACATCCTCGACATCAGCCAGACCGTCACCGGCGGTTTCTTCAACATGATGATGATCGTCGACGCGGCGAAGTACAAGAAGACATTCGACAAGCTCGGCGCGGAGCTCGCGAAGCTCGGCACCGGCATGGGCATGAGGATCCGCTGCCAGAAGAGCGAGATATTCGAGAAGATGCACCGAGTGTAAGAAAGGAATGGTTAAATTTGGTAGGGACGCGTTTCCAACGCGTCCGCGGGCGCGACGGAGGCGCGCCCCTACCAAGAAAAATTGAAACCAGGAATACGAAATTAAGATGATCAATATCTCTGAAGTTCTTGAAACAAACCGGATGATTCTCGAGGAGAACCTCGACGTCCGGACGATCACGATGGGCATCTCGCTCCTTGACTGCGCCGACGCGTCGGTCAAGAAGACGTGCGACAAGATCTACGCGAAGATCACGCGCCTCGCGAAAGACCTCGTGAAGACAGGCGACGACATCGGCCGCGAGTTCGGCATCCCCGTCGTCAACAAGCGCGTCTCGATAACGCCCGCCGCGATCGTCGGCTCCGCGTGCTGCAAGAAGCCGTCCGACTTCGTCAGGATTGCGAAGACCCTCGACCGCGCGGCGAAGAAACTCGGCATCAACTTCATCGGCGGCTACTCGGCGATCGTCTCGAAGGGAATGACTCCCGCCGACGAGCTTCTCATCCGCTCCATCCCCGAGGCCATGGCCGCGACCGAGCGCGTCTGCTCCTCCGTCAACGTCGGCTCGACGAAGACCGGCATCGACATGGACGCCGTGCGGCTCATGGGCGAGATCGTGAAGGAGACGGCAGCTAAGACGAAGAGCTCGATCGGCTGCGCCAAGCTCGTCGTCCTCTGCAACGCTCCTGACGACAATCCCTTCATGGCCGGCGCGTTCCACGGCGTGAGCGAGGCGGACGCAGTCATCAACGTCGGCGTCTCGGGACCAGGCGTCGTCAACCACGTCCTGCGGCACACTTGCCGCGGAGTCGGCTTCGAGACTCTCTGCGAGACGATAAAGAAGACGGCGTTCAAGATCACGCGCGTCGGCCAGCTCGTCGCCCAGGAGGCGTCGAAGCGCCTCGGCGTTCCCTTCGGGATCATCGACCTCTCTCTCGCGCCGACGCCGGCGATCGGCGACTCGGTCGCGGACATCCTGAGGGAGATCGGCCTTGACCATCCGGGAGCCCCCGGCACGACTGCCGCGCTCGCGCTCCTCAACGACCAGGTGAAGAAGGGCGGCGTGATGGCGAGCTCTTACGTCGGCGGGCTTTCGGGCGCTTTCATTCCCGTCTCCGAAGACCAGGGGATGATCGACGCGGTGAACGCCGGCGCCCTGACCATCGAGAAGCTCGAGGCGATGACGTGCGTATGCTCCGTCGGCCTCGACATGATCGCCGTCCCTGGCTCGACTTCCGCCTCGACGATCTCTGGGATAATCGCCGACGAAGCCGCGATCGGCATGGTTAACCAGAAGACGACCGCAGTGAGGATCATTCCCGTCGCGGGGAAGAAGGTCGGCGACTCGGTGGAGTTCGGCGGGCTTCTCGGCCACGCGCCGGTGATGAAAGTCTCGAAGTTCTCGTGCGAGAGGATGATCGCCCGCAAGGGAAGAATACCTGCTCCGATTCATTCGTTCAAAAATTAGCCGTGTAGAACGTGTAGAAACATGCAAGAAGAGTATCTACACGATCTACATGTTCTACATGGCCAAAACATTCAAGGATAAAGGAAATGGAGGCATGATGAAAAAAACAATAGTGACTATTGCGGCGGCGCTTTGCGCCGCGTCCGCGTTCGCGACGATCCGCGCCGTCTCGCACGACGACTACGGCAAGGAGAACGCATGGCAGAGGAAACGCCACGCCGAAAAGATGGAGGTCGTGACGAACGGCGGCGCGAAGGTCGTATTCATCGGCGACTCGATCACGCACTTCTGGGAATCGCACGGCAAGGCGCAGCTCGGGAAGTACTTCTCCGAAGGCGACATGAAGATGCTCGACCTCGGCGTCTCCGCCGACCGCACGGAGCACGTCCTCTGGCGCCTCAACGAGGGCGGCGAGCTCGACGGCTACGAGGCGAAGTGCGTCCTCCTCATGATCGGCACGAACAACACCGGACACTTCCCGATCGAAAAGGAGCCGCCGGGCGATACGATTCTCGGCATCCGCGAGATACTGAAGACAATCCGCGCGAAGCAGCCGAAGGCGACGATAGTCCTGACGGCGATCTTTCCGCGCGGCGCGACGGCCGACGATCCGCAGCGCATCCGCAATGAAATCGTGAACAGGGAGGTGCAGAAGTTCTGCGACGGCAAGACGATCTTTTGGTGCGACTTCAACGACCAGTTCCTCACGGCCGACGGCAAGCTCTCGCCCGACGTCTTCCCCGATCGTCTCCACCCCAACGCCCTCGGCTACGAAATCTGGTACTCCGCCGTCAAGCCGTACATCGACTTCGCGCTTTCCGACGGCAAGCTTCCCGCGCCGGCGAACCGCTATGCGTCACACATCAACGACAGAGTCTACCGCATGGATCAGCAGCTCAGCGTGTTTCCGGCGTCGCGCATCCGCAACGAGGGCTATGGTGCGCAGGACTGGTGGCTCGACCGGCTTCTCGCTAAGCGCAACCAGATCTCCGAATGCGGCGGCGAAATCGATCTCGTCTTCTTCGGCGACTCCATCACCCACAACTGGGAGAGCAACGGCAAGGCGTCGCTCGACGAGCTCCGCAAGACGTACTCCGTCCTCGACATCGGCTACTCCGGCGACCAGACGCAGCATCTGATCTGGCGCGGCGAGTACGGCGGCGAGCTCGACGGCTACAAGGCGAAGTGCGTCATGCTCATGATCGGCACGAACAACACATGGCACAGGAACGACAAGCCGGAGGCAATTGCAGACGGAATACGCAGGATACTCGACCTCATTGCCCGCAAGCAGCCAGAGGCGACGACACTGCTTCTCCCGATCTTCCCGTTTGGCGCGAACGACGCGGATGCAAAGCGCATCAACAACGAGAAGGCCAATGCGATCATAAAGGGCTTCGCGGACGGGAAGAAGGTCGTCTGGGTCGACTTCAACTCTAAGTTCCTCGACGAGAAGGGCGACAACATCGCGCTCATGCCCGACCACTGCCACCCGAATGCGCAGGGCTACGCCGAGGTCTGGCTGCCATCCGTGCTCCCGTACTTCAAGAAGGTCTGCGGGAAATGAACACAATGATCGCCGCCACAGTCTACTGCATCGTCGGATGCAACACGGGCTCGCCCGACAAGGACGCGCTAAAGGTTCTCGAGTGCGACACAGAGACTGGGGCGGCGAAAATCGTCCAGTCGGTGAACGGCTGCGAGGGAACGACGTACTTCCAGCTCTCCAAGGACGGCAAGACTCTCTACTCCGTCGTCGCGGAGAAGGTCGACAACAAGTCGCACGGCGCGATTGTCAAGTTCGACGTCGAGAATCACCGCATCGGCAAGATGACGAAGCTCGCCGAACTTCCGTGCGAGACGCCGTGCCACGTCGCGCTTTCGCCAGACGAGAGCGTCATGTCGGTTGCGGTTTACTGGTCGGGGATTTACGGAGTGATGGCGTTGGACGAGCGGGGTGCTACATTTGGTAGGGACGCCTATCCCCAGGCGTCCGCGGGCGTGTTGGAAACACGCCCCTACCAGAGCGCCGCGCTGCCTAACGATGCGGTTGGTCCGCGCAAGGACCGCCAGCAAAAGGCGTTCGCGCACCAGACGTTCTACACGCCCGACGGTAAGCTTATGGGTGTGTGCGACCTTGGCTGCGACAGGGTGAACTTCTACGACTACAAGAAGCCGGGTGGACTTGATAAGCCAGTTGTCACGCTGAAGGCCGATCCTGGCGACGGCCCGCGCCACGCGATTTTCTCGAATGACGGGAAGTTCCTCTTTGTGGTGAATGAGCTGTCGTCGACGGTTACGAGCTATGCGGTAGCCAAGGGGACGCCAAATTTGGTAGGGGCGTCTTTCCAAGACGCCCGCGGACGGCTCGGAGAGCCGTCCCTACCATTCACTCGCATCGGCAAGTGGTCGATGCTGCCAGAGGGATGTGCGCTTAAGGAGACCGAGACGAAGGCCGCGGCAATAAAGTCGACGGCGGACGGGAAGATACTGATGGCGTCAAACCGCGGGCACGACTCGATCGCGTTCTTCGCCGTGAACGAAGACGGCACGCTCACGATGAAGAATGTCGCGAAGCTGACGGGCAAGTTCCCGCGAGACTTTGAGCTGATGCCGGGCGAGAAGTTCATGGTCGTCGGCCACAAGATGTCGAACGAGATTCAGGTATACGCCTTCGACCGCGAGAAGTGCGAGCTTAAGCCAGTCGGCGAGCCGATTCCCTGCTGGCGCCCGCTGTGTTTCAAGTTCGAAGAGTGAGAGTTAATAGGGAAATGTGGATAACCACGAAATATTTTAACGCAGAGACGCGTAACCGCCGCGCAAGCGGGGCTCGCGATTCGTAGCGAGCCAAGCCGAGCGAAGCGAGTGCCGAGAGACGCAAAGTGCGCAGAGAAAGATAGATACGGAGAAAACTTCAAAGAGCTACAATACTACTCTGCGTCTCTGCGACTCTGCGTTAAAAATCAATACCCCAGACGAATAAATTATAATGACGCTGATAATACAGAATGGTTTGGTTGTTGATGGCTCGGGGAAGCCAGGGTTCCATGGCGACGTTGTCATTGACGGCGACAGGATCGTAGATGTCATTCCTACGGCGTCACATGGTAGGGACGCGTTTCCAACGCGTCCGCGGACGGCACGTATCCCCCGAGCGAAGCGAGCCGCGTCAGCGGTCGCTAGAGGGGTGAGTGCCGTCCCTACCACGAGTTGCCCTACGGCAACCATGGGGTCAGACCCCACTGTTCGAAATAGCAAAGCTGCGACCATCGACGCGTCCGGCTGCATCGTAAGCCCCGGCTTCATCGACGCCCACGCGCACTCCGACGCATACCTCGTCCTCGAGCCAGACGCGCCGTCGAAAATCTCACAGGGCGTGACGACCGAAATCAACGGCCAGTGCGGCGGCTCGGTTGCGCCGCGCTACGGCGAAGCGCGTCTCTCCAGCGACTGGGCGGCGCTTCTCGGCGAGCGTCTGACGTGGCGCTCGCTCGCTGAGTACCGCACAGTACTCGAAGCGGCGAAGCCCGCGATAAACACGATTCAGTTTGTCGGCCACAACACTCTCCGCTCATCCGTCGTCGGCTATGCCGGACGCGCGGCGACGCCGGACGAGCTAAAGGAGATGCAGCGACTTCTCGCCGAGTCCCTCGACGCCGGCGGCTGGGGCCTCACGACGGGGCTCATCTACCAGCCGGGGAAATACTCGACGCCCGAAGAAGTCGTCGCGCTTGCAAAGGTCGCAGCGGAGCGCGGCGGATTCTATGCGACGCACATGCGCTCGGAGGGCGACAGGATTCTCGAGGCGATTGACGAAGTGATCGACCTCGTGAAGGCGACGGGAATCCGCGCCGAGATCTCGCACCTCAAGACGAGCGGCAAGCGCAATTGGCACAAGATCGACGCAGTGCTTGAAAAAATCGAGAACGCGATTGGCGACGGGCTTCTTCTCGGGAGCGACCGCTATCCGTTCTGCGCGGCGGGAACAGATCTCGACATTGTCCTTCCCGACTGGGCGCAGGAAGGCGCCGCGCCCGCGGAGATGGCGCGTCTCGCAGATCCCGCGACGAGGGCGAAGATTGTCGCCGAGATCAACGCGTCGGACACGGTGATGATCGGGGGCACGTGGCACGAGGCGACAAAGCCACTCAGCGGCAAGACAGTTGCTGAAATTTTGTGTTCACAATGCGCGATGGGCGACATTGTGGGGCCGCATTTGGTAGGGGCGCCTCTCACCCCTCTAGCGACCGCTGACGCGGCTCGCTTCGCTCGGGGGATACGAGGCGACCGCGGACGCGTCAGAGACGCGTCCCTACCAGGAGAGCTCATCTGCCGCATCCTAGAGCTTGACGGCTGCAAGACTGGCGCGTTCTTCTTTGGGATGAGCGAAGACAACCT
This sequence comes from uncultured bacterium, assembly GCA_902775595.1. GTDB lineage: Bacteria > Verrucomicrobiota > Kiritimatiellia > RFP12 > UBA1067 > UBA1067. The sequence continues at coordinate 15,970 of CACYNF010000017.1, read as the reverse complement.
CGACAAAATTCTTTCTCGTCCGTGGATTGTTCCTGGGAGCGACGCGTCTCTTCGTGCGCCGTGGGGACCGCTCGGCGCGGACCATCCGCATCCTCGCGCATACGGCACGATGCCCGAGTTCTACCGCCGCGTCATGGCGCTCGGCGTTTCGCGCGAAGAGGCGATTGCGCGCATGACATCCGTTCCCGCGCGTCGCTTCGGCATCGCGCATCGCGGCGTAATCGAGAAGGGTGCGTTTGCCGATCTCGCGATCTGGAAGGAAGGCGAGTTTGCGTCGAAGGCGACGTACGTCGAGCCGCATCAGTTCTCGAGCGGAGTGAAGGCCGTCGTGGTGAACGGCGCGGTGTCGTATGCTGACGGAAAGTTCTCCGCCGATAGAACGGGAAGATTCCTGGAGCGGAAGCAATGAACCATGTAGAACATGCAGAACATGTAGAAACATCTACACACTCTACATGTTCTACACGGCCAAAGTGAAACGGAAGTTTTTAACGCAGAGGCGCGGAGAGGAAAATAAAGCATGAAAAAGATACCTGTGATAGTTTGGTTGCCGCTTGTGTTTATCGCAGGCGGGCTTGTCGGTTACTATGGCCCGGCCGAGGAACTTCGCTCGCGCGATGTGCGCGAAAAGGAGGAAAAGACAAAGGCGAAACCGAAGAACGCCTTTGGCTCCTTTACCGAACTCGTCAACATTCCCGAAGTCGCAAAGCGCCCGCGCCGCGTGAAGGACACGGAACCTACGACGAACACGACCGACGTCGCCGGTCGCCTCGGAGAGGCGCCCCTACCAGGCGAATCAGCCGGCGGTCGCGTCGGAGACGCGCCCCTACCAGAAAAACGCAGGCGCGTCGCGCCAGAAGATCTGCGCGCGCGCATCGACGAAGCGGCCGAGCTTTGGCGCACGCGCATCGAGATCGCGCGCGCTTCGGCGATCGAGAAGCTTGGACTCGACGACAAGGGCGCCGAATCGTTCAACGACGCAATCGAGGACATGAACGCGAAGCTGCGCGAGTCGATTCAGATCGTCGCCGATCGCGTCGCGTCCGCAGAGGCGATGACGCCAGAGCTCGGCATTCGTCTTATGGGCGATATCGCGACGTCGCTCGCCGAGGCGTATGACGCGATCGGCACTTGTGTCGACGAAGACCATCGCGGCGAAGTCTCGCGTCTCCAGCTCACCGACTTCATCGACCCGTCTGTCGGCGAACCGCTTATCGCCGTGCAGGACAAGCTCGAGGACTTCGGGGAAAGGTCCGGGAAATGAGAATCATCCGCGTTGCGCTGTTCGAGCTCGCCGCCGCAGTGCGCACGCGCCGCGCCATCGTGCTGGTCGCGCTATATCTCGCCTGGTCCCTGCTCGGGATGAGCGGAGCGATAACGGCGCTCGGCAAGATGGAAGACCGGCTCGCCGAGATCCTCCAGGTCGAGAAGGTCGAGGGCAAGAGCGGCGTCGTCTCCGCGGCGCTTTGGAAGTCCAAGCCGTTCCAGCAGCTCGTACGAAGCGTGGTCGGCGACTCTCTCGTCTACGACGACATCGTGGGCAAGCATCCTGCCGAGCTCATCTACGCGTGGATCGTCTTTCTCGCGGTGCCGCTTTTGACGGTGCTTGTCGCGACGAGGCGCGTCGCGGAGGAAGTGAAGTCGGGCGCGGCGAAGTACATGCTGCTTCGCGTGACGCGGCTTGAGTGGACGCTCGGCAAGTATCTTGGGATTGCGCTGCTGATGCTCGTTGGACTTCTCATAGGAGCGGTCGCGGCGTGGATAGTCGCGGCGTTCCGGCTCTCGGGCGCGGACATTCCTGCGCTCCTTCCCGCGATGATCGTCTGGTCCGTGAAGGCGTGGTTCCTCTCGCTCGCGTGGCTTGGCCTCGCGCTTGGAGTCTCGCATCTATTCAAGTCTGGCGCGAAGGCCGATGCCGTGGCGATACTCCTCATGATCGCCTTTTCCGTCGTGCCGGCGATCCTGAAGGGCTTTGGCTCCGCCTGGCTCGGCGGAAAGCTGCTCGTGCTCGTTCGCCTCTTCCCGTCTTCGGTGGACGCCGCGCTCTGGCGCTCGTCTTTTCTGCCTGTTGCGGCGAGCGCAACCTGGCTTGTGATGCTCGGGCTTCTCTATCTTTCAGTCGGCCATGCCGTCTTTGCGAGGAGGGATGTCCGATGAACGAAGCGATAATCACCCGCGCTCTCGTAAAGAAGTATGGCCGCCACGCGGCGCTCAACGGCTTCACGCTCGCCGTTCCCTCGGGGTCCATCACGGGACTCGTCGGGCGAAACGGCGCGGGCAAGACGACATGGATGATGACGGTCGCCGGCTTCGTTATTCCCGACGCCGGAGAAGTGAGCATCCTCGGCAGAGGTCCGTTCGACGCGCGGCGCCACGGCGGGCGGTTCACGATACTGCCGCAGGACTCCGATCTCCCGAACGAAGGGCGTGTCAGGTCTTTGCTCATTGGATATGCGCGGCTTCAGGGGATGACAAGGAAGGATGCCGCGAAGTCGGCAGACGAGCTCATCGAAGTCATGAACCTGGCGGACAAGGCGAACGCGTCCATTCGCTCGCTCTCGCACGGAATGCGAAAGCGCGTCATGGTGGCGCAGGCGTTTCTCGGCCACCCGGAAGTCGTGATGCTCGACGAGCCGCTGAGCGGGCTCGACCCGGTCGAGGCCGAGCGTCTTCGCTCGTTCCTTCTTTCGCTCAGGGGCAAAACGACGCTCGTCGTCTCTTCGCACCAGCTCGACGACATCGAAAAGCTTTGCACGCACGTCGCTTTTGTCGCGGACGGAAAAGTGGAGCGGATGGAGACGCTGCGCGCGATCACGTCCGACAGCGGACGGATCGTCTACGCGCTAAAGGAGTTGCCGAGCGACCTCGCAGCGATTGAGCAAGAATGCCCGGGAGTGAGGTTCTCGGTAGGGGCGTCTTTCCAAGACGCCCGCGGACGGCACGGAGTGCCGTCCCTACCAAGCGCGCCCCTGCCAAGTGAGAAGACGCTTGTCGCCGAGTTTGGAGAGGGGCTTGCGGTGGAGACCGTGAACGCGGCGCTTTTGCCGCGGCTCGTTCCCTTTGGCGTCATTGCCGTCACGCCGGGCCGCTCTCTCGAAGAGGCGTATCTCGGGAAGTGAATCCGAGTCTCCTTTCCGGGAGAAGAAACTCCGGATTTGGGGACAGACCCTTTCGAACCCTTGATTTTATTGGCTATCGTGGGGTCTGTCCCCAAAAGCGGGTGCAAGGGCGGGGGTCTAAAATCCCTATTGACGGGTAGAGACAAAATATGATACTATTTGCAAACGAAACGGCCGTTAACGAAACGGACATTTCGTAACGAGGGTGGCGAAGGAGTTGCTTTATGAGATTCTTTGGGCGTGAAATCGAATTGAAAGAACTTAGAAAGGTGCGCGAACTTTCTCAAGAGAGATCGCGTTTTACGGTCTTGACTGGCCGGAGACGAGTGGGAAAGACTGAACTTTCCCGCGAGGCATTTGACGATGGCAAGACACCATACTTGAATTTGCCCATCACGCGGCAGCCAGAAGTCACGCTTTGCGCCCAGCTTCAGGAAGAGGCGGAGAGGGTTCTGCATCTTGGAATACACGGAACATGCACAAGATTTGGCGAACTCTTCCGAGAATTGATGAAAGAGGCCGAGCGGCGCCCCTACACTCTTGTCATCGACGAATTCCAGGAGTTTGACCGCACGAACCCAGGCGTTTACGGCGACATACAGCACATCTGGGACGAATACCACAGCAAAACGAAGTTGAATCTTGTCGTCAACGGCAGCGTAAATCGCCTCATGAACAAGATATTCATCGACGATTCGCAGCCGCTGTACGGACGCAACACCGGAACTTTGATGCTCAAGCCCTTTGGCCCCTCGCTTCTAAAGGAGATATTCCGCTGCTACAAGCCAGACTACACGAACAGCGATTTGCTTGCACTTTGGACGGTTAGCGGAGGCGTTGCGCGATATGTCGACATGATGATGTCGGCGCACGCATTCACCAAGGCGGAGATGCTTGAGGAGATATTCTCACCGCTATCGGCATACATTCCAGAGGGCAGGACGATTCTTGCCGACGAATTCGGTTCTGACTATGGGACGTATTTTACGCTGCTTGCGGCGATTTCCGCGGGGCAGACGACTTCTGCGGAGTTGAAAAACCTTCTTGGCACCGAAGTCGGAGGATTTCTCGCCAAGCTGGAGGGCCAGTATTCCATTGTCGAAAAGAAACAGCCAATCTTCGGGAAGCCGACGTCGAAGAACGCCCACTTCCAGGTTGACGACTGTTTCTTCCGATTCTGGTTTCGATTCGTGCATAAGTTGAGCTACCTAAACGAGCTTGGCCGTAGAGACCGGATGCGGGACATTGCCGAAAGGGACTTTGGCGGTTTCAGCGGCTATGCGCTGGAGCGCTATTTCGCGGCGAAGATTGTCGAGGACAAGGGCTGCACGCGAATCGGCTCGTGGTGGGACAGGAAAGGCGAAAATGAGATTGATATCGTTAGCGAAGACGAGATTGCCGAAACGCTTGCGTTCTACGAGGTAAAGATTGACGCTTCGCGATTCGACGCGACCCGTCTTGCCGAAAAAGTCGAGGCATTCTTTGCCAAGAACCCCGACAAGCGCAATCTCCGTTACAAAACAGGCCTTCTGTCAATAGGAGACATGTGACGCCCCCCCCCTGCCACCGTTACTGTGTCACTCGTACTTTGTCAGAAGGGTCTGACCATATGAAAAATATGAAGAGAATAATTCTTGTTGCTTTTACCGCGTTTGTCGCGGTGGCTGCGCATGCCGCGACGACCAATCTTACGGGCGTCGTGACTTTCGAGCGCAATGACCTGTCGTTCTTCTTCATCGACGACGCGGCTGGCTCGCATTGGCGCGTGCAGGGCGAGAAGGGCGCGCCTGCGGTGAAGATCGGCGATCTTGTCCATGTCGAGGGCGAGCGCGAAATGACGACGAAGCGCCGCATCGCCGACGCGGCGATCACCGTCGAAGGCCATGCCATGGCCGCCATTCCGCCGCCCCTGGAAACTGGAATCGCAGATCTCTTCTCGCGGCTCATGCCGTTTGGCAACACCGACCTATACGGCGGAGTTGTCGTGACCGAGGGGCTGCTGCGCGACATCAACCGTCGCCAGACGACGACACAGCTGCTCGTGGGCGAAGGCGACTCGAATCTCCAGGTCGAGATACCGTGGGCGCTCGAAGAGGCGCTTCCCGCAAATCTCGTGCAGGGCGCGACCGTGCGCGTGAAGGGCGTTCTCACGTGGACGTCCATCGAGAACTACGAAGAGGGGATCTTCGGCCGCATAGAAAACGTCGAACTGATTCCACCGACGCCCGACGCTGTCGAGGTCATTCGCCGTGCGCCGTTCTGGACTGTCGGCCGTCTTCTCTTCATACTGATGTGGGTGTGCGTCCTTTCCGCGGCGCTCGCCGTCTGGACGCTGACGCTGCGGCGGATGGTCGCGCGCCGCACGCAGGAACTCGCGGAATCCGTGCGCCAGCGCGAGCGCGTCAAGATCGAGGCCGACGCCGCGCGCCGCGAAAGGCTGCGGCTCGCCGCTGATCTCCACGACGGTTTCCAGCAGTACCTCGCCGGCGCGACGTTCCGGCTCAAGGCGGCGATGAACTATCTGCCCGAGGGAGCCGACGAATCGCGGGCGCAGCTTGAGAAGGTGAACGACGCCCTGAAGCACACACAATCGGGCCTTCGGTCGACGCTCTGGGCGATGAACGAGGAGAGCGAGGGGCCGGAGTCGCTTATCGAGCTTATACAGTTCGTGGCGCGGCGTCTCCCGCAATGGGAGGGGATCGTCGAAATCGCGAGCGAGGGAGAAGAGCGCAAGATCGCGCACAATTTCGCGGGTACGATTCTGCTTATTCTGCAGGAGGCAGTCGGGAACGCGATTGACCGCGGACACGCGAAGCATGTCAAGGTAAGGATCGTGTTCGGCGAGAAGGGGCTTGCGATGACGGTTGCGGACGACGGCTCTGGGTTTGACACGGCCGCGGCGCGTAAGGAAGGCCACTACGGGCTTTCCGGCATGGAGCGCCGCACGGCGGAGCTTGGCGGGAAGATTGCGATTTCGAGCGAGATTGGCCGTGGAACGACGGTCAGGATCGCGCTCCCGCTTTAGTCGGCGGGATTGTGATATAATACCTGTGTGAGGAGGAGCGAAACACCAGCATTATGATTGCCGAGACGCTATTCGGCATGTCTGAGGCGTGTTGGATTCTGACGATTGCCGGAATCCTTTTGCTTGCGCTTGCAGTAATCGGCACGATAAAGCTTGTCTCGTGCGAGACGGCAAGGCATGGACTTGCGAAGGTTCTCACTTTCACCGTCGTGTGCATGTGGATGTGCTACATAGCCGCCGACAAGCCGGCAAGAAGCGGCGGTGACCCCCACTCTCCCGCGGCGGTTCTTTGCGAGGCGGACAGCCAGGACAGCCAGTCTCCGGGCGAGAAGCCGACGAGGTCTGGCGCATCGACGCGGCTTCCCGACGCCTGCGACGTCGGCGAGAGCGAGGGCTTCGGCGCGATGCCCATTGCCACGAACCTAATGGCCGCGGCGGTTTCGCGCGGAAGCAACGAGACTTCGGTCGTCGTCGCGTGGCCATTCGGCCGTCGTCCCGTCGACGACTTGGTATACGTCTATGCCGGGACAAATCTCCTTGGACTTGCGAAGGTCTTCACGCTTGACGTGTCGCAGTGCGTAAGCAACGCATTTGTCGCGATAGCCGACGAATGTGTCTCTGGCACGAACGGAAACGCGCAGGCGTTCGTCTCCGTCGGCGACGCTACCGACACAGACGGCGACGGCCTTTCCGACTCTGACGAGCGCTTCGCATACAAGACGGATCCAGCCAGCTCCGACACGGACGGCGACGGGCTTCCGGACGGCGAGGAGATTGCAATGGGCTCGTCTCCCATCGCCGCCGACACGGACGGCGACGGACTCGGCGACGGAGAAGAGCTCGGCCGGACGACTGTCGTGGTCGGTCCGTTGTGGATAGATACGGCCTATGGCGACTTTGACGACATCGCTTATGCGTTGTCGACCGGCCACTGCGGATGCGCGTGCTGGGAGCTTCCGGTGCCGCTCACCATGCAGGGCACGACGGTGTCCAATGTGATGGTTTCGTCAAAAGGCGCCGTGTTCTTCAACCGCGCCGGGTACGACAACCCAGGGATGGATGTGGGGGCGTTAGACTTCTCGTCCCTGATCGAGCCTCAGGCGGTCGTGGCCGCGCCGATGTCGGATGATGGGCTCTTCTTCAGGACTAATGCTCCCGTGTCGTCGGTGAAAGTCGGCATGGTTGCGTTCGCTGGCAGCCAGGCGGTGTGCATTAGCTATGAGAATATGGGGCGAGAAGGCGACGGCGCCGAGACGAATACCGTTTCGTTCCAAGTGGTCGTGCGCACTCATCGCCCAGACGAGCTGCTCATGCTGTACCGGTACAACGTCGGCGATGCGGTCGACGGGCGGAACGCGGGAATTGGAGTCCAGTCGATGCTTGGGCGTCGGCTTTACCGCATCGCGTACAAGGTCCCCGGCTTCGTGGAGGGCGGCAAGACGGTAATTGTGCGGCTTGGCACCGACACGGATCCCGCCAGCTCCGACACCGACGGCGACGGGCTCACGGACGGGGCGGAGCTGGCAATTGGAACGTCGCCACATTACATCGACACCGACCGAGACGGACTGCCGGACGACTGGGAGCATTCTAATGGTCTTGATCCGCGTTCTGCTGACGGTACGAACGGGGCTACCGGCGACTTTGACGAAGACGGGCTTTCGAACCTTGGCGAATACCTAAACGGAACGGACCCTTCGGACACCGATGGTGACACAGACAACGACGGCGTGTCGGATGCGGCGGAGGTTGGCCAGGAATCCGATCCAAACGACGGCGCAGACGGCGGTCTTCCGCCCGAAGCCCTGCAGTTCAGGGAACTCGAGTTCAACATCTACGGCGACTACGCGGCATGGGAAATGAAGATCGAGGGTCTTGGCCCTGACGACATGCGCGTCCGGAAAATCAGCATGGGGGCGCCCAGCGCTGCTAATGCTACAACCCTAAAGATGCGAAAGGGCAATGCTTATCGCCTCACGATGCGGTGGCTCAACTGCGACGGGCACAATGACAAGTATGCGCCTTGGTACTGCTGGCAGGCGAAGATCGACGGGTTGCCGCAGACTCAAAGCTATCAGGACTACTCGGCCACTCGGCGCCCCGGCAACGAAGTTGTCGTTGGCAATGGTTGGATAGCGGAGAACGCCGCCGGGCTATTGACTGAGCATGTCCATGAGAGTACTTACGACTACTACGGCAATCCCAGGCCGGGCAATGTCGCTGGCGGCCTTTCTGCGACGCTCTATGTGCTCGGTGATCCGGTCCTCGTCTTCGACTATGACCGCGACGGTGCGATTACCGACGCCGAGGCTGCAATCGCACGGGCGGGCACGAAGACCTTCCGCTTCTGGGTCAACGACGACAATGATTCCGGAGATCGCAACGACTCGGCGAATGACATCCCCGGCTCCGGCCCGAACTATGCCGACGACCACGTAAACGGGCACGGTGACTTCATTGACTTTACGCCTGTCTGGATCGACACGAGGGCGGTGTTTCCGCCAGGTACGCCACAGAACGTCAGGGACAAGATTAGATGGAAGGTGCGGTCCGGCTGCGCGAAAGTCGTGTGGTCGAGAATTTCGAGGGTCTATGCGGGTGCTTTTCATCGAGAGGACATGGGCAACGGATTCGGAATGGGCCCATATCAGCAGCTTCTTTCGGCGACTGTGGCTAGCGTCACCACCGGTGCTCAGATGCCGGATGCGATGCACGACGCCATGCAGCTTTCGCAGAACTGCGGCGTGTTCCTGATCGAGGGGTCGGCCGCCGGCGCCGATCTCGTCGTCGAGGGATGGATTGGTGAAGACGACGACGCGCAAAAGGCCGTGGATAGCGCGGCGAACATCCGTATTTCCAGCGTCGAGGAAATGTACCGGCATCTGAACACGCGAGGCTTGTCGGGCGAGACCGTGACATGGATTCCGTCCGCCGGCGATCCCCTGAACAGACCGGACCTGGAGACGTCCGGCACGAACCTTGTGTTCCTCCACGGCGCGAATGTGTCGCAGGCGAACTCGCGCGCATGGGCGTCGGAGGTGTTCAAGCGCATGTGGCAGACCGGCATGACGGCGCAGTTCACCGCGGTGTCGTGGCGGAGCAACATCGGAACTCCGTTGAATTACCAGGAGGATGCCTCGAATGCGTTCTTCACGGCGAGCGTGCTTGCGCCGCAGCTGGCGCAGCTTCCCGGCACGAAGGTCCTAATGGCGCATTCACTCGGCAACATGGTCTGCTCGTCGATGATACAGGACTACGGGCTTGTTCCGTCGAGCTACCTCATGTGCAATTCGGCCGTGCCATCGGAGGCGTTCGAGACGACGCGTTCGCAAGTCTGTCCACAACTCATCCATCCCCAGTGGTCGGATTACCATCCAAGGACATGGGCGTCGAACTGGCATGCGCTATTCGCGGCGTTTCCGAACGACGACAGGCGTAAGCTCGGCTGGCCGGGGCGCTTTTCGAACGTCGCGCAGTATGCGGTAAACTTCTACTCGACCGGCGACGAGGCGCTTATGTTGGTTCAGAACAACAATGTATGGCTAGGAAGCGGAGTATGGGACGGGGATGTTGTCAACCATTGCTGGCACAAGCAGGAGATGTTCAAGGGGCGTGGTGGACTTGCGGGCACAGACTGGGCTGGGTGGGAGCTGCAGAAGATTTATCATGTCGTGCCTGGAGTCTGGACTTTGGTTCCTGAGATTAAGTACAATGCCTCCGCCGCAAACGGCCTCACTGAGGCTCAGTTGCGCGCCGATCCGGTTTTCAATCCAAGCCCGACCAGCATGATGAACAGTGTCATTCCGCGTCTGGTAATCGATGCCAACCTTGCGCAGGGAATTCCCGCGCTTATGCCTGCGGCCGGAGCAATCGCGTTTGGTGGAGATGCAATGGAAGAGGTGATGATTGATGTCAATGAGAATAGTGAAGCTGGCGTTTTGAAACCAAATGGCTGGCCGAGTCATTCAAGTTACCCCAATCGTTGGTGTCATTCGGATATGAAAGATGTAGCGTATTTCTATAATTTCAAGTTTTACGACAAAGCGGTGGAGAAAGGAAACCTAAAATGAAGTATATTGTTTCAATCGCTGTAGTGTGCGTGTTGGGGTCTCACGCTGCAGTAGCGAAAGTGTCTGATGCTGTATTTCAAGCGTTGACAAAGGGTGCGCAGACGAAGATAGAGTTGCACATCCAGGATGATGACGGGACGCCTGTGCCGGACGCCAAGATAAAGGCGTACCTCGGCATGAACTTCCGTCCGCTGGGAACCTGGATCAATGGAACGACCGACACAAACGGCGTGTTTGTTTTGGAGGGGAAGACCTGCGGCGACGAGATTGAGGTTTTCGTCGCAAAAGATGGATACTATGGTTCCCACGTGGTGTACTGCTATGCCAAGATGGGCGAGGAGCGCGACGTGAAGGACGGCAAGTGGCAGCCTTACGGAGCTGCGGAGAAGCTTATTTTGAGACGGATCGTAAATCCGGTATTACCTTCAGTTGGTGGCCAGTTTGTGCATACACAGAGGCTTAATGAATGGATTGGGTATGACTTGGAAAAACGTGACTTCGTTTCTCCTTTTGGCGCCGGCATTGTGGCGGATTTCGAAGTTTTGATTGAGTGGAACGGTAAGTGGCTCCCAGACTACACCGGTATGGGTGTTCGTTTGCGCTTTTCAGAGCTTCATTCTGGATATTATAGCTGTGATGTGAATTCTGCGAGTGATTTTAGGGGGCCGTATGCTGCAAATCCTGAAAATGAGTTTTTGCAGGAAGCGAGATTTTTCGAAGACTTGACGAATGGACGACAAACAAAACGCCATCGCTTTGATCTGAACAAATGTTGGGTTGTCAGAAGCAGATGCAAGATCGACAAGAATGGAAGTCTAATCAAGGCAAATTACTCGGTTGTGCATCGAGTTGGTTACTCAGGCAATGCGAATGGAACCGCCGGATTCCGAGTGATTGGTGCTTTCAATCCCACGCCCAACGACACGAATCTGGAGCCGAAGCTGCAACGATGACTGGCGGCCTGGGTGACGTATGCTTGCCCCTTGGTAAATTCTAAGACAAGGCGGTGGAGAAAGGAAATCTGAAATGAAAACAAAGAGCGCTTTTGTTTTTCTGCTGTTGGTACTGCCATCTGCCGTGTTCGCGCGAAAACTTGCGCCCGAAGTTGAACACGCCATGGCGTATGGCGCGGAGGCAAAGATTTGCTTGAAAGTCTGCGATGACGTGGGGCAGCCGGTTACAAATGCGAGTGTGGCAGTCGTTTTTGACATGTTGCCAAGGCCACACTCGGTCTATGGGAAGACCGACTCGAATGGCATCTGTGTCGCCGAAGGGAAGACAAATGGGAACAAGATTAGGTTTCTCGTCGGGAAAGAAGGATACTATGGTTCCCAAAAGGAATTGTCGTATGTTCCCATGAATGAGGAGCATGACGTCAAGGACGGGAAATGGCAGCCATACGGTGCTATAGAGAACATTGAATTACGGAAGATACGCAACCCTGCTCATTTGGCAGTCGCATATATGCGCGAATTCAACAGTACAAAGGCCATTAACGCTTGGGTAGGGTTTGATTTAGAGAAACGCGATTTCGTTCAACCGCATGGAAAAGGGGAAATAGTGGATTTTGAAATATTCTTCGACTGGGATGGGAAATGGTTGCCCGATTATACTGGGATGGGAAAGAAGATTAGATTTGCCGATAAGTATTCCGGCTATTATCAATGCGCGGTCAACGCAGTTAGTGAATTCAAAGGGCCATATTCTGCATTGCCTGATGCTACATACCAGCAAGCTGCCGATTTCTATGAACGTGTTATAATTGATCCTGATGCATATGGGCGACGATATGAACGAAAGGTTTTTGACAAGAACAAGTGTTGGGTTGTTCGCAGTCGATGCAAAGTGGATGCTGAAGGCAACCTTGTGTCTGCACATTATTCAGTTATCAATAATATTGCGTTCGGCTGTGACAAAGGTGGTATCGCATGTATTTGCGTTACAGGTGCTTTCAATCCCTCGCCCAACGACACGAACCTCGAAGACGAGGAGATCGCCAAGCAGTCGCGGCATTTCATTCGTCACTGCGAGCCGCCGGGGAAAGGCAATCTGAAATGAATCGCAAGTTAAAAACATTGTTGACTGTTGCTGTTGTGATCCCGGGCTCCTTGTTCGCGGGGCGGATTAAACCTGAGGTAGAGCACGCAATGGCGTATGGTGCAGAAGCAAAAATCTGCCTGAAAGTCCACGATGACCTTGGACAGCCTGTTTCAAATGCGAGCGTGGCGGTAGTTTTTGACATGTTGCCAAGTCCGCACTCGGTCTATGGGAAGACTGATGCAAATGGCGTATGTGTCGCCATAGGTAAGACAAATGGAAACAAGGTAAGGTTTCTCGTCGGGAAAGAAGGATATTATGGTTCCCAAAAGGAATTGTCGTATGTTCCCATGAATGCAGAGCATGACGTTAAGGACGGAAAATGGCAACCGTACGGGGCAGAGGAGGCCGTGGAACTTCGGAAGATACACAATCCTAAGAATCTGGTGTCATGCGGAACATTCTTTAAAATCCCCTCGACAAATTCTTGGGTTGGATTTGATATGGAGAAAAAGTCATTTGTCCAGCCATTTGGGGAAGGGGACACTTCTGACATTGAGATATATGTCGAATGGGATGGACTACCACCATGGAAGAGTTGTTTTTGTCTAGGGGAAATGCGGGTGAGAGGTGTTCCTTGCGGCGGTTATTATGTTGACAATGTTTCTGGCAGCGAATTTCCATATCCGTATGAGGCAGAAATCACTTCTGCATATACGGAGACAAATGTTCGCATAGTCAATAGAAATGGGAAGCCGCCGAATTTGTCGGCGACAAAAATACCGTTTCGCCCTAATTCGTCATTTGTAATCCGCACTCGCTGCGTGCTTGATGAGTCCGGGGAACTGAAACAAGCGAACTATGCAAGGATAAATGACTTCCGAATTAGTCCAGCCAGTCGAGGACAGGCAACATTGAGCATTTCATATGTGTTTAACCCCACGCCCAACGACACGAATCTCGAAGACGAGGAGATCGCCAAGCAGTCGCGGCATTTCATTCGCTACTGCGAACCACCGGGGAAAGGCAACCTGAAATGAACCGCAAGATAAAACTATTGGGGGTCGTTGCTGCGCTGCTGACACAGTGCCTTGCGCTGCGTGCCATTACCGAGGAGGACAATGCAGTTGCTGGCGATGAAGTCGTCTATCAGGACGAAGATGTGCGGCGCACGCTGTCAATGTCGTGTTGTGTGATCGACAACTCGAGTAAGATCAACAGAATGAGAAATCACGCGCTTTCCGTGCAGTGCGGAAACGACACCAATAGATTTGCGCGTATCGTGTGCGAACTTGCCCACACAAACAACGTCAGAATGGCACGTGCGATGATAGGCCTTCTTGGCACGTACGGCTCGGCTGAACATGTGCCGTTTCTCGTCAGCCAGACGACGAACGAGGCATATGCGGTGAGGGCGATAAACTCAATCTTCCGGATCGAAGGTGCGACTAGCAACGCGATAGCGGTTGTAGATGAACTTTTGTCTTGTACAAATATGGATTTTGAGGTACGCACGGCTGTATGCAAAGATGTGCTTGGATTTGTGAAGCTACATCACGCCGGTGATGCTACATGGACGAACACATTATCCTGCGTCATGAGCTATGCTCCGACGGCAAGCCGATACGTGAGTGTGTTGGACAGTGCGCTTATGGACTTTGACCCGTCATATTCTAACAGTCATCGCCGACTGAGTGTTCTAAGGTCTGTTAATTCGCTTGGAGTCAGCGCATATCAAATTGATTATGTCACCAATGCCATAAACGAACTGGTCGCATATCCAGAGGAAAACCTTCCGGAGTGATCGAATGACTACAAAGTATATACTGTTTGGCGTGGCGCTGTTGGTACAGTGCCCTGCGCTGCATGCCCTTACCGAGGAGGACATTGCAACTCTCGACGCGGCGTTCGAGGCGACGTTCAGGGAGGGGCCGTCCGGTGGCATGGGCGTTTGGACGGACCCGTCAAAAGTTCCTACGAACTACACCGACTGGGCGTATGCCCTGACGACACGCGAGGGCTGCCTCGGGCGTTTCCGCATGCATCTGCCGCAGGGCGCATTGTATACCGATGACGAGATATGCGAGGCGTTTCCCATCTGCCTTCAGCGTCGCTGCGTCGCGCAGTTGGCGTCTACAAACAAGTGGACACTGGCATGGGAATGCGACGAGGGGATTGTGGACAATATGTTTTTTCTTTGCGAGAACGCACTTGCCTCGACGAACAATATCCCCATAATGGAGGTGATAGGTGCATCCGAAGCAGAAACAAACGCAATGTACAAGTCGGATGCGTTTGAGTCAATAATGGCGGCACTTGGCATGACAGACGAGTGCATTCGGTATTTGTGTGCGGCGTACACTAACAGCTCTCACTGGGCAAGGGGTATTGTTCCAGCCGCTATTTATGGCTACATTCCGGTCTACACCAACGGCTGCGACAGTGCGACGAGCAGCGTCGTTGAGAACGCCGCTGCGACGTTCAATCCGCTTACATGGCAAGGTCGGTATTGGATTCCCCACGTCGACACGCTCGCGGCGGTGGCGGTTCCTGGGTACAAGAACAGCCACGAGCGCGCGGAATACGTGTCGAACAAGCTTGAGCGCGCTGATACGTCGTTCTACGAGCGGAAGTATCTTCTCGAGGTAAAGGCGCAGCTCGACGCCCTGACGGAAAACGACTTCACCGTTCCGAACTTCACGGGGACTCCGCAATGGTAGCGATAGAGGACTAAAAACACCTAAGTAAAACATGAAAAAGAGAAAATCTGGGGACGGGCCCTTCGAACCCTTGATTTTATTGGCTATCGCGGGGTCTGTCCCCAAAGTATCTAGCTGTGCGCTGTTGGTACAAGATTAAGGAGGTCTTTAAAATGAAGTGCCTTATAAGTTTGTTTGCCGTTTTTACATCTGCCTGCTTCGGGGATGTGATCCTTGATAGTACAATGGCGTATTATGACTACGATTCGTGGGTTGGAACTACAAGCGCAGATTACTCAACGATTGTCACGAATGTCGACATTTTGGCAATCGACTTGCCGACAAATGGCCTATGCGCGACGGCTAGATATGTTGGTAATGATGGGACGCGAGAAAAGAGACTACTGGTGTTCTCCGACGCCAGCAACAGTCTTTTGGTAGAAGTCTGTGTGCGGGCTTCGACGAATGTGATTATTGCTCAGTCAGAAATCATGAGGAGACTTTCTGGTTTTGCGGTGGCTCCATTGCCTTCGGTTACAAATGGTCTTGCCGGCGACAGGTGTTACTGCAAGTTCACTACAAATGGTTTCGGCTATGTTGCATTCGCTCGCAATACCGTCTTTGCGGAAGCAACATCCTACACAAATGCCATTTCTGCTTCGGATATCGCCGTTCAGCTTGACGCCGCGATACTCAACGCGTCCACCAACGCACCGGGGAGATAGAGGATGGTTGGGTGCGCGGTGAAACTCGGGGACGGGCCCTTCGAACCCTTGATTTTATTGGCTATCGCGGGGTCTGTCCCCAAAATACCTGACTCCTGCCCCCTGCCCCCTGCCCCCTCGGCACTCGCTCCGCTCGGCTCGGTCGCTTCCCCAAGGGTCGCGCCCACCCACAAGGGGCGGTTACGACTCCTGACTCCTGCCCCCTAACCCCTGACTCCTCCCCCCCCTCCCCCCTGACTCCTGTCCCCCCAGTTTGTCAAATAGAAAAGACACTCTGTAAGTAACTTGGCGGTTT
>CACYNF010000016.1 GCA_902775595.1 uncultured bacterium | reverse complement strand
GAGGCGCACGAGAAGGCGGAGCTAGGCGTCCGCGAAGGGGCTTTCAGGGTTGTCTTCGACGGTCTTCCCGAGCGGGTGCGGAACCTCGGCATGAGAGGCGAGGACCCGTTCTTCGCGCCCGATGGACGCACCCTCGGGTGGAACTGGGGCGGCAAGACGTGGAAGGCACGAATCACCGACGAGAAGGACAAGGAGATGTTCGGCAAGGTCGTTCTCGTAAAGTCCTGGACCGCGCCTGGCGGCGACGGGAAGGGCGAGGAGCTGGTGCTCGGAGTTGCCGACTCCCTGCCGGCGAAGGGCGACAAGACTTTCGGCTTCACTGTGTTCAAGACGATCAATGTCGCGGACTGGCAGGAGCTGTCGTTCCTGATGGCCTGGGCCGATGTGAGGGACGGGTTCTGCGACCCTGCGTTCCACGGCACGGACTGGCCGGCGGTCAGAGAGAAATACCGCCTGGCCGCGCGCAACGCGCCTGCGTGGAGCGTGTTCGCCCGCATGATGGAGATGGTATACGGCGAGATCGACGGCTCCCACTTCGGGTTCTGGGCGAGCGACACGACGCGGGCGCGCTGGTTCCCCAGAACGGGCGTCGACAGCTGGAAGCCGATCACCGCGCACCTCGGGGCGCGCTTCGATCCCGACTGGAAGGGCGAGGGGTGGCGCGTCAGGGACGTGGTGCCCGATTCGCCCGCCGACCGCGGCAGCGAAGGACTCCTGGCCGGAGACGTCGTCCTGTCGATAGACGGGAAGGCCGTCGCCCCGGGAATGGACTACGCGGAGGCGATGAACACGCCGCTTCCGCACAGGTTCGCGCTCTTGGTCCAGCGCGCGGGCGAGACAAACGCCATCGTGCGCGAGGTCGAGGCCGTCGACTTCCAGAAGATCCGCCGGCTCCTCCGCGCCGCGGAGGTCAAGGAGGCGCGCCGGCGGGTCCGCGAGAAGGGCAACTTCGGGTATCTCGCGATAGACGCCATGCTCAGCGATACCGCGGATGCGTTCACCGACGCCGTTTTCGCCGAGTGCTTCGGGAAGGACGGCGTGGTGATAGACGTGCGCTACAACACCGGCGGATACACGGCCGACAGGCTCATCGACATCCTCTGCGGCAGCCGCCACGTCCGCACCCTCTACCGCGGCGTCGACGAGGAGGGATACATCATCTCCCGCTTCGGGCGCCCCGTCATAACGTCGCTCCCCGTAGTGGTGCTCGCGAACGAGCGCAGCCAGTCGAACGCCGAGGAGTTCACGCACGCGATGAAGTCGCTCGGCCGCGCGAAGGTCGTCGGCACAGAGACGGCGGGCGACGTCATAGGCACGTTCGACCTGAATCTTCTCGACTATGGGGTGATGCGCCGTCCGCGCATCGGCTTCTTCCTCCCCGACGGAACCGACCTCGAATGCCACGGCGCAAAGCCGGACATCGAAGTCGAAAGGACTCCGGCCGACATCGCCGCGGGGCGCGACCCGCAGCTCGAGGCGGCGGTTGGAGCGCTCGCCGAGGAAGTCTCCGCGCGCAGAAAACCTCCGCCGCCAAGGTTTAATTTGCTATAATGTGCCGTGAACGGAAAGGACGATTCGATGACGATTGGCTGCTATGACGTTGTCCGCCTTCTCGGGAAAGGCGGCATGAGCGAGGTCTACGAGGCGGAGAACCCGCGTCTCGGTACCCGCCACGCCGTCAAGCTCTTCACCTACGAGAAGGACGACCAGGAGGTGAAGCGGCGCTTCGAGACGGAGGGCAGGCTTCTTGCGAAGCTGAGTCATCCCCGGATCGTCAAGGTCACTGACTTCGGAACGGACGAGGCGACGGGGAAGCCCTATTTTGTGATGGATCTGGTGCTCGACGAGTCGGGCCAGCCGAAGTCTCTTGCCGACGTCGAGCCCGGCTCCGTCGACGAGGAGACGATAGGCCGCTGGTACGACGATCTGCGCGAAGGGCTCGCCTACATCCATTCAAAGGGCGTGGTGCACCGCGACCTGAAGCTCCAAAACGTGCTGATCGGGCCTGACGGCCACGCGGTGCTCACCGACTTCGGCGTCTCAAAGGTGTTCGACTCGTCGGGCGACGGCAATACGATCGTCGACGCCGTCAACACGATAGTCAAGATGCGCGAGGGCCGTTCGCTCGTGATGGGCTCGATAGGCTATATGGCGCCGGAGCTCGAAATGGGCGTCGCGGCGAGCCCCCAGAGCGACTGGTACGCACTTGGAGTCATAGTATACAGGCTTCTTACGGGGCTCTGGTGCGACGCGCGGACGGACATCCTCTCCTCGCTTGAGACCTACGACCCGGTATGGCGGCGCATCGTTCCGAAGCTCCTCCACGCGAACCCCCAGGGGCGCGAGTGCCTTTCCTATGCCGAGGAGAAGCGTGCCGACCGCGAGAAGGCGGAGTTCGAGGCCGAGGAGCGCTGGCTAAAGCAGAAGTCCCGCGGCCATGTCGCGCGGCATGTCGCGCGCTATGTGGGGGCCATCGCGCTTCTGCTTGCGGTCGCGCTCGTCTGGGGCGCGCGCGAGTTCCATGTCCAGCGCGAAGTCTGGCGGCTAAAGCTCCAGAACGCCGGGGCGAGGCCAGACGTCCCCTCTTTCGACGATCTGTTCCGGGTCCCCACGGCGGCAAAGGCGGAGGACGTGACGGACGACGACGGAAATCTGGTGATGCCGTCACGCGGCGCCTTCGAGGCCGCGAAGCTGGACGCCCTCGTCCTGACGCACGAGACCCTCTCTGCGCTCGCATCGGGCAACATCACGTTCGAAAAGGCGATCGCAGACTTCGAGTCGATGCGCGATCGCCTGTCGGACGACTCCGACAGCAGCCCATTCGACGCCCTCAGGTTCGGCGATGCCGACTATATGCAGGCGGGCGACAACGCCCCGCTCCAGATGCTGCTGGACGACGCGATAGAAAAACTCCAGGAAGCCTCCGCGAGATGAGTACGTTTCCGGTCACCTCCGTCACGCTGATCGCGAAGATCAAGAACCTCGCCCCCGGCGAGGATTCGGCGGCGTGGGTGCGCTTCTGGAACTCGTATTCCGCGGCGATCCGCCAGTTCGCCGCGATGAAGGGCGGCGAGGAGAACGCGGACGACATAGTGATGCAGGTCCTCGGCAAGCTCGTCAACGTCCTGCGCGAGGGGAAGTACACGCCCGAGAAGGGCAAGTTCCATTCCTATCTCGCGACGATGATCGTGAACGAGGTCCACATGGCACATCGCAAGGACATGGCGCGCGCAGGAGACAGGAAGGTGTCGATAGACTCTTCGGCCAAGACGGCCGACGGAGACGACACCGACACCCTCGCGGATACCCTTGCAGCCCCGTCCGAGTCGCCGGAGCAGCTCGACGAGGACTGGCGCCAGGCCGTTCTCAAGTCGGCCGTGGAGCACGTTCTGACAAAGACGGCGCTTTCGGAGCGCGACAGGAACGTCTACCGCGAATACGCCCTCGAAGGCCGCGACATAGGCGAAGTCGCCGAGAAATACAGGATATCGCGCAACTACGTCAGCCAGATAAAGATCCGCATTGACAGGCGCATCGTGGCCGTCGGGCAGGCCCTTGTCGCAGGCGACGGAGAGGCCTCTTGAGCGTGAAATTTGGTATACTATCGGTCATGGGCAAGGGAACGAAGAAGAGTTGGTCGATTGCGGCGGGGGCGCTTGCGCTCCTCGCCGCCGCGGCGGCCGTTGCGTTTGCGCTTGTTTTCTGGTTTGTCGAATCGGCAAGCGAGAAGAAGGCGGCGGCCCACCGCGCGGGGTACCCCTATCCCGCGGAGGATGCGCCGAGCACGGAGCTTGGCGAGGCGTCCGTTGGTGACGATGAGCCGGGCGCCGAAGGCGAAGGCGCGCCAGAAGACCTGGCGGGCGAGGTAGGCGTTGACGCCGAAGAGGGGAATACAGAGGAGGAACGCCGGGAAGAGGAGGACGAAAAGAAGGTCGAGGCGTTCGACTCGCTCACCGACAAATGGATGGAGAAGGAGGGCGGCGAGGTCACGATGAAGGACATGGACGCCTTCGTGGCCGCTTTCAAGGCGGTTCCGGATGCACGCAAGGACGAATGCCTCCACCGTGCGCTAAACCTCGTTTCCGACGACAATGTCCTGCTGCTGGCAGGCATTCTCTTCGACAAGTCAATCGACAAGGAGTACCTTGAGCTCGTGTTCAACGACGTCCTCAATCGTGACGAGGAAGTCAAGAAGCTCATCCTGCCGAAGATCTTCAAGGACAAGGACCATCCATGCTGGGCGGACACGGCGTGGATCCTCGACGTCACAGGCGAATTACCACAAAAGGAGAAAAGCGAATGAACAAGTTCATGACACTGACGGCGGCCGCGCTTGCGGCGACCACTGCGGCGGCGGCGGACATCTACGTCTCGCTCGAGACCGGGAAGAACAAGAACGAGGGCACGAAGGAGGCGCCGCTAAAGAACCTCTGGAAGGCGCTCGAGAACGCGAAGGACGGCGACACGATCCACCTCGCCGAGGGAATCTACCCCGGCAAGATGAAGCAGAACTGGTTTCTGATCGACAAGGCGGTCTCGATCATCGGCGGCTACTCAAAGGACTTCTCGGCGAGAAATCCCCTTGAGCACAGGACGATGTTCCAGGCCCTCAACGAGAACAACGACAAGAAAGGCACTGGGCTTGGCGTCTTCACGATCGACTTCACCAAGCAGCAAAAGCAGCCTGACGGCGTCGACATGAAGTTCGACGGACTCATCTTCGACGAGGGCTTCGCGAACTCCTACCACGAGACGAAGGGCAAGCCCGAAGGCTTCGACACCGGCATGTGGCTCGAGGGCCCTGCGATGAACAAGACGAGGGACAAGTTTCCGTCCGCGAACCGCTACCTTGTCTACTCCGCCACAGCGAACCGCGCGACGGGCAAGCTCTCGTTCAAGAACTGCGCGTTCGTTAATTCCGGCAACATCGCCTTCAACGTCACGTGGTACGAGGGCGAGGTCGACGTCGAGAACTGCGTCTTCTGCAACAACCGCATGATCGGTGCGAACGTGCTCTGCTCGAAGGCGATTCCGCAGGACGGGCCCAACAAGCCGAAGGCCGGCTGGAAGCCCGCCGTCAAGTGGGAGTTCAAGAACAACACCGTGCTCTACACCTGGTCGCGCCTCAACGACCTCGCCGACATGGGCTTCGGCGTGAGGAACAACACGGGCGTCGAGGCGGAGATCGAGGACAACATCATCGGGCTCAATGTCCTCACCGGCTACGACAACACGAAGGGCGCGGGCGCGCTGAAGAGGCAGTCGATCGACGGCAACGTGTTCTTCCTGAACCGCGAGAGCGACATCCAGATGACGATTTCGCCCTCCATAGCGAAGGTGCGCGTCGACGACTTCGAGGACCTCGAGGGGACCGACGGCATCGAGTCCATCGAGGACAACGAGGATCTCAAGGATCCGTCCGTCTTCAAGGGCCGCCTCAACGCGCAGTACCTGAACGCGTTCCTCTCGATGAAGTACTCCGAGTCGACGAAGCTCGACGAGGGCAAGTGCAACGGCCTGAGGTCCATGCTCGGGCTTCCGCTCCAGGGCACGATCACCACGCAGTGCGACATGTTCTGCAACCGCTATCCGCTCGAGGACGCGCTCAAGCTCTTCGGCGCGATGGACGGCAAGGGAGCGCAGGCGATCAAGTGAGCGGAGTCGTGAGATCGGACGCGATCGTCGCAGGCGCAGGTTTCTGGGGCTGCACGGTCGCGCGCCGTCTCGCGGAGGCGGGGCGGAAGGTTCTTGTCCTCGAAGCGCGCGGCGCAGTTGGCGGCAACGTCCGCTGCGAGACCGACCACGCGACGGGCATCGAGGTGCATCTCTACGGCAGCCACATCTTCCACACGCACGACATGGCGGTGTGGAACTTCATCCGCCGCTTCACCGAGTTCAACGGCTACCAGCACAAGGTGCTCGCCAACTACAAGGGCAAGATATACTACCTTCCCCTCGGCCTCGCGCTCATCAACAAGTTCTTCGGCGTGGAGCTGAAGCCGGGGGAGGTCGCGGGCTTCATGAAGGACGAACGCCACTCGGCGGCGATCTTCGACGCGTTCTTCCGCGGCTACACCTCGAAGCAGTGGGGCAAGGCGCCGGAGGAGATAGACCCCTCGATCATCAAGCGCGTGCCGGTGCGCGACAACTACGACGTCAACTACTTCAAGGACTATTTGCAGGGAATTCCAGCCGACGGCTACAACGCGGTCTTCGACAGGATGCTCGACCACCCGAACATCGAGGTGAAGGTCAATGCGCCTTTCGCCCTCTCTGACATGGCGGATACGCCCGTCTACTACTCCGGGCCCGTCGATGCGCTTTTCGGCTACAAATTCGGGCATCTGCCGTGGCGCACGCTCCGCTTCGAGACGGAGACCCTGGACGTAAAGGACTTCCAGGGGACTTCGGTCGTCAACTACACCGAGGCGTCCGTTCCCTACACGCGCATCCACGAGTTCAAGCACTACCACCCCGAGCTTGCAGGCGTCATGTCCGCGCCGAAGACGGTGGTGATGCGCGAGTACTCCGCGCAGTGGAAGCCCGGCGACGAGCCGTACTACCCGGTTGACTGCGAGGAGTCGCGCGCGCTTCTCGCGAAGTACCGCGAAGAGGCGGCGAAGGTCCCGAACCTCATTGTCGGCGGACGGCTTGGCGGATACAAGTACTTCGACATGGACCAGTCGATCGCAGCCGCGCTCGCGGTCGAGATATAGTTTTACAACCAAACAGAACAAACAGGAGGAATAGACATGACAGTCAAAGGATACGCGAGATATCTACTGGTGATGGCGGGGCTTGGCGGCCTCATATACGGCATCGACGTAGGCGTGATCGCCGCGGCGCTTCCGTACATCCGCAACACTTCCGACTACTCGTCCGTGCAGCTCGGCTTCATCGTGGGCGCGGTGCTGTGGGGAAGCGTCATTTCCTCGCTCTTCGCGGGGTCGCTCTCCGAGTGGCTCGGCCGCAAGAAGATCATCATCGCATCTGCGTTCTGCTTCTTCATCGCGATACCGGTGATCTGCGTCTCCGGGCTGTTCGAGGGCGGCAGCTTCATCCTCCTCACGATCGGCCGCACGCTTCAGGGCGCGTCCGCAGGTCTCGTCGGCGTGGTGGTTCCGATGTATCTCGCCGAATGCCTCGACAGCGAGTCGCGCGGCAAGGGCACTGGCATGTTCCAGCTTCTCCTGACGATAGGGCTCGCGTTCGCCGCCGTGATCGGCCTCGTCGTGACGGGCCTGGTCGGCGACTCGGACAAGGTAGTAAAGGCCAAGGCAGTCGAGAACAACGTCGTCGTCTTCGAGCAGAAAGTCGACGCCGCCGGCGAGCCGATGGTCGATGCCGACAAGAATCCGATATATGTCCTTGACGAAGCGGGAGCCCCTAAGCCGAAGCTCGACAAGGACGGCAACAAGGTCGCCGACATCAAGAAGGTTGATTTCAAGATGATCAGCGCCTGGACCACGCCTGAACAGCGCAAGGGCTGGGCGACCGCGTGGCAGACGATTTTCCTCTGTTCCGCGATTCCCGGCCTTATCCTCTTCCTTGGGGCGTTCTGGCTCAGGGAGTCGCCGCGCTGGCTCTACAAGAAGGGCCGCAGGGAGGACGCGCTTGCGTCGCTCGCCGCCAACAACGGCGAGGCGAAGGCGAAGGAGATTCTCGACGAGATGATCGCCGCGGACAAGGCGGCGGAGGCGGAGAAGGCCGCGATCGCGAAGGCCGCGCAGGGCGACAGCCTGCTGCAGAAGAAGTACATCTACCCGTTCCTCCTCGCGGTCACGATTCTCGCCTGCAACCAGACGACGGGCATCAATTCGGTCCTCAACTACACGGTCGACATCTTCAAGGCGACTGGCATGGAGGGCGTGTTCGCCAACTTCTCCGACCTCGCGATCAAGCTTGTCAACGTGTTCATGACGGTGGTCGCGTGCGCAATCGTCGACCGCAAGGGCCGCAAGTTCCTTCTGAAGCTCGGCACCTCTGGCATCATCCTCGGTCTCTGCGGCGTCGCGACGACCTTCCTCCTCATCACGAAGGGCGTCGTCGTCGCGTCGATGACGACCGGCATCGTCGCGACTGCGTTCTTCTTCATGTTCATTGCGTTCTACGCCGTCGGACCGGGCGTCTGCGTGTGGCTGGCGCTCTCCGAGCTCATGCCCACGCGTATCCGCGCTACCGGCATGTCGATTGCGATGATCATCAACCAGGGCGTCTCCGCGGGCATTGCGACGATCTTCCCGGCGTGGAAGGACGCGTGGGGATTCCCCGCCGTGTTCTACTGCCTCGCTGGCTTCACGGTCATATACTTCATCACCGCGGCGTTCTTCCTCCCCGAGACGAAGGGCCGCACGCTCGAGGAGATCGAGCAGTACTTCAAGTCCGGCAAGATGCCCGAAAAGAGGCAGTGACGTTCCGCTTTCTAGGCACGGGCACGTCCGTGGGAGTGCCGCAGATCGGCTGCACGTGCCGCGTGTGCACGTCGCGCGATCCGCGTGACCGCCGGCGGCGCTGCGGCGCATACGTAACGGCTTCCGACGGCGCGGCGCTTCTCGTCGACACGCCGCCGGAGCTCCGTCTCGCGTGCATAGAGTGCGGCATATCCAAGGTCGACGCCGTTGCGCTCACCCACGCGCACATGGACCATGTCGCGGCGTTCGACGACATCCGCCGCTTCAACACGATCAACGGAACGAAAGTCCCCTGCGAACCGGGCGACCCGCTCTACCGCGGCCTTCCCTACCGCATCATCGGCAAGCCCATCACGTGCTACGCGATGGGCAAGACGATTGAGCAGATGCACACGATATTCCCCTACATCAGCTCGGCCGGGGGGGAGAACGGGCTCTTTCGCCCGATGGTGGAGTTTTCGGAGGCGGATTCGTTTTCAGTCGGCGGCATGGCGGCTCTGCGGCTAAAAGTCGAGCATGGCTTTCCCTGCTGCGGATACCTTTTCTCCGAGGGTTCACGCCGCATCGCGTACATCAGCGACTGCCACGAGCTGCCCGACGAGACAATTGAGCGCGCGAAGGGCGTCGATGTCATGGTGCTCAACTGCCTTCGCGAGCGTCCGCATCCGACGCACCTGAGTCTTGAGCGGGCGCTTGAGTACATCGGCCGCATCGCGCCGAAAAAGGCGTATCTCGTCCACATGTGCCACGACCTGACGCACGAGGACTGGCTTGCGCGGCTTGCGGGCACGAACGTCGAGCCTGCGTACGATGGGCTGGAGGTGAAAGTGTAAAGCGTAAAGTGGAGGAACCTAAAAAATGAACGCCATCCGCAATTTCTCGTTTTTGATTTTCAATTTTGCATTCTTCTTTGCGTTCGCCGAGACGGTGGAGATCTCGGTTGACCTCAAATTCGACAGCATCGACTATGTGTCGGGCGAGCGCGTCCGCGCGGTCGTTGATGTCGCGAACATGTCGCCCGACACGATCAGTGTCGGATATCCGAGCTCGAAGGACACTCTCTTCGTGGAGGTGTTCAGTTCGGGCAGCATGGAGCAGCTCGAGAAGATCGGGAAGGGCCGCTTCGTTTCGCGCTTCAGCTTGGAGTCGAACGAGGGGCAGAAGCTCGAGACCTACCTCGGAGACCACTATCCCCTGAGGACGATCGGCAAGTATCTCGCGAAGCCGGTGCTCGTGCATGGGGGGATGCGCTACGAGGGGCAGCTCCGCGCGTTCACCGTTGTGCCGGGCATGAAGGTCGGGAGCGCGCTCCAGATGTTCAAGAACGCCGAAGGCCTGCGCCGCGAGTTCACGCTGCTCTCCTGGAGCCGCAGGAACACAGAACATCTCTTCCTCGCGGCGCAGGACGAGGGCTCCGTGTCCCGCAAGTGGACGACGACGGATCTCGGTCCTTTTATGCGTCTCAGGAAGCCGACCCTCTCCGTGCTCGGCACGGGCGAAGTCATCGTGATCCACAGCTGCGACCGCGACAGGTTCCGCCGCTCGGAGTTCTGGAGCCTTCCCGACGCGCTTGAGCTAAACAAGCACGAGTTCGTGAGGGATCCGGAGACGGCCGGCTCGGAGCGGGTCAAGGAGCTCTACAAGGAGTCGGGCGGAGTCCAGCCCGTCGCCCGCCCGTGGTGGAAGTTCTGGTGACGAAACCATGAACATTCTTGGGATAGAGACAAGCTGCGACGAGACGGCGGCGGCGGTGGTGAAGGACGGACGCGAAGTCCTCTCCAATGTCGTCTACACGCAGATCCCCCTGCACCAGCCCTACGGCGGCGTCGTTCCCGAGATCGCCTCGCGCGCGCACATCGAGAAGATCTCGCAGGTCGTCGGCGACGCGATGAAAGGCCAGTCGGTAGATGCAGTCGCCGTTACCTACGGCCCTGGCCTCGCGCCGGCGCTGATCGTCGGGCTCAACGCGGCGAAGGGGCTTGCGAAATCCCTTGGCGTTCCGTTGATCGCCGTCAACCACATCGAGGCGCATCTCCACACACCGTTTATGTTCGACGCGCCCGACGACGCGGCGGCGAAGCTCGCCGATCCGCGCGAAATCGGCCCCATGCTCGGGCTCGCCGTCTCAGGCGGAAACACCGTCTGGATCGACATGCCGGAATACGGCAAGTACGAGGTCATCGGAGAGACGCTCGACGACGCGGCGGGCGAGGCGTTCGACAAGGCGGCAAAGCTGCTTGGCCTCGGCTATCCGGGCGGGCTCAAGATAGACCGCATCTCCGCGGCTTTCCGCGGCCGCTTCCCGGACTGGCCGCTCGTTCCGTTCCCGAAGGGTCGCCCGCGCGACGGCGTGACGGCGCTTGCGGGGCTTCCTGCGGAACTCTGCGTGTCGTTCTCCGGGCTCAAGACCGCGCTTCTTCGACATGTCCAGCAGAACCCCGGGCTTCTTTCGCAGGACGCGGAGAAGGAGGACTTCGGCGGATATTCCGTTCCGCCGGCCGTCGCGCATGTCGTTGCGTCCTACCAGGAGGCGATTGCCCAGGCAGTTGCGGACCGCACTCGCGCTGCCCTGCGCCGCGGCTCCTACAGGGCGTTCGCCCTTGGCGGCGGCGTTTCGCTCAACAGCCGCATCCGCGCCGTCCTCGGCGAGGTCTGCGCCGCGGCGCATGTGCCGCTTCTCATGGCGAAGCCGAAGTACACGGGCGACAACGGCGCGATGGTCGCGGGCCTCGCGTTCTACCGCCGTAACGTCTCTGGCGCGGCCGCATTCTGCGCCGACGTTTCGCCTTCGCTCCAGATAGGCCTCGACTTGGACGGCGCGAAGATGACGCACGACGCCGACGGTAAGCGCATCGGCGAGAACATGCCCCATGGCCACGGTTCCGTTCAATAGGGAATGGTATAATGTGCCTGTGAACTTTGGATGCGGAATAGCGGTGGAGGTGAAATATGGTTGATGTTGGCGAGTTGGTGCGGTTTACACCGGGCGAAAGGACTCTGCGGCTGGTGATGGACATCGCCGCCGCGATAGAGCGCTATCGCATCGTCATGGAAGGGCCGGCGGGTGTGCGGCTCAGGAAGCTCAACCATATCAGAACGATTCGCGGCACGACGGCAATCGAGGGCAATACGCTGACAGAAGACCAGGTAACGGATATCATCGCCGGCAAGCAGGTCGTCGGCTCGAAGCGTGAAATTGATGAAGTGAAGGGAGCGCATGCCGCATATTCAAAAGTCGAAGCGTTTGATCCGTTGTCGCCTCGGGCGCTTTTGCGGGCGCATGCGCTGATGACGAAGGACTTGGTCGAAAGTCCTGGCAAGTGGCGCAAATGCAATGTCGGGGTCTTCAACGCCCGTGGCGTGGCGATGCTTCATGCGCCGCCGTGGGACCAGGTTCCGTTTTTGATGAAGGATCTTTTCGCTTGGCTGAAGCGTTCGAAGGACGCTCCGTTGGTGAAGAGCTGCATATTCCACTTTGTCTTCGAGACTATCCATCCGTTCTCCGACGGCAACGGGAGGATGGGGAGACTCTGGCAGACAGTGATACTTGGCCGGTGGAATCAGCTCTTCTACGCCTTGCCGATAGAGAACATGGTGCTTTGCCACCAGCGCAGATACTACCAGACGCTTCATGCCGCCCAGGAGTTGGGCGATGCCCGCGTCTTCGTAGATTTCATGCTCGACATGATTCTTCGGACGTTGAAGGCTAGAGGCGAGTCGCAAGGTGGTAAGAAAAAGGTGGTAAGAAAAGGTGGTAAGAAAACCGCCGATCGGCTATTGGAGTTGATCCGCGGCAATCCGAAAATCACCTTTGCAGAAATGTCTTCCGCGACAGGCATTTCCCGTAGCGCGATTCAGAAGCATATCGAACGGCTCAAGGACGCGCAGCGCCTTCGCCGCGTCGGTCCAGACAAGGGCGGGCATTGGGAGGTAATTGAAAAGGCGTGAGAGGGATTCCATGATCGCCGGGCAGTGTTGTATCATCCGTCAGCTGGGTCTGGGGCGGCATGGGGTCGGTATGACTGGCGGAAGACCGGCAGTTGGAAGGCAGATGAATGACATAAGAGGTGGTGATATGAGAGAAACGACGAGAGTTTTTCGGCTTGTCAAGCGAGAAATGGTATAATGTCTATGCACTACCAAGGAGGGCACAGTGAAAGAATCGCAAAACACCGAATTCAAGCTGTCGTGGCACGACGAGTACCTTAAATGGATTTGCGGTTTCGCGAACGCGAAAGGCGGGAAGCTGCTGATCGGCATTGATGATGCGGGCAAGCCCGTCGGTGTGGCAAACGCAAAGAAACTGCTTGAAGACATCCCGAACAAGATACGCGATACAATGGGAATAGTTGCAGATGTCTCTCTGGTGAAGAGACAGAAG
This sequence comes from uncultured bacterium, assembly GCA_902775595.1. Classification (GTDB taxonomy): domain Bacteria; phylum Verrucomicrobiota; class Kiritimatiellia; order RFP12; family UBA1067; genus UBA1067. The sequence goes on along the minus strand of CACYNF010000016.1, from coordinate 23,131 downwards.
AAGGATGTCATTCAGATTGTCGTGCGCGAGAGCGATTTCCCTGTCGCCTATCGCGGCGAATATCACTACCGCACAGGATCCACGAAGCAACAGTTGACGGGCTTCGCGCTGACGCAATTCCTTTTCCACAAGATGCATCTTTCGTGGGACGGCGCGGAGACCGTCAATCGCCTGTCTTCGCGGAAGTTCACGTTTAAGAGGCTGAAGTACAGGTTTGAGCAACGAGTCCACAAGGAGGTCAAGAACGCGGATTTGGTGTCGTATGGTCTTATTACGAAATGCGGCATACTCACAAACGCCGGGGCGTTGCTGGCTGATGATTGTCCTATTCCCCAGTCGCGCCTGTTCTGCACGCGCTGGCTGGGAAAAGACAAGGCGGCTGATTCGACGGCGAGCCGCAAGGAGCAAGGCAACATCCTTGAACTTCTTGACATGGCGGAGAACTTCATAAAAGTGCAGACGAACAAGGGCTGGGTGAAGCGTCCTACGGAGCGTGACAACTACCCGGACTATCCTGAACGTGCCGTTACGGAGTCGCTTGTGAACGCCTTCATCCACCGCGACTACACGATCTCTGGGAGCGAAGTCCATGTGGACATATTCGACGACAGAATGGAGATCATGTCGCCCGGCGGAATGCCTGACGGATCGCTCGTGCAGGACCTCGACGTGATGAACGTTCCTTCCGACAGGCGAAACGGCATTCTTGCCGACGTCTTCGACCGCCTCGACTACATGGAGCGCGAGGGAAGCGGGTTCAAGAAGATCATCGGAGCGTACGCGCCAGATGTCTCACACAATCCTCTTGGTCTTGCTCCGAAGTTCTATTCCGCTGTCGGCTGCTTTGTCGTGACGTTGCCAAATCTGAATGGCAATGTAGCAAGGAGTGATACTCAAGGTGATACTCAAGGTGATACTCAAGGTGATGCCAAAGCGCAAAAACGCAATGTGGATTTGATGCTGGTTGAATGGATAGCGGCGGATCCCAAGGTAACAGTGAAAGTCTTGGCTGAACGATTGAAGTGCTCCGTGGTTACGGTCAAGCGTCATATTGCAAAACTCCAGAATATCAGGTACGTAGGACATGGTTATAGTGGGCATTGGGAGGTCGTTTGATATGATCGTCACCATCACATCCTTCTCGTACAAGCGCGGGTTGCCGGAGGAGAAAATGGCAATTGGCAACATTGGAACTGGCAGCATTTCCACATTGGCAAAATTGAACACCGGCCGCGACCACCTTCAAGTCGCCTTCGGCTGCACGGGAAATGCGCCCGCCGCGAAGCGGTCGGGTTGCCTGAGCGCGAAGCGCGAACCCCGAAGGGGCCGCAAGGGGCCGCGTCAGCACCGTTCCGTGTGCTTCGCCGAGCGCATGTCCGAGCGGCTGAAGGGGATTGAAGGGGTGGATATTGAGGTGGAGCACGCGGCGAAAGCGTTTTGGAAAGCAAAGGAGAGCATTTATGATTGATCATAATACCAATGACATGACGATTATTGTATGCGTTGATAAGTCTGACGAATGCTGTCGGTTTGTTTGCAATTTGATTGAAGGTCGTGCTTTTATTGGGGAGGTGTCAAGATGAGTAGTAATGAAGTATGTAGGATAATGATAAAGATTCTCGATAAGGTAACCGGATGGAAAGAGCTGAGCGCCAAAGACTGGGTGACATTGCTGAAGAGCGATAGCGTGTTTGAAGCGAAGTGTGATTTGACCAAAGCGTGGAAGTTGTTTTCGTCTTCTGATTGGGTTTGTCTGCTGAAAGATAAGCCTTCATATGAAAATGCATGCAGTTACTGGCACGGCTGGCATGGGTTCAATACCTCTGAATGGGCCGATCTATTAAGAAGCCAGCCAAGGTTTTCAGATAGATACGAAAAGTCAAGACATTGGCATCACAACAATCTTTCAGAAAAAATTAAACAATGGTTGTCTTTCCGTGACAAGATAAATGCGCTCCCTCTATCTGAGCGGAAAAAGCTGCCTGTCGAGAGCGTGCCCAATATTACACTTAAAGAGAGTGAGGATATCATTTTTCTCTTTAGTGTTAGAGCGAAAGGTGCTGATTGGGTGAACATATTGATTGCGCACCAGTGTATAATTCACTATTGTGATAAGTACGAAGGATGGAAGTTGTTAGAAGGAGCTGATTGGGCAACACTGCTGTCTAAGTGCCCAGACTTTATTAATCGTTGTGATAAGTACGAAGGGTGGGAAAAGATTGATGGGGTTGATTGGAGCGCGCTCTTGTCGGTACAATCCGATATGGCTGACAGATGCGATAAATGCAATGGTTGGAAAAGATTCAGTGGGTGTGATTGGGGTAAATTGTTAATCGTCCAACCGTCATTTTGCGAGAGTTGTTATCGGAATAATGGGTGGAAGAACCTTTCTGGAGATGATTGGAATGAATTAATTATTGCACACCCTCAATTTGTGGATTTTTGTGATAAATGCGACGGATGGGGATCATTTGATGGGTATGACTGGAGCAGACTGCTTAGTATGAATCCCAAACTTGCAGATCGATGTGATTCTGTTGATGGATGGAAAGACTTTTGTGAGCATGTCAATCAATATGACGACGCAGAGTGTTTGTGGTGTGATATTCTCATAACCCATCCTGAATTTTCTGACAGATGTGACAGGCATAATGGATGGGGTAAGTTTACAAAATATGATTGGCGAATTCTCTTGGCCAAGCAACCATGTTTTTACAAGAAATGCGATACAGTAAATGGATGGAACTTGCTGTCTAATCGCGATTGGATATTTGTCCTTAAAGATGCGCCGATTCTTGCGAGTAAGTGTGACGAATATAATATGTGGGAGTGTTTTGATGCGTTTGATTGGACTGAGTTATTGCGGATGCAACCGCAGTTTGCCGAACGATGTGACAGCTTTAACGGCTGGAAGAAATTTCTTACAGGAGAAAATAGGACGAGGGAGGGGAAAGATTCTCCTTGCGTATGTTGGGCGGCGTTGCTCGAAATACAACCCAAGTTTGCGGAGAAATGTGATGCGGTAGACGGATGGAGCACATTTGATGGCTTCGACTGGTATCGTCTTTTGTCTGCTCAGCCAATGTTTGTGCGTAAATGCGATTCCTTGAATGGTTGGAAATTGATGTTTGATTTCTGCCCAAAAGAATATAAGTATAGTGAGGAAGAATGGGATGAAGTAGTAAATTATAGTGAGTATGAACATATGTCATATAGCGATGTGCCGTATGATACATTTAATCGAGAAAAATACTGTTCTGCAGGAGAATGCGCTACAGGAATGGATTTGTTTTGCTGGGTGAAAGATATCAGCGATAATGAGGCAGCTCAAATACTTTGCGCGTTAGATAAGCGCTTCTGGATATATGCATTCCGCCAACAATTCCGAAAAGGAGGAATTGATGCATTTCTTAATGCATCGACTTACAATGTAGCTGATGTATGGAAGACTTTTACGGAAGACGACTGGAAGATTGCACTTGGGAAAGGGACGGACTTTGTCAATGAAGTCGCGACGTTTTTTGATTATGATTATGGCGATTGCCCTGACGTTTGGTTTGATTCTTTCTGGGATGCGGTGATCGCTGCTTGGCCAAGATTCCTTGATAATTTGACGGGCTATTATGAATATTCTGGAAGTGATGAAATATATATAAGGTGCCATGCGTGGTCGTATCTTATCAGACATCGACCCGAATGGGCGTCCCATATGTCTGGTAATGAGTGGAAACGATTCAATGCCAAAGATTGGGAGCGGTTATTGCATCCTCATTGGAAATTTCTTGAGAAAACTTCAATTTCCTTAGATTCAAATTTTTGGAAGAATTGCCTTCTGTGTGCGCCACAATTCGCTGATATTTGTGAGCGGCATGGCGGATGGAGTAAATTTTCGGATGATGAGCTGCGCCAGCTGGTGGAAAGGAATCCGAATCTGATGGAGTATTGTCATCGCTATATTAATTGGGATGATGTTGATGCTAACAGCTGGATATCCATGTTTAGGACACTGGTGTCCAGAGGTCAGAGTCAAGAACCAGGGAAAGAATATGAAAGCAAATTGATAACATTCTGCGACGAGCACAGTGGGTGGACGTTATTTGGTGCGCGTGAGCATGAGTGGGATAACATAGGGTGGGCGAAACTTTTGGCTTGCTGCCCGCAATTTGAAAAGCAGTGTGCCGCTTATAATGGTTGGTCGATATTTAATGGTCTGGATTGGCAAGTGCTATTGTCAAAGCAGCCTCAATTTGCGGCAAAATGTGACGCATGTAATGGCTGGGATGGAATGTCTGAAAAGAATTGGATGCTATTGATAGGTAGACAGGAGCAATTTGCAGGAAAGTATAAGTCGCGTTCGTCGCACAAGTATTCAAAGTATCCGGTGTCAACCATCGTTGATATGGCGCAGGAATTTGTTAGAAGAGAAACTAATCGAAATAGAAATGTTGATGATGATTGGTATGATGATTATCCAGATTGGCGAGAAGAATCGGGATGGAATGATATGTATGGTGGAGGTGTTGATTCTTCCGATATCATTGAGTTTCGAGATTAACTGTTATTGATTTAATGGCTGTGTGAATAACTCTCACTCTTTGAAATGGATACTGCCTATGTTACAGAATATCTGTGCAGAAATTGAGGCGAAGCGTAATGATCCGCAAGCCTTATGGACAAGGTTGCGCGATTTTGCGGTTGCTAATTGCGTGCGCTGCCAGACGGAAATGCTTCGGGATGTGGAGGATTTTTGTTTTGCTGTTTTTGATTGCCTTGAGCCGAATGTGTCGCAGGATGTGCGCGAACAGCGGATGATTCATGTTGGTGCGCTTGCCGTGTCGCTGAACTTGCGGATCGTTGATACCGGGCGGCGGTTGACGGCGAGTGACAACGCCTTTCTTGTGAAATGGAATATTGTTGCGGGGATAAGCATGGTTGCTGTACGTCAGCCCAATCCAGATGTCGGATTGATTTTGTCCGCCTTTGCCTCTTTTGATTCTGAATTGCGACAGGTGGACGATCCTGAATCCGTTCTTGCGATTTGGTTGTATACGCTTTACTCTACCATCTACGCATCGGCATTTAGTACAATCCCTGCAGGTGTTCTGGGCATTGCGTCGCTGGGCGTGGGCCTGGCGGTTCGGGAAGCGAAAGAAATGGTATAATATGACTGTGAACTTGAGCGCCAGAGACCCATAGAGGAGAATACCCATGTTCGGTGAAAAGATAACATCAAAGGAGCAGTTGATAAAGGAACTGGCAGACGAATTTGATAGCTGCTTCGATCAGAGTTATCCCGTGGTTGACTTGACCGACCAGATAGTTGCCACCGTGATGGATTCGGCCTATAGCGACCCAGATGTGAACGACTGGCTGCATGGACACGAAGTGGTTTCCATTGAGCCGTTGGACTCGCACGAAAGCCATTCCATCATGGAGCGGTTCGCATTGTCTCGCCCAGGCGGGCAGTCGCAACGGCTCTGTGATGTGTTGTCGGAGAAGCATCCATTCAGGAGGTTTAAAGACGCGGTCAATAACCTTGGAATAGCCGAGGAGTGGTATGCATGGCGAGCTGACGCACTCTTTCGGTACGCCGAAGAATCGTTGGAACACTACGGTATTGATTTCGTGGACGGTAGGATCATCTGTACGAACAAGGAGAATGTTCACACATACCTTCGCGAAGGGATGGAATGATGGCGGCAAACCCTACGGCGCGGGCGCGGGCTTTCGTTGGGCATCGGTCTGTCGATTCGGGAAGTGAAAAGAATGGTATAATATGTCGATGAACCTGGGAGAACAAACAGGACGGACGGGACAAACGGGACGGACGGGACAAGTAGGACGGACGGGACCCGCCTGCGCTAAAGCTTTCGCTTTGGCGGACAAGTCGGCGCGGCAAGCGGGACAACCGAGACTTATTGTGCAACGGGAACTGCCGTGGAAAGGAACGCGGGTCCATGGCTGATATTCCAAAGATTGTGTTGCCGCATGGCGGGTACAAGAAGCTCATTGTCTATCGCAAGAGCGATGTGATCTACCAGGGCACTGTCGTGTTTTGTCGCCGATTCCTTTCAGCTCACGGTGATCGCACCGTTGACCAGATGACGCAAGCCGCACGCAGTTGCAAGCAGAACATCGCTGAGGGGAGCGCGGCGAGCGGCACGAGCAAGGAAACGGAAATCAAGCTCACCAATGTCGCCCGCGCCACGCTTGACGAGCTGATTGAGGACTACCTTGACTGGCTCAAGTCGCATGGTTTCGCAGAGTGGCCGTCCGACGACGAGCGGCGCATTGCCGCGCGCGACTATTCCAAGGCGCATTCTGACTGGCCTGATTGGCAGAAGTTCTTCGAGACGCGTCCGGCGGAAACGGTGGCGAATCTGATGCTCACCATCTGCCATCAGACGCGCTATATGCTCGACAAGATGATTGCCGCGCAGGAGGAAGACTTCAAGAGGCATGGCGGGGTTCGCGAGCGGATGCACGCCGCTCGCACAGCCGCTCGTGGCGAAGAATGGGACAAGGGCGCGTATTCTCGCCTCGACGCCGCCGCAGATGTGATGGAGCTAGAGTCCAGAGCTGCCGAGATCAAGCGCAAGGTCGATCAGGCGGTCTGGAGCATCAAGAAACGGAAGGGCTGGAAATGACAGGGGAGGGGGCCAACCATGGCAACCAAGTCCCGGAGGTCCTGGTTGTCCTGGATGTCCCGTCCGTCTCGGATGTCCCGTCAGTGGTAAGAAAAAGGAGGAACAAATGACTACATTCAAGACTACTGGAACTTCCTGCCCCGACCAGCTGGCGCGGGCGCTGGAACAGTCGGGAAAAGTCGTCGTCTGATTGGCGGATTGATGCCCTTATGACGACTCTGGCAGGAAGGGAGAATGCATTTAGGCGGCTCGCAAAGTCGAAGTTCCGCTCGCGCTTTCATCTCTCTGCCGACGACCGGCAATACATCGCCGAGAAGGGCATGGAGACGATCCGCCGAGTGTGGAAAAGTTCATGGCGGCGTCCCTTTATGAGTTGGAGGTACCGATGAACGATAACACTTTGACGCCTGACCGCTACGCCGGAGACGAGGCGTGGCAGGACTGGTTCGACATCTGCTCGGTGGGCGGATGCCCGGCCGAGCATTCCGCCGCGCTCCGCCGCCAGGTGGAGTCCGCGATGTATTCCACTCTCTTGAAGCGCGGCGTCTCGCGCGAGGAGGCGGGGGCGGATGATCCCGTAGCCGTTTTTGACGCCTACTTCAAGCTGAAGGGCTCGCGCGAAACGAAGAAGCCGCTCAAGTCCTATTTCGCCTACCGCATCAAGGCCGAGGGGCTGCGCCTCGCCGACTTTGTCTGCGGCACTCTCTTCGGCTCAGGCGCAGGACGCGTCCACGATATCGTCCTTGACTGGATTACCTCTATCAAGGGTTGGCGTCCGCGCAAGGTGAAGGGCCCCGACGGCTACCGCCACATCGAATGGGAAAGCGCAGGCCCAGCCGAAATCGCCGCGCTCGAACCATATTCACAGAAAGACCCCGCCGCGCTTCTCGACCTCGAACCGATGCGCCGCGAGATCGACGCGCTCCTCGAAAGAATCTCCCTCAAGATAAAAGTGGAAAAGTCGCATGTCGCGGCCCTTTTGTATGCGACGGCCCAGGACATGCCGCTGACGGATGCGGTGCTCCTCGAGGGCCTAGGCGTAGGAAAGTCGCGTGCGTACGCGATGAGGGAGAAGACGATGGACGAGTTCAGGAAAGAGGCGAAGACGATGGAGAGCGCGGATAGCCCGCTCTTCGGTCGCCTGCTTCTCGCGGCCTGTGAATCGTCGGCACCCAAGTCGCTGCGCGAGCGGACAGGAGGTGCACTATGAACAAGACATTCGAGCAGGAATGGAATCTCTACAAGGCGGGCGGGAAGCGTCCGTCATTCGCGGGCGAGGCGCCGCGCGGCGACGCGGAATTCGATTCGCCGGTGAAGGTTGGCGAAATAAGGATCTTCGCCGACATGGCGCGTCCGTTCGTCGGGCTTGTCGCGGAGGATCGCGGGAATGCCGGGTTCTTCATAATTCCCGTCTCGCCGTTCACCGTCCCCGCCTCGCCGCGCGAGGCGCTCGAAGGCGAGAGGGTCTACCAGCTATGGAACGCCTGCACGGCAGCGCGCAGTTTCGTCGCGCGCAGCTGGCGCGTCGGCGAGATAGACGCCGACGTGCTCGCAGAAATCCGCGGCAGATGTGCCGCGCGGACCGAACTTGCCGCAGACGGAATCGTCGCGGAATACGAGCGCGAGTTCCTCGTCTCGGGCGGAGACTTCATTCCGCTCGTCGACAAGTGCATCCCTCGCGTCGTGCATGTCTCTTGGCGCAGGGTCTGCGGACTTGCCGCATGCTTTGTTGTCTTACTTGGCGTTTCCGTGTATGTGTTAAACTCGCAGAACGACACTGGTCCTCGACTCTGTTGCTATATTGCCAATGTTGATGAGGCAGCCACTGAAGAGTATCTGCCTTGCGAATGTGAGCCCGAACCTGATGCGGAAATAGACTTTGCGAAAGATCTTGTCGCCGGACAACGCAAGGAAGCGCTAATACCGGCGGGGACAACGATTCCACCGCCCCCTCCATCGCTTTCCGTTGGAGCTAAGTCGAAGGACACGATCATGACCATAAGCGCGCCAGTGACGATGAAGACTTTGACCGGCTCGCGTACTCCTGGCTCCATTGGGTCGATGAGGCGTGAGATTGCTTCGTCCGAGCGCCTGCGGCGCTTTTCTCCTGAGAGACTGGCGGAGCAACAGCCCGTCGGCTCCGAGCGCTATGCGGAGATTCAGGAGAACGAATATCGCGATCCCACGAGCGAGCCGCTCTCGACATTCGGACTCGACGTCGATACTTCCAGCTACACGACGATGCGGCGCTATATCACCGAGATGAAGCGCATGCCGCCGAGGGAGTCGGTGCGACTCGAGGAGTGGATTAACTACTTCAAGTACCGCTATCCGCAGCCGAATGGCGACGATCCGATCGCCATCGCGTGCGAGATGGGCGTCTGCCCGTGGGCGCCAACGCACAAGCTTCTCAGGGTCGGCGTGCAGGCGCGGGAAGTTCCTGTCGAGAAGCTGCCGCCGTGCAACCTGACGTTTCTTGTCGATGTCTCTGGCTCGATGGGATGGAACGGCGGATTCGAGATGGCGAAGGCCGGGCTCAAGATGCTGGTCGACAAGCTCCGTCCGGAGGACCGCGTGGCGATCGTCACGTACGCGAACGGGACGCGTGTGCTGCTCGGGTCGACGCCAGGGGCGGAGAAGGAGCGGATACGCGCCGCGATTGACGGGCTGGTCTCCGGCGGCGGAACTGCGGGCGGCGCGGGGATCCAGCTCGCCTACGAGGAGGCGAAGAAGGGCTTCGACAGGAAGGCGAACAACCGCGTGATACTCGTGACGGACGGAGACTTCAACGTCGGAATCTCGACGCCGAAGGCGCTTGAGGACTTCATCGCCGAGAAGCGCGAGAGCGGAATTTTCCTCACGGTGCTTGGCGTCGGACGCGGCAACTACCAGGACGCGAACATGAAGAAGCTTTCGACTGCGGGCAACGGAAACTACGCGTATCTCGATTCGGTCTTAGAGGCGAAGAAAGTGATGATGAACGAGTTTGGCGGAACGCTTTTCACCGTCGCGAAGGACGTTAAGCTCCAGCTCGAGTTCAACCCTGCGGAGGTGAAGGGCTATCGTCTGCTTGGATACGAGAGCAGAAAGCTTGCCGCGAAAGACTTCAACGACGACAAGAAGGACGCGGGCGAGATTGGCTCCGGCCATACGATGACGGCGTTCTACGAGATCGTCCCCGCAGGTTCTGATGAGAAGATTGCGGACGTCGATCCTCTCAAGTATCAGAAGCGCACGGAGTCCGGGCGTGGCGAGGTCTGCACCGTAAAGCTCCGCTGGAAGAAGCCGGACGGCGACACGAGCATGCTCAAGGAGATTCCGATTTCCGAAGCGCAGATCACTTCGAAGACGCCGTCGGAAGGCTTCCGCTTCGCGTCTGCTGTCGCAGAATTCGCGCTTCTCGCGTCCGACTCGAAGTTCAAGGGCAGTGCGTCCTTCGACAAGATTCTTGACCGTGCGCGCCATGCGAAGGGCGAAGACCTCGAGGGCTATCGCGCCGAATTCATCCGTCTCGTCGAGACTGCGCAGCTTCTCGCGCCGCCAGCGCCACAGACGCCACCCGCCCCAGCTGGGAATCGCCCCGTCGAAGGCGACCTCTGATTCTCCCGCCGCGCGCCGTGTTTTTGGCGCGCGGCGCCTGTTTATGCTATAATACCATTATAAAACAAAATCCAAAATACAACGGATGGGAAAAGGAGATCCTGATGAACAGACTGAGTCGGGTGGCGTTGGCTTTCGCGATGTGCTGTGCGGGCGTTGCAGCAAGGGGAGATGTAATGAGCGTGACGGTCTGGCGCGGCGAGAGTTCGTCGTTCCTTGTGTCCGACGAGTTCCCGGAAATCGGAGGTGAAGCGCAGGGGGTCACGGTGCGCCGCGGCACTCTCCTGCCCGTCCGGTACAACACGAGCATCAAATCCCTTGAATACAGGTTCGTCGCCGATCGCGCAGTCTATGGATCGAAGGCGGCGGGTCTCCATTTCGCGACCGTTTCGGCCGCGGCAGACGCGAAGGCGGGCGAGTACGATTTCGGCCAGCTCAAGGTGAAGGTCCTCGACCGCGTCCTGCCGCCGCCGAGCGAGTGGAAATACTTCCTCGACCTCTGGCAGCATCCGTGGGCCGTCGCGCGCGTAAACGGCGTGAAGCCGTTCTCGCCCGAGCACTACGCCGCGATGGAGCCGCTCTGGAAGATGCTCGCCGCCGCCGGTCAGAAGGCGCTCACGGTCACGCTTGTCGACCAGCCCTGGAACCACCAGTGCTACGACGCGTACGGCACGATGATCGGGCGCCGCAGGGACGCGAACGGGAAATGGTCGTTCGACTACTCCGTCTTCGACAAGTACGTGGAGTTCGGCAGGAAGTGCGGGCTTGGTCCCCACATCGCATGCTACACCATGTGCCCTTGGGGCTACAAGGTCGACTACATCGACGCCGACGGCAGGAAGGTTCGCGCCGAGGCGCGGCCGCGCAAGCCGTTCTTCGACGAATACTGGGGTGATTTTCTCGTCGACTTCTCGAAGCACCTCGAGGAGAAGGGGTGGCTCAAGGACGCGTTCATCGCGATGGACGAGCGTTCGCCGGAAGACCTCGCCTACATCGCCGCGTTCGTGCGCCGCGTCGCGCCCCGGCTCAGGATCGCGATGGCCGGCAACCGCCGTCCAAGCGAGTTCAAGGGCATCGAGATCGACAACTACTCCCAGATCATGCACCATGTGGACAGGCCCTTCCTCGACGAAGTCGCCGCGCGCCGCAAGGAGGGCAAGACGACGACCTACTATATCTGCTGCGGACCCGCGAGGCCCAACACCTTCATGAGCTCCGGCCCAGGCGAGGCGTTTGTCTGCGGTTTCTACCCGGCAGCCTGCGGGCTTGACGGTCTTCTTCGCTGGGCCTACAACAGCTGGGGCGAGGACTCGAACAACGACATGACCTACAGCCGCTGGACCGCGGGCGACATTGCTCTCGTCTACCCCGACGGCTCCCCGAGCTGGCGGTTCCTGGAGCTGAAGAACGGCATCGTCGCCGCCGAGAAGTTCCGCATCCTCCGCGAGCAGGGTGGTCGCGACGCCGAGCTTGACGCCCTTGCCGCGAAGTTCGACTTGAAGAAGCTTCTCGAGGGCACCGACTACGAGGGGCTGCGCCGCGCCGTGCAGGATGCCGTGAACCGCTGAAGGATTTAAATGAAAGGAACAAAACATGACTAACGAAACGACTGTGGTGGAAAAGGTGACTGGCGCCATTGGAGCCCAGTTCAGCGAAGGCAGGGAGACAGCCGCGCAGGTTACTTCCTGGCTCACGGAAAAGGGACTCGACTTCGCGATGAACCTCGTGTTCGCGCTTGTTATACTGCTCGTCGGCTGGCTTGCCATAAAGCTGATCGCCTTCACCGTTCGCAAGACGCTGATGCGCGGCAAGGCCAAGGGACGCCTGCTTGCCGACTTCATCTGCTCCGTCGTCACGAAGGCCTGCTGGGCGGTGCTGATCGTGATGGTGCTCGGCCGCCTCGGCGTAAACGTCACGCCTCTCATCGCCGGGCTCGGCGTCACCGGCTTCATCCTCGGCTTCGCGTTCCAGGAATCGCTCGGCAACCTCGCCTCCGGCATGATGATCGCCCTTAACGAACCGTTCAAGGTCGGCGATGTCGTTGACGCCGCGGGACACTCCGGCGTTATCCTCGAGGTCAACATGATGGCGACCGTCATGAAGACCGCCGACAACAAGCGCATCGTCCTTCCCAACAAGAGCGTCTGGGGCGGGCCCATCGTCAACTACAACGCGCTTGGCCTGAGGCGCGTCGACCTCCAGGTGGGCATCGACTACGGCGAGGATGTCACGCGTGCGGTCGATGTGATTCGCGAGGCCATAGCCCACGTGCCGGGCGTTCTCCAGGATCCTGCGCCCGCCGTCGCCGTTGCGTCGCTCAACGACAGCGCCGTGCAGATCAACGTCCGCCCATGGGCGAAGAGCGCCGACTACTGGCCTGTTGCGGCGGCTACGCTCACCGAAGTCAAGTCTGCGCTTGAAAAGGCCGGCATCAAGATCCCGTTCCCGCAGATCGAAGTCCACACGGCTTCCGCGAAATAAGACATGCTCCACGTCGTCGCAACACCGATCGGAAATCTCGCCGACCTCTCGCCGCGCGCTCTCGCCGCGCTTAGGGGCGCGGCCGCGATCGCCTGCGAGGACACGCGGCGCACATGGCAGCTCCTGACGCACTTCGAGATACCGCGCCCCGCGGAGATGTTCTCGTACAGGCAAGGCAACGAGGAGCGCGTCACCGAGAAGGTGCTGTCTCTTCTCGCGGAGGGCAAGGACGTCGCGCTCTGCTCGGACGGCGGATACCCCGGCATTTCCGATCCCGGCTACCGGCTTATCCGCGCCTGCGCCAAGGCAGGGATCCCCTACGAAGTCGTTCCCGGCGCGAGCGCGGTCGAGGTCGCGCTTTTGATGTCGGGACTTTCGACTTCGTCGTTCACATTCCGCGGCTTTCCGCCGCGAGGGCCCGGCGCGCTCCGCAACTGGTTCGCAGAAGATGCTGACAAGGAGCACACGCTGATATGCTACGAGTCTCCGTTCCGCGTGGGCGCGACGCTCGCCGCCGCGCTTGACGCGCTTGGCGACCGCGAGGCGGCGGTGTGCATCGAGCTTACGAAGATGCACGAGCGCGTCAGTCGCGGCTATCTTTCCGATCTCGTCAACGAGTTCAAGGACGCCAAGGTCAAGGGCGAGGTCGCTCTCGTGATCGCGGGGTCGAATCCGAAGTTTGCAAGAAACGTCGATACAAGTAAGGAGGTAAAATGAAGAGTCTCGCGTTTGTAATTCCGGCCGCGCTGGTTGTCTTCGCGGCGTGGATATGGTGGGGCTGGCGCATCGAGCCCGAGAACGGGCAGATCGCAGTCCTAATGAAGAAGACCGGGAAGGACCTCCCGCCAGAGGCGATCCTATCGCCCGGACCCGAGTACAAGGGAATACAGGCGGATGTGCTGCCGGAAGGCCGCTACTTCCGCAATCCGTGGACGTGGGAGTGGAAGTACTTCCGCGCGATGGACATTCCCGCAGGGAAGTTCGGCGTCCTCGTCAGGAAGTTCGGCAAGGACCTTCCCGCCGGCGAGATCATCGCCCGCGACGATTCCTTCAAGGGCATCGTCCGCGACGTTCTCGGCACAGGCCGCCACCGCATAAATCCCTTTGCCTACGACGTCAAGCTCTATGACGACATCACGATCAAGCCCGGGCACGTCGGCGTCGTGACGCGTCTCACGGGCTCCGACATCCTTTCCGAAGGCGCAGACGCCGCGACTGGCACGGGCTTTCTCGTCGGAGAGGGCGCGAAGGGCGTGACGGACGGAATCCTCAAGGAAGGAACGCACCGCCTCAACCCGTTCCTTTATTCCGTCTCGATCGTGAACGTGCAGAGCCAGCGCTTCGAGCTCTCCGGAGCGGACGCGATAACGTTCCTCACGCAGGACGGCTTCACGGTGCAGGCCGAGGGAACGCTCGAATTCAACCTGCAGCTCGACAAGGTCGCGCTCCTCTCGCACGAAGTCGGCGACATGGACGACATCCTCCAGAAGATCATCCTTCCCTCCGCGCGCGGCTTCTCGCGCATCGAGGGCTCGAAGAAGGTCGCGACCGAGTTCATCGTCGGCGAGTCCCGCCAGGCGTTCCAGAATTCGCTCGAGGCGTACTTGAAGGGCGTCTGCGCGCCGTGGGGCATCTCGCTCAACTCCGTCCTCATCCGCGACATCTTCGCGCCGCAGGAAGTGGCCTCGATCATCCGCGCGCGCGAACTCGCCGTCCAGGAGGCGAAGAAGATCGACCAGCAGATCGTCCAGGCGAAGTCGCTCGCAGAGCTCGGCAAGCAGAAGTCGCTCGCCGACCGCAACTCCAAGGTCGTGGCCGCGGAGACCGAGCGCATACAGAAGAAGATCGCCGCAGAGCAGTCGAGGGCAGAAGTCACGATCGCCGCCGAGACGCGTCTTACGGTCGCCGCGACGGAGCTCAAGGCGGCGGAAGCCGAGGCCGCCGCGAAGCTCGCCAAGGCCGAGGCAGATCGCAAGGTCGTCGAGGCGCGGACGACTGCCGAGGCCGAGGTCATGAAGCGCGAAGTCGCAGTATATGACGACGAGCGCGACTACCTGAGGGCGCGGCTATACGAGAAGACTGCGCCGCGCGTGACGGACGTCGTGACGGCAGACGATCCGCGCGAGATGATGGGGATTCCCGCCAAAAGCGCTTTCGCAAACGAGAAAGGAGGTGCGAAATGAACAACTTCGGAAAGTTCGCATCTGCAATCGTCGCAGCTGTCGCCTTGTTCGCGCTTGGCGTGTTTGCGTTCGTGTGGACCTGCTGCAGGGTCTATGTCGGCCCGGGCGAGATGGCCATCGTCACCTCGAAGACCGGCGACGAGCTGCCGCCCGGAGCGATTCTCGCCGAGCCGGGGCAGAAGGGCGTCCAGAGAATCCCCCTCGGGGAAGGTCGCCATTTCCTCGATCCCGTGACGCATGACTGGCGTATCGTCGCCGCGATTACGATCCCCGCCGGTTCGGTCGGCGTCGTTACCTCGAAGAACGGCCGCGAACTCGCCCCCGGCGAAATCCTCGCGCCAGACCGCGACTCGAAGGGCGTGTGGAAGGACGTCCTGGGCCCAGGCAGGTATCGCCTCAACCCAGAGGGATACGACGTCAAGGTGATGAGCGCGATAAACATCCCGATCGGCTATGTCGGCGTCGTGACGAGCCAGACCGGAAGGCCCGCCGCCGCCGGCTCGTTCGCCGGACCCGGCGAGAAGGGCGTGATGGAGAAGGTCCTGCAGCCGGGGCTCTACTACGTTAACCCGCGCGCCTACCAGGTCGACGTCGTGGAGATCGGCATGAACCAGGTCTCGATTGTCGGCAAGTCGGGAACGGTCGTCCTCACGAAGGCGCAGAGCCAGAGCGCGAACGGACTCGACGAGCTCCAGCGCATGACGCTCCAGAAGCAGGTGCAGAAGCGCGCGGAGTACGTGACGCAGAACGCAGACCTCGGAATCGTCGACGAAGACAGTGCACGCAACTTCTCGAACTACGCGCAGAGCACGCTCGGCTCGCTCTCCCGCGCGCCGGTGGCGCGCAAGGTGGCCGCGAGCGGCAATCGGTATTTGCAGACCGCTTCCGCCGCGCGCGAAGAAGCCGCGATGCCGGCGCAGCAGCGCGCGAGCGCCAGTCAGTCGCAGCTTCCGGCGAACGATTCGGTCGCGTTCGGCATGAACCAGTTCGTGCAGTTCCCGTCGTCCGACGGTTTCGCCATCATGCTCGACATGACGGTCGAGTTCGAGCTGATGCCCGAGAAGATCTCGAAGATATTCATGCTCTACGGAGACCTTCCGGCCGTAGTCTCGAAGATCATCATGCCGCAGATCCTCTCGATCTCGCGCATGAAGGGCTCGGACTACAAGGCCCGCGAGTTCATCGACGGCGAAGGCCGCCAGAAGTTCCAGGAGGAGATGACGGCCGAGCTTGTGCGCGTCCTCGGCGAGAAGCACATTCTCGTCAGGAACGCGATCGTCCGCCACGTCGAGGTCCCGGAGGAGATTCTCGCGCCGATCCAGTCCGCCGCCGTCGCGAAGGAGCAGGACCTCACGAACAAGACCCAGCAGGACACGGAAAAGCGCCGCGCCGAACTCAATACCGAAATCGCCAAGGTCGACCAGCTCAAGCGCGAGGTCGAGCAGGAGACGGCGAAGCTCGTTGCGACGGTCGCCGCAGAGATGAAGAAGGACGTCGCCGAGATAAACGCCGAGACGAAGCTCAAGGCGGCGGAGATCGACCTCGAGTGCGCGAAGATACAGGCGAAGATCACCGAGACGCGCGGCTCCGCCGAGGTCAAGGCGAAGTTCCTCGTCGAGAACGAGGAGGCGCTCGGCATCAAGCGCCGCGCCTCTGCGTTCAAGGATCCGTCGCTCTGGGCCGACCTCGTGTTTGCCGACGCGCTCAACCCCGCCGTCAACATCCGCGTGATCCACTCCGGCGAAGGCACGCTCTGGACCGACCTGAAGGGCGCGTCCCTCGCGGTCCCGGCGCAAGGCAAGAAGTAAGAAACCGAGAAACATAATGAAACGCTATTCCGCAAATGTCTGGGAAACGCTGATCGAGGCGCTTCACGTCTACTGGCAGGTCATCAAGGAAAAATGGCCGGCGCTCCTCGCGGTCTTCGTGCCACTCCAGCTTGTGATGGCGCTCTATCGCTATTCCGTCGCGTCAAGCGGCGCGGAGAATCTTACCAACATCAGGTTCGAGAACTTTGTCGTCACAGCGCTCAGCCTGACGCTTGGGCTTGTCGCAGTTGCGATTGTCGTGGACAGCGTGTTTCTAAAGTGCACCGGGCAGCGTCGTCCGTCCGGCGGCGGAATCGCCGCGGCCTGGGGACGCATGATGGCGACGGGATTCCTGCGTATGCTCGCCGAGGTCGCCCTTATCGTCGTCGCGATCATTGCGCTTGTCATTGTAATTGGTTTTGCATCCAACGCACAGCTTACTCAGGTCGGCGGATCGGCGTCGACGCTTTCCGCCATCCTCGCGTGCATAGTACTGGCCCCGTTGGCCGTTGCCATAATCTGGATTCTCGTGCGCTGGAGCTTTTCCGTCGTCCTAAGCGCCATCCATCCGATTATGGGCTCGACGGCAATGGGCGCATCGTCGCACTTCGTGCGCGGCCGGTTCGCATGCAGTCTCCTCATGGTTGTCGCCGCCTGGCTTGTCATGGCGGGAATCTCTGCGATTCCCAGTTTGTTGGCATCATGGTATTCGAGAGGGGAGATGGTGGGTCTGCCCGCGCCGTCCGGCACCGTGCTGGCGCGCACGGGCGTGCTGTTTTTCGGCGACCTCATTGCAAGTTTCGGCGGTCTTTTCATGCCAGTCGCACTGACGACTTTCTGGGTTCGCACCGTCGAGCCGTCTGATTTGCCCGAGAGCATCCGCCGCGGCCCAACGCGTTCAGTAGTCGTGGCGCTGCTTTTGCTGGGAGTCTTTTCCTGTTCAGTCTCCGGCCTCTTCGGTGCCAAGGCGATGATTCGCGCAAGAGAGGAGCAAAGGCAGCAAAGAGCGGTCCAGCGAGCGGAGCTGCAAAAGGCGCTTGACGAGCTGAGGAAGAGGTCGGTTGAAACGGGCAGTGCACAATCCGCCGTGCCCATGCTTCCTGATGCCTACAAAGAGGAGCACATGCGAATGGAAAACGGCGAATTGGTCGTTGACTCGCCGTTCGACCTGCGCATCGGCTCGCCGGAAGCCGCCAAGTTGCTCGGCGCGCAGCTGACCTCTTCCCCCGTGAACGGGACTTACTCTTACGGCACGAATCTGCAATACCACGGCTTCGCCCGACTTGCTACGCCCTACTTCGGATTTGACAAGATGAGTCTGACTTTCATGGGTGAGGAGAAAGCTCTTTTTGCCATCAATCTCTTCCAGGATGGCGACAAGCTTTCGCTCGCCGACTGCCGCAAGACGGTGCGCGATATTGCAGCCGACATTGAACAGCGCTTTGGCGTCAAGATGGACGGCGCCTTAGGAGACATGAGAGATGAAGTTGCGCTCAAGCTAGGCGACGACAATAAAAGGGTAACCTCCAGCCAATTCATGATACGCCAGACGAAGATGGAGAACGGTGGCAAGATTGTCCAATATGAAGTCCGTGGCATGATAAGAACCAAAACCAAGCAACCCAACATCGAGTTCGAGATTGCGAAAGAGAATGAGCGATGAGCGAATTGGACGAGCTGAGGAATGAAGTCGATGCGGCGGACGACGCGATCCTCGCCGCGCTAAAGCGGCGCTTCGACGTTACCGACCGCATCCGCGCGCTGAAGGCCCGGGAAGGCCTGCCACGCGTCGACGCGGAGCGCGAGCGCGAGATCCTCGCACGCGTCGCGGCGGCGGTTCCTCCGGCGAAGCGCGACACCGTCTGCGGCGTGTGGGAGCGAATCCTGTCGGGTACGCGCGGCGAGATCGAGACGATCGCCCGTGGTGTATGCGTGAAGGACGGCAAGGTTCTCTTGTGCAGGGGAAAAGGGCTTGGCTCGACCTACCTTCCCGGCGGACATATCGAATTCGGCGAGACAGGCGCAGAGGCGCTTGTCCGCGAAATGAAGGAAGAGACGGGTCTCGACTCGACGGCGGGGAAGCTTCTCGGCGTCGTAGAAAATTCTTTTCTCCAGCATGGCGAAAAACACTGCGAGATAAACCTCGTCTACGAGTTGACTCTCTCTGGCGGCGATGTCGCGGCGCAAGAAGACTGGATCGGGTTCGAATGGTGCCCGCTCTCCAACCTTGACGCCGCCAACCTGCTGCCGGTCGACATTCGCCGCCTGATTCCGGAGAGCGGCTGATGGGCTGGATAGGGGGAACAATCGGCTTTTTGGTGGGCTCCCGCTTCGGTGCGCTTGCCGGTATTCTCGGCGCCGTAATCGGGAACAAGATCGGCAACTTTCTCGGCGAAGGCGCTGCAAAACTCGCCGACGGAAGTTCGCGAGCGCAAAGGTCGTATGGCAATGCGCGCGGCCGCGCCTCGTCTCGCGCCAGTTCCCCGCGTGAGCGCGAGATCGTCTTCCTTACTGCCGTCGGCGCGATGATGGCGAAGCTCGCCAAGGCAGACGGACATGTGGACGAGTCGGAGATAGCGGCCGCGGAGCAGGCCTTCGAGCGTCTTAAGCTCACCCCCGGCAGTCGCGAGATCTGCATACGCGCGTTCCGCGCGGCGAAGACCGACTACCACACGGTCTTCGACTACGCCGAGTCGTTTGCCGCCGTAGCGCGCGGCGTCGTAATGCGCGAGCTGATGTACGACATCCTCTGGGATGTCGCCTGTGCGGACGGCGAAGTGTCCGCAGGCGAGCGACGCATCCTAGAGATGATCGTCACGCAGCTCCGCATACGGCCGTCCCTCTTTGCCGAGCAGTGCCGTCGCCGACTGAACTCGCGCCAGTCTTCGCGCCGGCGCTATTCGTACGAGCCGTCGCCATACGAAATTCTCGGCTGCGACGCGAACGCGTCCGACGACGAGCTGCGCCGCGCCTATCGCGCTCAGGCGAAGAAGCACCATCCAGACCTCCTTCGCGCCCAAGGCCTCCCGGAGGAGATGATCTCGCGCGCAACGGAGCAGATGGCGCGCATCAACGGCGCGTGGGAAGAGATCAAGCGCTCCCGCGGCATTTAGGCCTTATTTCTTTCCCGCGACGAAGGCGGCGAGTTCTGCGATCTTGCGGTCGGGAGTCTTGCCCCTGAGGTCGCGGACAAAAGCGACGTCGCGCGAGCCGACCTTGTAGAACACCGCGCGGCGGTCCTTCACGTCGATGTTGCTGATCTTCGCCGCGGCACATGCGACGCGGAGCTTTGCAAGCGCGACAAGCCGCTTCGCCGCAGGCGGCAGTGGACCGAACCTGTCGCGCAGCTCCGCGGCAAGCGCGGCGACCACTTTCTCGTCCGCCGCCTCCGCGAAGCGCTTCATGAAGCTCATGCGCTGGACGTCTTCCTCGACATACGAGTAGGGAAGCGCTGCCGCGCTTGCGTCGTCCTCGCTCGCGGGCGAGTAGTCGATGAAGTCGAGGTGCAGCTTGACCTCGACGATGTCCTGCACCTTCTCCCCCTTCATCATTGCGATCGTGCGCTGCAGCAGCTGGCAGTACAGCCCGAAGCCGACTGCCGCGATGTGGCCCGACTGCTGCGAGCCGAGGAGGTTGCCCGCGCCGCGGAGCTCGAGGTCTCGGACGGCGAGGTTGAACCCCGAGCCGAGCGCGCCGTGCCGCTGGAGCGCGGCGAGGCGTTCGCGTGCGTCCGAGTCAACGAGGCCTTCCGAGGGCAGGAGGAAGTACGCGTGCCCCTCGCGCGACGAGCGCCCGACGCGGCCGCGCAGCTGGTAGAGGTCCGCGAGCCCGAACATCTCGGCGTGGTCGACTATTATCGTGTTCGCCCTCGGAATGTCGATGCCGGATTCAACAATCGTCGTCGAAAGCAGGATGTCGAACTTCCCGCGCTCGAAGTCGCGCATCTTCCGCGCGAGCGTCTTCGCGTCCATCTGCCCGTGGGCGACCACGATGCGCGCGCCCGGGCATATCTGCGCGAGGTGCTTCTCCGTCTTCCCGATCGTGGACACGCGGTTGTGGAGGAAGAACACCTGTCCGCCGCGGGCGATCTCCGCCTCTATCGCGGATCGCACGACATCGGGCAGGTCGCGCACGACCTTCGTCTCGACCGCGACGCGCTCGCGCGGCGGCGTGCGGATGAGCGAGAGGTCGCGCGCCCCCGTCATCGACAGGTACAGCGTCCTTGGGATCGGCGTCGCCGAGAGCGTCAGCACGTCGGCGGTCGCGCGGAGCCGCTTCAGGAACTCCTTGTGCCTCACGCCGAAGCGCTGCTCTTCGTCGATGATTATGAGCCCGAGGTCGCGGAACGCGATCTTCGACGAGAGTATCGCGTGCGTTCCGATGACGATGTCGCAGGCACCGGTCGCAAGCCGCTGGAATGTCCCCTTGTGCGTCGCCGCGGACTGGAAGCGCGAGACGGACTCGATTCGTATGGGCGTCCCGTCGAAGCGCGAGGTGAAGGTCTCGAAGTGCTGTTCCGCAAGGACCGTGGTCGGCGCGAGAACCGCCGTCTGCCTGCCGTTCATCGCGGCTATGAAGGCGGCCCGCATCGCGACTTCCGTCTTGCCGTAGCCCGCGTCGCCGCAGATAAGGCGGTCCATCGGCTTCTGCGCCGCGAGGTCCTTCTTGACGGCGGCTATTGCCGCGGCCTGGTCGGGCGTCTCCTCGTATGGGAACGCAGCCTCGAACGCGTCTATTCCGTCGCACTCCACATCGTAGGCGAATCCCGGCACGAGTTCGCGCCGCGCCTGCGTCTCGAGGAGCGCCGCGGCGAGGTCGGTGACCGCCTTCTGCGCATCGGCCTTGTCCTTCGCCCAGCGCTTGCCGTCGAGCCGGTGCAGCCGGACCGCCTCGCCTTTTACGCCGACATAGCGCGAGAGGAGATGTGCGTGGGCTGCCGGCACATGTAGCTTCGCGCCGTCGGCATACTCTATCGTGAAGACCTCGGAGCGCTTGCCGTTCACGAGGATTTCTGACGAGCCGACGAACCGTCCAACGCCGTAGTCGACGTGAACCACGTATTCGCCCGGCTCGAGTTCGTCGAAGTCGTTGAGGCGCGCGCCTCTCGCGAGCGCGGCGTTTCGAAGGTGGGTCTTCCTCTTCGCGAACACGCGGTCGGACTTGGCGACCACTAGGAGGGACCTCCCGTCCGCGCCGTCCTTCGCTGCCGGCGCTGAGAGTTCGAAGCCGCCGGAGAGGTCGTCGATTGTGAGGACGAGGTCGCCGCGCTTCTTCGCGGCGGCGAGATGGCGTTCGAGCCGGCCGCGGGCAGCGTCGAAGAGCTCGGGATGGTGCGCTTCGTCTGCGCCGAGTTCGGCGAAGCCGGGAAGGGGCGTCGTCTGGAACTTCCCCGTGGGAACGCCGCGCGGCGCGGGGTCGCCTGTGTAGACGAAAGTGAACTGGTAGGGGCGCATCTCCGATGCGACCGTGCGTGGAACAGGGAGCGAGTAGTCGTTGTGCTCAAGCGCGAGGACTGCCGAGCCGTCGGGGAGTATGTCGAGAAGCGAGCATTGCCTGCCGGGCTCTTCGTCCTTGCCTCCGGCGGGCAGCAGCGCGGCCTTTTCGACGCGCTCTATCGACATCTGCGTGGCGGCGTCGAAGGTGCGGATGCTCTCGAGGTCGTCGCCGAAGAACTCGGCTCTTATCGGGAATTCCTCTCCCGGGCTCCACGCATCGACGATGCCGCCGCGCACGGAGAAATCGCCGACTTGTTCGACCATTGGAACGCGATTGTAGCCAAAAGTGGTGAGTTTCTCGCAAATTTCGCCAAACTTTATGGGGTCTGTCCCCAATTTTTCGGGGTCTGTCCCCAGAGAAATGACGGGGGGAGCGCCAGTCGGAACAGGGGAAGCGAGGGCCGGCGATGAGACGACAAGAACGCAGGGGTAAGGGGAGAGTGGCCAGGCACGAAGGGCTGCGAGCGTCTTGAGCCGTGTGCCGAGCGCACCGACGTCTCCGGCGAGAGGCGGGGGGAATTCGAGGACGCGAATGTTGCGTGCAGACGGAATCGTTGCCGAGAGCGTGTGCAGGTCGTCGGCAAGGCGGTCGGCGTCGGGGAGTCCTGGCGTCGCCGCGAGGACGAGGCGAGAGCCCTTGGTGAGTGCAAGTGCGAGAAAGGCGTCGGCCGCGCCGGTAAGAGACGAAATGGCCACCGCCCCGCCTTCCTTCATGGAGGGGGGCGCAAAGCGCGATGCGAAAAGCTCAAGCGCGTCTTTCATCTAGCCGCAGTAGATTATACCATACTTGTCGCAATTTGGGGCGGTGGCGGGCGAAGGTGTGGTTTGAAAAGGTAAACATGGTTTTGGGGAACGTTTAGTTCTGCGGAGTGCATTGATTCTCCTGGATGTGATCGATGGAGTGGATAATTTCTCCC
>CACYNF010000015.1 GCA_902775595.1 uncultured bacterium | reverse complement strand
CCCGTCACCTGTGACCACTTGTTCCCCGCAAAGTTGAACTTAACGGGGCCGACGAAGATGACGGGGCGGCTCGTGGCGTCAGTCAGCCACACGCCGTCTGTGCGAGGCAACATTCCACCAAACACAGCGGATGAAAGCGCCAGCAGAGTCGCCGCGGCAGCAAGCAGAATTGGCTTTCGTGCAGTCATGTTTCTATTATGCCTTATTCGTCTGTTTACCGGTTTGTTAGCTGAACTGTCCTCCATCCCTCCGCAGGGACGGAGATGCCGTCGGCGGTGGCTGCGGTCATGCCGTAGTTGACGTAGACGCGGGTGCCGTTGGAATATGTTGTGCGCCACACGTCGCCGCCAAGATGGTCGTGCTCTTCCATGAATTCGTACTGGAGCGGCGAAAGCTGGGCGTAGATGTCTGCACCTTCCTTGATCTTCGCGACAGACTTCTCAAGTTCGGCGTCCGTCGCGCAGCCGAGGTCTCCGTCGCCCATCCAGTTCTTGCCGTCGTGCTTGAACTTCGAGTAGAAATAGAACGTCGGGCGTCCGCCGAACTCTATCAGCTTCAGCTGCCAGTATCTTTCCTGCGCCGTGAAGTTCACGGTGCGGGTGAACGGGTTCATCGCGAACACGCCGTTGTAGACGAGCTGGGGGAACGGCGCCATGCGGTCGACGAGTCCGACATTCAGCTTAGATGGATCGTTGAAGGAGACGTAGAGCGCGGAATCGAGGTCGCCGACGAAGTGGTCGAACGCACCTTCTGACGCAAACCCGCCGAACACGCGCTTCGAGAGCGCTGCGCCCTTCCCCCACCATTTCGCCCCCTCGTCGCGGTTGACGGGATGGCGCGGGTCGTGGCATTCATCCGCCGGCACGATGCTCACCACGTCGAAGTAGCCGAGTCCCTTGAAGCCGTATGCGCCCATGCGCCACATGTCGCGGCTCATGAAGCGCTCGTATGCACGCTGCGGGCAGATACGCATACTCTTGCCGCCGCCCCACGCACCGCTGCTTTCGGGGAATCCGCCATCCGCAGTCTTGGCGAGCCATTCCTCATCCCACGAGTCGGCGATGCGGTAGGCGTCGAGGTAGTTGCCGTGCGGAACAATCAGATAGCCCATGTCGCGCACGGCCTTGACGCATTCCTTCAGCTTCGCATCGCCGCCAAGCACTGGTTCGGCGGGGAACGACTGCGGCCATCTACCGTCGTGTCCGCCGATGTTCCATCCGACGAGGCAAAGCTCGGCGTTCTTCACGCCCGCCGCCTTGAGGGACCGGGCGATGTCTACGACGCGGTCGAAAGTC
Organism: uncultured bacterium; assembly: GCA_902775595.1. Classification (GTDB taxonomy): domain Bacteria; phylum Verrucomicrobiota; class Kiritimatiellia; order RFP12; family UBA1067; genus UBA1067. The sequence goes on along the minus strand of CACYNF010000015.1, from coordinate 38,507 downwards.
ACGTGCGGCGTGACGGGCGGTTCGTCTTCCGGGGTCTGCTCGAGAACGAGCGGCGGAACGGGCTTCCACGCCTGACGGATGCGGATCTCGGGCGAGTCTATCGCTGCCCTTAGTACTGCGTTCGATGCGGCACGTTCTTTCAGCGGCTTTGCCGCGCCGCGCTTTATCTGATAGTCGCGATAGGCGCGCGCGATTCCTCCCATCGTCGCTTCCTTCCCTTCAAGCATCCTGAACTCGATCTCGAAGTCTTCGTAAGGAGCGCGGCACAGCTCCTCGCCAAGGACGCAGCTCATGCGGTATTCCCCGCCCTTCGCCGTCACTCGCGTCGTGAAGTAGTACTTGAGCTTCTTGACGATCGCGGCGAACGTGCACTTGGGTGTCTTCATTCCGTAAACGCTCATCAGCTGCCAGCGGTTGCACTCGGCCTTTCCCTCGTCGCATCGGAACGTGCCGCACTCGCCGCTTGAGAACACCCAGAATCCGTCATCACCCTTCCGTGCGCGGGCGAAGTCGGGCGTGATGTCAAGGCTTTTCGCCTTCATTGACAGAATCTTGTCGCGGCTCACCTCAAGCCTCACACCGCCATCGACGGGTTCGAGATCATACGTCTCCGTGACGATCCTGCCATCTGGCATCGTCCAGTTCAGCACTGCGGTAGCCGCAAATATCGTCAAAGCTCCCAAGCCATTTCTCCTTCGAAATTATCCTGCATGTTTCATTCTGCAGTTATTATAACATAGTCTTCCGCGTGCAAACATAATTTTCGCGATGTAATTTACATAACCAAAACGAAATCGACTTATGGTCGACTCCAGGGACAGTCGGTCCAACTGCGCCAAACTAACCAGTCTACATCCCCAGCAGCCAGGAAGCTGGCACTATCGAGTCGAAGTATCCATCAGCCTCGACAGACGGCGCAAGTTCTCCCTTTTTTAGCCGTATAGAACGACCATAAAGGACACAAAGGTTGAAGCCGTGTGCTATGGGATTTCTTTGCGATTGAATTTTCTTAGGATGTTGCGCTTGAAGGCTCGTACCCCACCGAAGAAGCGTTCTTCCGAAACTGTAAGCGAATCACCATGAGCCAACTTCTGCTCAATGAGTTTGACCGTGCATACAAGGTCGGCGACCTGAAACAACTTGTATCGTGATGGCTTGACGTTCTGAGCGAACTCTACGGAAGGCATGCGCACGGATGAGAAAGTCTCATGCAGGAGATTCGTCACGGCGGACTGACCGCAATCGTAGTACACTTTCACCTTCTCGAACTGACACATCATCTCGGATTGTCTGTCAATGAAGGTGAGCAAGCCGTCGCGCAGACGTTCGGCTATGTGTTCCGATGAAGTGACGAAACGTTTATCGACGCTGATGCAATGGTAGCGGAAATCAACATTACGAGCGAACGTCATCATCCGGTCAAAGACACGGCTTCTCCAATGGCGGCTCAACAATGCGTATCCGCCCTCTTTCCTGATTATCGGCCCCGCATGGAACACGAAGTCGTCAGGGTCAAAACCAAGGTCTGCAACGCTCCGCGACAAATCTGCAAGCGGACGCGATATGTTTTGCGCCTGGTTGTGGAGAACAAGCGACAGGATGTAGAAACGCGACAACGAATCTGGGTATTTGAAAACACCCGATTCATCCACAAAAATGCTCAACGCTTCTTTTGCCATGTCGCTTGCTCGTTTGGAAAACAAAAGTGACGGGAATCACTTCTCGTCACTTAAGGCGAGGACAATCCCCCCGCATCCAGATGAATCCGGCCTTGCGGCCTTCATCGACACGCATTATAGCAAAAAGTGGATTGGGTACGCAAGGGGGTCAACAGCAAAATGTCACAAAGACTAAAAACGATAGTTTTTGTGACACTTTACTTCGCCTGCAAAAATGTCACAGAATCCCTGAATGTAAAATTTTGTGACATTTTCACCAATGTGTCATCATGTCTGTCCAAACTTCTCAATCACAAAATGGCCGCATGCGCTCTCAATACCTCTGCGAGCTACAGGAGCAAACGAGGCGGGAGACGAGAGCCATGAACGCAAAGATGGCGACGGACGCGAGGAAAGTCATAAGAACGCCTTTGCCGACATCGCGTCCATCGGCGCGGACAAGCGCCCTGAACTTCGCGACCGTATCGGGATTTTCCGGGCGCGTGAGGAAGGTGGCGACGAGCCAGGCTGCGGACGTAACGGCTATAGTGAAAAGGAGCTTCTGCCAGAAGAGGAGCGGCGTCTCCGAGATATGCGGCCAGACGAGCTGGAAAAACACGGCGCAGAGGAACGAGACGGCCATCGCGACTATCTCCGTCCAAGCGTTTATGCGCATCCAGAACCATCTGAGAAGAAAAACGAGTCCCGTGCCTGCACCGACCTGCACCATCAGGTCGAATCCCGCCTTGGCGCTTTCGAGGAGCGGCGCGAGGAAGCATCCTAAGACCATTAGAACCGCAGACGCGGCACGGGCGACAAGGATCATCTCGCGGTCCGACGCCTCCTTCCGGACAAAGCGCTTCCAGATGTCGTTCGTGACGTAGTTCGCTCCCATCGACAGCTGCGCGGCGACCGTCGAGAAGAGCGCGCCCATAAGCGACGCCGCGACAAGCCCCACCCAGCCGTTGGGGACGACCTTTATCATCGCGGGATATGCCATGTCGTCGCCTACGAGAGCCGGATCGACTCCCGGAAACGCGGCGCGTATCGAGTCAAGGTCGGGGAATATCAAGATTGACGCAAACGCCGCTATGTACCACGGCCACGGACGAAGCGCATAGTTCAGCACGTTGAAGAACAGAGTCCCGCCCAGAGCGTGGCCCTGCGACTTGGCGGTCAGCATCCGCTGCACGATGTACCCCCCACCGCCCGGCTCAGACCCGGAGTACCACACGTTCCACCACTGCACCGCGACAGGAATCACGAAAACGGCGACAAGCGCGTCGGTCTTGGAGAAGTCGGGCAGGAACGACAGCTTCGACGCAACGGCTGGATTCTCCATCAGCGAGGACCAGCCACCGACCGCCGGATGGTTCACGCCGTAGAACATGACGGCAAACGCACCGGCCATCACAACAGCGAAAAGGAAGAAGTCGGTGTAGATGGTCCCGCGGATTCCGCTGAGGCACGAATAGGCGAGCGACGCGACAGCCGTAACTACAAGCACCGTGGAAGCAGACACCCCGAACATGACGACGCCTATCTTCACCGCGCCAAGAAGCACCGTCGCCATGACGACAAGATTGTAGATGACACCGAGATAAAGCGCCCTGAAGCCACGAAGGAAGGCGGCGGGTCGACCGGAGTAGCGCAGCTCGTAGAACGCAATGTCTGTCGCCGCTCCGGATCGCACCCACAATCTCGAATACACGAAAACCGTCAGCATTCCCGTGGTGAGGAACGCCCACCAGACCCAGTTACCCGAAAGCCCGTCGCGGCGTATTATCTCAGTGAAGAGGTTGGCGGAGTTGGTCGATGTCGTCGCGGCGACCATCGAGACGCCGATCAACCACCACGGCATCGAGTTCGCGCCCTTGAAGTACTCCGCGCTGTCGCCGCGCTTGGACCTGAACGCGGCGAACGCGGGAATGGCCAGCAACGCCACGAAGAACGCGGCGATGACGAGTACATCAAGCCAGTTGAAGTTCATGTCCGTCCTCCTTTGCCTTCTCTAAGCACTCTTGCGGAATTCGTGTGGAGCCGGCGCCCATCCACCCTCCGTTGACGTCCATCATGCCGCCGTTTATGACGGCACCGCCCTTCACTGCGGGATTCACGGGCCGGATGCGTCCGCCCCATCCACGGCATTCCGTAATGGAGCTGTCGCCGAGCCACGGCAGCTGGTTTTCGCGCTTCGCGCCAGCGACGAGATACGGCCCGTCTATCATGGGGGCCGGAGCCGTGTACCATTTCCCCGATCCGGCGACCTTGATTCCGTACTCGACGCCGTTGCCGCCCGCTGCGGTCAGGAAACCGCGCACACCCTTTTTCTCGAGCCCCAGCAGAAGCGCACGGCTCGATGCCTGCCCGAAGTTGTGCGTGAAGCGGTTTGTCGTGGCAAAGTAGTCGAGAAGCTCCGACGCATTGCTACACTTGAGCGCATACGGAATTATCGCACGCGTGAAGAGCGCGTCAATCGCCTTCTGGCACGAGTGGAGCTCGTCGCCCATCCGTCGCGCCTCCGAGAAGAGGTCCTTCATCGGAAAGCCGCCCGCGTCCTTTATGACGGACATAAGCTCGGCAAATAGCGTGTCGCGCATCCATGCGAGATTCGCCGCGATCTCGGCGGAATAGACGCCCCACCCGCAGAATCCGCCGCCAAAGCGCCCTTCCGCCGGAAACAGCCCCGCGCGCGAGCCGTAGTCGCGGTCTTCTACGACTAGAAGCGGAACGGACTTTGTGATGATTCCGTAGCCTGAACCGTCCGCAGCGTAGTCGCACGCCGCCTCACACTTCACCTCTCCCCGCTCGAGAAGCCGCGTCGCCTCACCCTCCGTCTTCGCCCAGCCCTCGAAAAGACACGCATTGACCATGCTTCGTTTGTGTCCGGCGCACATGCGGCCGAATTCAATCGGCGGCCCCGCGTGAAGAACCGTCTTGTCGGCCAGAGCGAGAAAATCTCCTGCCGGCAGGACGTCTACCCAGCATGGATTACCGGCCTCTCTCAGTTCTTCAACCGTCATGTCCCAGCTCCTTCAAATGCTCCGAAACCGTGTGCAGGGCAAGGAACAACTTTTCGGGAACCCCGCAGCCAACCTCTCGGATCAGCTTTTCGGCGAGCGAAACAGGCTCGCTTTCCACAGGAACGCCATCCTTCAGATACGCAGCGATACGTTCCGCGTATAGCTTCACGCGCTCTTCGCTATACCGCAGCGCGGCGGCGACATTCGCCTTCCCGCGCAGAACCGATCCAATCCCGTCGTAGTCGTGTCCGCAGACGATGTTCTCGATGTTCTCCTTCGCAAGTTTCGCAAGCGTCTGCCTGTATGCCGCAAGGTCGCGGTAGAACGCGATTCCCTGGCAGACCGTACCGTTCGCCTGAAGCGAGTCGCCGGTGAACGCCGTGCCCGTCTTCGTGTCGATCCACACGAGGCAGTCGTCGTCATGCCCCGGCGCGGCAATCGCGCGGAGTCGTCCTTCGAGAAGCTCTCCCTCCGCAAGCAGCTTGTCCGGCTCGACGCCCTTCAGGTACGACTGCGGTGGCGGCGAGTTTTTGGGGAAGTGCGTCCTGACGCGAATCGCCACCTTCACAGGATCGCGCAGCGCGTCGGCGGTGGAGTCGAGCGTCGCGACCTTCACGCCGTACTTCTCGTGCAGGGAATGGTGTCCGCCGATATGATCGCCGTGTACGTGTGTGCAGAGAAGCCAGTTGATGTCGCCAGGCTTCATTCCGAGTTCCGCCAGTGCCGGAATCAAATACCGCTCCGGCTCGAGATGAGATGAATCGACAAGGAAGTTCTTTTCGCCGCGCACGAGGATTATCCCCGTCCACACCGGCCCGAATGGAACCTTGAGGAGAAACGTTCCCGGCAGAACTTCCTCAAACGACGGATGCTTTCTGAAAACCTTGCGCGTCTTCAGGTCAAGGTACTCGGTATTGTCCTTTGACGTGTCGGCGTTTTCGACAACAAGCACGCGCGCGTCTGGCGAAACGACGATGTTGTGCCACGCGCCGGCACGGACATTGTAGATCTTCAGCGGTTCCATCAGGATGCGCTCAGCATCATCTCCTACGATAAGCGTCGCCGATCCGGAGAGCAGGACGAACGTCTCGTCGGTAAGGTTGTGGCGTTCAAGGTCGACGATGTTTCTCTCGTCGAACCTCGGCGCATAGTTCAGCGAAGCAACCGTCCACTTCGAGCCGCTGACGACCCGCGAGTATCCGTCGCCGGAATTTTCAAATATGTCCAGTCCGTTCATTCCGCTTTCCCCTTTGCGTATGTCGCCGCCTCCTCACCGGCTATTTTACCAAATACGAGCGTCTCGGTGCCGGCGTTTCCGCCGATGCGGTTAAAGCCGTGGATGCCGCCCGTCACTTCTCCGGCGGCGAAGAGGCCGGGAATCGGCGTTCCGTCGGTTCTAAGCACGCGGCAATGCGTATCGATCACGAGTCCGCCAAGTGATGTATGCGGCGCGGGCGCAACGAGCATGGACTCGCGATGGATGTCGACGCCCGCCGCCTCGTAGCGCTTCACGGTGTCGATGTACGTCGTATCGAGAATCCCGCGCGGCACTTGCGTCGCGTCGAACCACACGCCGCCATCGGACCCTCTACCCGCCTCTATCTCGGCGAAGATGGCGCGAGATATTTCATCCTTGTTCGCGTGCTTGTCTGAAAGAAACTCCTCGCCTTTTGCGTTCCTGAACGTCGCGCCATCGAAGAGCATTGTCGTGATGACGGGTATGCAGCGCACTCTCTCCGGCGCGAGGGCTACCGTCGGCTCGTACTGGACCTGGTCCATGTCGCGCGTCGCCGCGCCGAGCTTGACGGCCATGTCGATTCCGTCGCCGCGCAGCTCAGGCGGGTTGTCGGAGAAATCGTACTTCCCGCACCAGCCGCCCGTCGCGATGACGACGGCTCTGGCGACGCCGGAAGCGCCGCCGTCGCCAAGTTGAAAGTTGAAAGTTGAAAGTTGAGAATTGAAGGATAGCTTTGTCACGCGGCCGTTGATGACGTCCACTTTGCCTGAAAGTTCGCGGCGAATCCTTGCAAGCGCCCACGCGCCTATTTTGTGGTCGATGGAGACACATCGCGGGACGCTACAGCCGAGCGGCTGGAGCAGCTTGTACGACCCGTCTAGGTTGCGGTCGAACGGAAACTCGTCCGCAAGCTTCACCGACTCGCGGCACAGCGTTTCGACAAGCGCACGGTCGCATCCGCCGCGCCCGCTTTTGAGCGTGTCCTCCACGAAGAGCTCAACCGAGTCGTCTTCGCGGACTGGAACGTTTATCGCGTGGATGTCGGGAGAGTTCCCGGCCCCGTTCGCGACGAGCGCCACGGAGGCGCCGGCATTCACCGCCGCCTCCGCCGCCCGCCATCCGGCGAGCCCGCCGCCTATGACAAGGACGTCCGTTACTCCCATATTCCGCCGTGGGCCATGGAGCCGACGTTCTTGACGAAGAGGTTGAGGAAGCGCGGGTACTTCGTCTCGTCGAACTTCCACGAGAACGCGGCCTTGCGCTTCGCCATCTCCGCGTCGTCGATTTTGAGGTCGATCTTGCGGTTCGGGATGTCGATCTCGATAGTGTCGCCCTCCTTGACGAGTCCGAGCGGACCGCCGAGCGCGGCCTCGGGCGAGACGTAGCCGACCGAGAGGCCGGACGTGCCGCCGGAGAAGCGCCCGTCGGTGATGACGGCGCACGAGTTGTAGAGCTCGGGACGGCCCTTCAGCTCCTCCTGGAACATGAACGCGGTCGTGCCGAAGCGCGCCTTGAGCCCGAGGAAGCGGAGCACGCACGCGTCGCCCGGCTTGACCTTTCCGGCGCGGAGCGCCTCGAGCCCCTCGTCGAGCGAGTTGAACACGCGCGCAGGGCCGCTGAACTTGTTCATGAGCGCGTCAGGCACGGCGGCGATCTTGATGATCGCGCCCTCCGGGGCGAGCGAGCCGTAGAGAACGCCGATGCCGGGCTTCTTCATCACGGGGTTGTCGAGCGTGTGGATTACGTCGCGGTTGTAGACCTTCGCGTCCTTCACGTTCTCCGCCATCGTCTTGCCGGTAACAGTAAGCGCGTCGCCGTCGATCTTCGGAAGAAGTTCCTTCATGACGGCCGGAAGTCCTCCGGCGAGGTCGAGGTCGTGCAGGTTGTACTGGCCGGACGGCGCAAGGTGCGAGAGGAGCGGGATGTCGTTCGACGCCTCGTCGAAGTACTTCCACCACGGCTCGTCGTAGCCGGCCTCGTGCGCGATCGCCGGGATGTGGAGGATGAGGTTCGAGGACGCTGCGACCGCCATGTCCATCTTGATCGCGTTGCGGAGCGCGGCGGGGGTGATGATCTTGCGTGCCGTGATCCCCTTGCGGAGGAGGTCCATCACGCGCTGGCCTGCCCGGTAGGCGATGAGCGCGAGCTCGCTAGATACTGCGCTCACCGTGGAGTTGTAGGGAAGCGACATGCCGAGCGCCTCGGCGACCATGCACATGGAGTTGGCGGTCGTCATAGAGGTGCATCCGCCGCAGGTTCCCCACGAGTGCTCGATGAGCCCGTTGTACTCGTCGGGGTCGATCTTGCCGTCCTGCATCGTGCCGACCTTGTCCTGCGCGTGGATGTGCAGGACCTCCTTGCCGCGGAACGTGCCGAGTGGCATGTAGCCGCCGGTGACCAGCACGGTCGGGATGTCGAGACGCGCTGCGGCCATTAGGTGTCCCGGCACAATCGAATCACACGTCGAAAGCATCACCATGCCGTCGAAGAAGTTGCCGTCGGCCGTGATCTCGACCTGGTCGGCGATCGAGTTCCTGGAGGGGACCTCGATGTACTTCGGGTCCTTGAGGACCATGCCGTCGCAGATGGCCGTGGTCATCACCTCGACCGGATAGCCGCCCGCGTCGCGTATGCCTTGCTTGACGCGCTCGGCGAGTCCCTTCAGGTGGACGTGTCCGGGATTGTACTCGTTCCACGAATTGACTACGCCGATCAGCGGCCTAGACTGTTCCTCGGGCGATATGCCCATGCCGCAGAGAAGCCCGCGGCGGCATTCGCTTGCCTCGCCGAACTCCCACTTGCTCCTTAGTTTCATGTTGCAGTTTCCGTTGCAGTTGCTCATTCTTGTTTTCCCTTTCACTTGAAGTTCATGCTCTCTATCGACCCGTCGCAGGACTGACCGCCGTCGACGCAGATGACCTGTCCGACAATGAAGCGCGTCTTTTCGATGTCCGCGAGGAACTGAATCGTAGGAACGATTTCCTCGACCGTCCCGCCGCGCCCGACAGGGATCTTGTGATTGAAGCCCGTGACGTCCGCCTCAGAGTAACGCGACATGATCTTCGTGTAGATGAGTCCTGGCGCGACGCAGTTGACGCGGATGCCATACTTCGCCACCTCCACGCCGAGCGCCTTGGTGAACATGTTGAGTCCCGCTTTCGCGGCGGAATACGGCAGCATGCGGCGATGGACCCACGTAACCTGCCCGTGGACGGACGACACGTTTACGATACGACCCTCCGTCTTCTTTTCCACCATGTCCGCGACGGCGTAGCGCGACAGATACGCCGCGGAGTTGAGGTTGAGAGCGATCTGGCTGTCCCAGTAGTCCATCGGCATGTCCTTGAACTCGCCCTTCGGTCCGCCTGGTATCTTGAGCGCGCCGCCTGCGTTGTTGACGAGTACGTCGACCTTCCCGAACGTCGCGATGAAGTCTTCCATCGTCGCCTTGCAGAAGTCGTGCGATCCCACGTCGCCGAGATAGACCTTTGTCTTCACGCCGAACTTCTCGCACTCCTTCGCGACCGCCTCAGCGCCTGCGGCATCCTTGTTGCCGCAGACACCGATGTTGGCACCCTCGTCGCGCGCGAACGCGATTGCGCAACCTGCGCCGATTCCGTGCGATGAACCCGTTATAAGAATGTTCCTTGCCATGACTTTCTCCTTTAACAACTTGCCCCTGCAACTTATGCGTCTTGCACTTTGAACTTTAAACTTTTAACTTTAAACTTCAAACTACCTCTGCACCCTCCCTGATGCGTTGCCCGCCGCAAGCGACTCGACTTCCGCGACGGTGACGAGATTGAAGTCGTGTTCGATCGAATGTTTGAGACAGCTCGCCGCAACCGCGAAGTCTATCGCAGACTGCGGCGTTTCGCCCGTCGCGAGCGCGTAGATGAGTCCGCCGCCGAAGGAGTCGCCTCCGCCGACGCGGTCGACGATGCTGATATCGTACTCCGGCGAGAAGAAACCCTTTTTCGACTTCGCATCGTAGAGCATTCCAGCCCAGAGATTGCGCGACGCCGAAATCGACGTCCTCAAGGTTATGGCGACCTTCTTGACGCCGAAGCGATTCACGAGCTGTTCGGCGACCGAAACGTACCCGGGCTTGTCGAGCTTTCCCGAATCGACGTCCGTGCCCTTCGCCGTTATTCCGAACACGTCCGCCGCGTCCGCCTCATTTGCGATGAGGACGTCAACGAAGGGAACGAGCTTCGCCATGCACTTTCCGGCTTCAGTCTTCGTCCAGAGCTTGCCGCGATAGTTCAGGTCGCACGAGACCGTGATCTTGTGCGCCTTGCAGTATTTGAGCGCGTCAAGGCAGATTGCAGGAAGCTCCCCGCCGAGAGCTGGCGTGATGCCCGTGAAGTGGAACCACTTCGCTTTTTTGAGAATCTTCGACCATTCGAAGTCTCCGCGCTTAGCGAGGGCGATAGAAGATCCCGCGCGGTCATAGACCACCTTCGACGGACGCTGCGACGCCCCCCTCTCGACGAAGTAGAGCCCAAGGCGAGGTCCGCCCCAGACGATGTCCGAGGTGTCGACGCCAAAATGCCGTAGCGCATTCCTCGCCGCCTCCCCGAGCGGATTCGCCGGCAGCTTTGTCACGAACGAGGCGTCTATGCCGTAGTTCGCAAGCGACACGGCTACGTTCGCCTCCCCTCCCGCGTAGCTCGCTTCGAACTTCTCCGCCTGGACAAACCGCTGATACCCCTCGGGGTTCAGGCGCATCATTATTTCACCGAACGTTACGATTTTCATTTTGTCCTCTTTTACTTAGCCGTGTAGAACGTGTAGATCGTGTAGAATTATGAAATTGTGGAATTGTGGAAATATGGAAATGGCATGGTGGCGAACACATTGGGTATTTGCATATTTTCATATTGCATACTTTCACATTTTCACATTCTCCACCAGTCGCCTGGCGACATCTTCGATCTTGCCCCATTCTCCGGCGGTGATCCATTCCTTGTTCGTGAGATTGCCTCCGACTCCAGCGCCGACGCACCCTGCCTTGATGAAGTCGGCAACATTGTCAGGCCCCACGCCGCCCACGGCAAGGAATGGAATGTGCGACAAAGGTGCCATGACCGCCTTCACATAGCCAGGACCAAGCGAGCCTGCTGGAAATATCTTCACGAAGCTCGCGCCAGCATCGTAGGCCGTCACGGCCTCACTTGGCGTGAGCGCACCGGGCATTGCGACCAAGCCACGCCGCACACACTCGCGTATAAGCGCGGCGTTCACGTTCGGCGTTATCATGTATTCGCCGCCCGCCTCTTCGCACATCGAAAGTTGCTCTTCCGTGAGAACCGTCCCCGCGCCAACGCGCACCGTCCCGGTGAACCGCTCCCTTATCGCGCGGATCGCGGTAGCGGTGTCCTTCCATGTCTCAGGCGACTTCTGGTTGAACGTCACCTCGACAAGACGTATGCCGCCTTTGGCATACGCCTCCGCGAGCCGCAGACAGACATCTGGCGCAAATCCGCGTATAATGGCAATAATGCGTCCCTGTCGGACAGACGACTCTATCTCCGCTTTCATTCTCATGTTGTGTATTATACTACCTCACTACACTCCACATAAATACCCAACCGCAGAATAAAACACAACCACAACGAAATATGATACACTATTAGACATGAAAACGGTAATTGTATTCAGAACTGGCACTCTCGGCGTGTGGAGAGAGAAATATAACGGCATCGCCACGTATGCAAGGGCCGTGGAATGGGAGTTGAAACCCGTGGATGCGCGCAATTCACGCCCAGATTTCAGACAGCTTTTCGAATACTGGAAGCCCGACGGCATAATCATCGACGCATCGGGGAACCCACGCATGTTCGACAATGCGAAATTTGGTAAGATTCCCGTTGTAGTTATGAATCCCGAATCTACGATAGTAGGCAGCCCGCATCCGTCCGTCGCGAGCGACTCAAATGAAATCACCAAGCTTGCAGCTTCGGAACTTTTGGAACTGAACCCCTCGTCACTGGCATTCATCGAATGGTTCGATCCGTCAATCGTATGGTCTGCGGTCAAGCGCACGGCCATGGAGAAAATCACGCGCATGCACGGACTCCCACTGACGATCATAACGCCGACGCACAAGGACGCAGACAACCCCGCGCGCCTCGAAAAGCGCATTGAAGACGCGCTGGCGCACCTGCCGCGTCCGTGCGGAATCTTCGCCGTCACAGACATGATAGGTGCGGCGGCCGTATCTGCTGCGGCAAGACTCGACGTGCGCATTCCAGACGATATTGCCGTCATATCAGTCGACGACGATCCGGAAATCTGCGAAAACTGCGTCCCTTCGCTTTCGAGCGTCCGTCCGGACTTCCTTCAGCTTGGCACTTCCGCAGCGCGACTTCTCGACGATGCCATGTCTGGCAGATGCGGCCATGACGTGAAGGTCATCGTCCCACCGCTCAGGATCGTCCGCCGCGCCTCGACGCGCTCAACGCAGACGTACGACAGAAATGTGCGGAATGCTCTTGAGACGATACGCCTCGGCGCCTGCACAGGCATAACCCCTGCAAAAATCGCGGAAAGCTTCGGCATCTCGCGGCGAATGGTCGAGCTTAAGTTCAAGGCGGCGACCGGGAAGACAATGGGGGACGCAATCCTCGACCAGCGGCTTTCGGTCGCATGCGATTTTCTGAAGGACGGGAAGACAGCGATCTCCGCCATAGCGAATTTCTGCGGATGGAAAAGCGACATCGCATTCCGCAAGGTGTTCATCTCGCGCTTCGGCGTCTCACCCCGCGAGTGGCAGAGGACACATCGTCAGATTGGGAGCGCCATGCATCAAGGCTAAGGAGGTTCTCGAAGTCCGGGGAACCCCGCGAAGGCCCATTTTTCAAGGGCTATGCGTTTCTATTCTCCAACGGCGCTCATGGCACCATTGCCAGCAGCTTGGCGATCTCCTTCGCGTCGCGGGTAACGGAGCTTACAGCCTCAGGATTCATCGCCACGCTAAATTACCACAGTCATGTTGAAGCCGATGACTGTGGCCATTCCTCAACATCGCCGCGACAAATCTGCCGCGCTTGGTGTTGAGCAGTGCCACGCTTTTTGACGCGAAACGTTCTGCTTTTCCCTCGCTTCAGCTTCATTTTGTGTCCCCCAATGTGTCCCCCACCACTTGAGGTGTATAGGGCTGTATGAAGGTGTATGCCGACGAGAGAGGAAAAGTGCGTTTCACCCCCGTTTTTATTGGGTGAAGCGCACTTTTAAAGTGGTGGGCGATGAGGGACTCGAACCCCCGACCTTGACCGTGTAAAGGTCCTGCTCTAACCAACTGAGCTAATCGTCCGGAAAATCATGAATCGTAGAAAACGCCGCCCGCCGTCTCGATGCGCTTCGTCATCTCGTACTCGTATCGGGCGCTCGTCTTCAAAATCTCCGCATACCGCGCCGCCTCCCACTTCGCCATCGGAAGGTCGTGCAGAAGGTAGTTTCCGCAGTTCACCGGCGTCGCTCCGGGCACTTCGCCCTCGTAGCCCGCCAAGTGCTCGAACGCGCGCAGGAGAAGCGGCTGGATCTCCTGCGGCTTAGGCCGCCCCTTGACGATCAGATAGCACCCCGTCAGGCACCCCATCGGCCCCCAGTAGACGATCCTGTCCTTCCACTCCGCGTCGCTTCTCAGGAAGGTCGCGACCACGTGCTCGATCGTGTGCATCGCGTTCGGATGGATCGCGGGCTCACTGTTCGGAACCTTCATCCTTATGTCGAACGTCGTCGCATAGTCGCCGCCGATCTCGTCCACGCGGGATTCGTAGATTCCCGGGACGATCTTCGTGTGGTCGACCTGAAATGACGCGATGAGGTTCATTCGACTACCTTCTTGATGACTCGCTTTGCCTTGCCCTCCGTGCGCGGGAGAGAGCCGATCGGGAACACGTCGCCCTTCGGGAGAAAGCCGAGGCGCTCGCGGAGGTGCTTCGCGACGGTGTGTCCCGTCACGCCTTCGGCGGCCTCGACGTTGATCGTGACCTCGGTCATGCCGTGGCGCTCCTCGAGGATGATCTGGAACTCGTCGGCTACGCCGGGGATCTCCTTGAGCGCCTGCTCGACCTGGCGCGGATAGAAGTTGACGCCCTTGACGATGAGCATGTCGTCCGTGCGGCCAGTAATGCGGTCGATCCTGAGCGACGTCCTGCCGCACGCGCACTTCTCGCGGCTCACGATGCGGCTGATGTCGTGCGTCCTGTAGCGGATGATCGGCATCGCCTCGCGCGTCAGCGACGTGAAGACGAGCTCGCCATACTCGCCGTCGGGAACAAGCGCGCCCGTAACGGGGTCGATGACCTCGGTGATGTACTGGTCTTCGAAGACGTGGAGCCCGCAGTGGCACTTGCAGTCCTGGCCGGTCGTGCCCACGCCGCCGGTCTCGGTCATGCCGTAGATGTCGAAGCACTCGATGCCGAGGCGCGACTCGATGCGCCTCCTCGTCTCGTCGGAGAACGTCTCGGAGCCGAAGATGCCGACCTTGAGGTACGGGAGGTCGCGTTCGCCCTCCGGGCACTCGTCAAGCTTCTCGATGAGGCGCGGAACGTACGAGACGACGGACGCGAAGCCCTTCGACTTGAAGTCCTTCATGAGGCGGATCTGCCGCTCGGTGTTGCCGGAAGACGCGGGAACCGTGAAGAGCCCCGCCTTGCGCGCGCCGTGGTAGAAGCCGAAGCCGCCGTTGAAGAGGCCGAACGTCGGGATGATCTGGAATGCATCGCCCTTCTCGAGCCCCGCCATCGCATAGCAGCGCGCCATGCATTCGGCCCACTGGAGAAGGTCGTTCTTCGTGTACGCCATGACGACAGGCGTGCCGGTCGAGCCGGAGGACATGTGGAACTCGAGGAGGTCCTTCCTGTCGACGCAGTTCATCTTGAGCGGATACGCCTCGCGGAAGTCCTCCTTCGTGAAGAACGGCATCTTCGCAAGGTCGTCGAGCGACTTGACGTCTTCTGGCGACGCAACGCCGCCCTTCTTGAGCCGCTCGCGGTAGAAGTCATTGCCCCACACGCGGTTCAGGGACTTCTTCAGGCCTTCGAGCTGAACTTTCGCGTATTCGTCGCGCGAAAGCGTTTCTTTCTCGCGGTTCCACATCGACATGTCAAACCTCCGTTGCGGCGCGGCCGAGTGCGAACGCCTTCTTGTTGACGTCGAGCAGCTTGGCCTTCGGGCCGGAGAGCATCTCCGCCATCGCCTTGAGCCAGAGCTCCTCCTTGAACGGGCAGAGCGCCGAGAGAGCGCCCGCGAGCACCATGTTCATCGTGCGCGCGTTGCCAGCGCCCTCGGTCGCGATCTTCATCGCGTCGACGAGGACGAGTTTCTTGAACGCCTTCTTCACCTTGCCGTCGAGATCGTCGGGGCTCTTCTGCTGGCCAGACGAGACGGTGACGGGGACGAGATAGAGATCGTTCACCACGGCCGTGCCGTCCTTCGCGAGGATCCCGGCGTTCCTCAGCGCCTCGACCTTGTCGAACGAGACGAGGATGTCGGCCGTTCCCTCCTGGATGATCGGCGAGGCGACGGACGAGCCGAAGCGCACCTGGCTCGTCACCGAGCCGCCGCGCTGGGCCATGCCGTGGATTTCGGACTTCTTGACGTCCATTCCCGCGAGCGCGGCGGTCTTTGCGAGAATGTCGGCCGTGAGGATGATTCCCTGGCCGCCGACGCCGACGAGCGAAACATTGACCGTCTTCATCGTCAGCCCTCGACGCGTTCGACCGTGATTTCGGGGTCGATTTCCTGCAGCCCCGCCTCAATGCCCTGCTTGAGGGTCATCATGGCGAACGGGCAGCTGCCGCAGTGCCCGACGAGTTTGAGGTACACTACCTTGCCGTCGATCTTGACGAGTTCGAGGTCACCGCCGTCGGCCTGCAGGCCGACGCGCAGCTCGTCAAGCTTTGCCTTGATTTTCTCTTCCATCATTCCTCTCCGTGAAATTTCCCTCTATTATACCAAATTTTCACTTGCGCTTGGCGAAGCGGCCCTTGGAAAGCGCGGCACCGACGATAAGAAGGACAAGCCCGGGAACGAGGAAGATCTGGTAGCGCTCGCCAAGGCGCGACTCCTCCTCGTTCTGCTCCATCAGCGCGATCTGGCGAAGGCGGCGGCGGTATATCGCGCCAAGCGTCGTCTCCGCAGTGCCGGCCGTCGCAAGCGGAACGTACAGCCCCCTCGAAGCCTCGGCTATCGCCTTGAGCGCCGACTCCTCGAGCTTCACCGTAACCGGCTTGCCGTCGAACTTCTGAACGCCGCGCCCGTCCTCGGCCGGAATCGTCGCGCCGCGCTTCGGGTCGCCTATGCCCACGGTGAAGATCGGTATGCCGCGCTTTTTCGCCGCCTCGGCGTTCTTGAGCGCCTCGCCGCGGAGATCGCCGCCGTCGGAAATCAGGATGATCGCGTTGTGGTCGTCTGCCGCGGGATCGAGCGCGCCAAGCGCGGCGCGGATGGCGCTGCCGAGGTCGGTCTCGCCGCGCGGCGCGGACTCGGGGCTCATGCGCTCAAGGGCGCTCCTGAGATACCCGTGGTCGGTCGTGAGCGGACACACGACGACACCGGTGCGGCGAAACGCGACGAGCGCGCATCTATCGCCGGCGAGGGAATCGATCAGGTCAGCGACATCGGCCTTGGCGCGCTCGAGGCGGTTGGGCCTCACGTCCTCGGCGAGCATCGAGCGCGATACATCTATCGCGATGACGACGTTGCGCGCGCGCGTCACCGTCTTCTCCATCGACTTGCCCCACTGCGGCCGCGCCGCAGCAAAGAGCGCGAGGAAAAGGCCTGTGACGATGCATGCGGTCTGAAGCCCGGAGACCGAGGATTTCGGCACATTCAGCGTAAGCCGCGCGAGCGCCTTCTCCCGTCGCGCCTTCAGGAACGACCACCACAGCCCGGCGATCGGAACGAGCAAAGCGAAGATCAAAAACGCTGGATTCGCAAATCTCATAACTCTAAACTCTCAACTCTCAACTTTAAACTTCAAACTTCAAACTCCTAATGATCGTGCTTCCCCTCTCCATGCCAGGGAATAAACTCGGGAACCTTGTCGATGCCGGCGGCGATGCGCTGGCGAACCGCCTCGTAGACGAGAATCGTCGCCGCCGCGGAGACGTTGAGAGAGTCGGCGAGGCCGAGCATCGGAATCCTGACCCTGAGTTCCGCGCCGTCCATCCACTTCGCCGTGAGCCCATACTGCTCCGCGCCAAGCGCAATCGCGACATTGCCGGTCAAGTCGACTTCGAAATGGAGCTTCTCGGCATGCGGCGTCGCGGCGAGGATCTTGAAGCCGCGCTCCTTGAGGAACGCAAGCGCCTCGTCGGAAGTCGCCTCGACGATCGGCACGGTGAACATCGTTCCCGTCGATGCGCGGACGACGTTCGGGTTGTGGATGTCGGTCGTCCTGTCGCACACTATCACCGCAGCGACTTTCGCTGCGTCGGCGGAACGGAGAATCGTCCCGAGGTTGCCCGGCTTCTCGATCGCCTCGGTGACTATCACGAGCGCATTCTCGGGGAGCTTCAGGTCGGCGAGCTTGATGGAGACGTGGGGGCCGACCATGAGGAGCCCGTCGGGACGCTCCTTGTAGGCGATCTTCGAGAAGCACGTCTTGGAGCAGGTGTAGACCTCTGCGCCGAGCCGCGCGCAATCCTCGACCAGCGTCGGCTCGTTCTCGTTCTTGAGATAGAACTCAGGGCAGTGGAAAATCGCGCGCGGGCGGTAGCCGTTGTCGAGCGCGCGGCGGCACTCGCGATAGCCCTCGACGATCATCTCGCCAGACTCCTCGCGCGTCGAGCAGCTGCGCAGCTTCACGACGTACTTGAGCTTCGGGTTGGATGGCGAGGTGATTTCCATGAATTACTTCGTTTCGAAGGGGCCGAGCGGGAGCGACGCCTCGTTGTAGAGCGTGCCGGACGTGCGCGGCTTGCCCATGTAGCGGACCTTCACCGGCTCTGGGACGGCCTCGCTCGAGAGGACGATCTCGGGCGTGTCGATATAGTCCGTGTCGACTTCGGCGCCACCCTGCCCTTTGCCCTTCCTGTAGTTCTCGACCTTCGCAGGCTGCCACTTCCCGTCGGCTCCCGCAAGCTCGAACGCTGGGTTGCGCGAGTAGTCCGGCGCGTAGACGTACCAGTCCTTCACGTTGTCGAACGCAAGCGTCGCCTTGCCGCCATCAAACGACGCCGACTTGAGCACCGGCGAGTCGTCTTCGGGAATCGCAAAGCCGTAGTCGCGCTTGAGCGCGTGGACGGCGAGCCGCTTCGCGACGATCTCCTTGTCGTTCGGGTGGATGTCGTCGAAGTTGCCGACGTCGGCCGTCACGGCGAGCGCGGCGTTCTTCTCCTCCGCGCAGAACTTGTTCTGCGCCATGCAAATGCCGAGCCAGTTCTGGTTGAATGGCGCGAGCTGAACGAGGTAGAGCTTGAGGTCGGGATTAGCAAAGTCGCGGCGCCAGCCGTTGTAAAGCGAATGCAGCTTTGCGCAGTAGAGATTTGACTCGCCGCTGTTGTGGCATCCCTGATACCAGATGAAGCCGCGCATCGCCATCGGTGCGTATGCAGCGGCCATTCCGTTGTAGAGAACCGTAGGCTGCTGGTGAGCTCCGCCAATCGGCCCCTTCTTGTCGGTCTCTGCCTTCCAGTCGGCCTTGACCTGATACTCCGCCGTGGCCTTTATGGATTCGTCGCAGCCTTCATATCCGCTCCGCGGCGTCCACGCGTCGATGTTCGTTCCACCCCAGCTCGCGTCGAGTATGCCGATCGGAACGTCGAGCGCGAGATAGAGTTCGCGCGCGTAGTAGAACGCGACCGCGGAAAGTTCCGTGCCGCGCTTTCCGTCCGCGCGGTGGAAAAGCTGAAGACTCTCCGGAGTGAACTTGCACCATTTCGCCGCGAGTTCCACTGGCTCCACGGACCACTTGTGCGGACTCTTCACGTAGCGGACGTTCGGAAGATACGTCATCGTCGTCATAAGCCCGCCCTTCATGTCGCGGTAGCGCGTACCGCCGCCCCAGATCGGGCACTCCATGTTGCTCTGTCCCGAGGCGAACCACACCTCGCCGACAAGGATGTCCTTGATCTCGACAGTCTCT
The DNA here is from genome assembly GCA_902775595.1 of uncultured bacterium. Taxonomy (GTDB): domain Bacteria; phylum Verrucomicrobiota; class Kiritimatiellia; order RFP12; family UBA1067; genus UBA1067. The sequence continues at coordinate 19,490 of CACYNF010000015.1, read as the reverse complement.
TCCACGCCGTCGAAGAAGAACCCGGGGGACAGCCGGCTGACTGTCATCGTGCGGCTTTCCTTGGACGCCTCCATGGGATCGAGATCGACTCTCCAGACGCCGTCCTTGCCGACGACCGCCGTCTTCTCCTGTCCGGCGAACTCGACCCTGACTTTGCGCAGGACCTTGCTCTGCGCGGGCGTAACCTTGCCCCACACTGGCACCTTCATCCCGCGCTGGAGAACGGCGCCGTCTGTAAACGGCGCGCCCGTCTCGATTCCCGCGAATACCGGCAGAGCGGCAACCGCCACAACAACAGCAATCATCGTCTTGCTCATTTTTCCCCTTCTATCTTTAACTTTCAACTTCAAACTTCAGACTCTCAGTGGTGGTGCCCGCATGCGCACCCGTGGTCATGTCCATGGTCGTGCCCGCAGCTGCACTCGTGCTTGACGTCCTTGTACTCGATCGTCGCCTTCTCGCGGAGATCCGCTACATAGGCGTCCATCGCCTTGCCGCGCGCCTCGTGCCTGAGGAGGTCCTTGATCTGGTCGTGGACGTCGACGATCGTCTGCTGCCCGCCGCCGCGCTCGTCGGCCTTGTAGATGATGTGGTAGCCGAACTCGGTCGTGACGATGCCGGAGACCTCGCCCTTCTTCATCTCGAAAGCGGCCTTGTCGAACTCCGGCACCATCATGCCGCGCCCGAACCAGCCGAGCGAGCCGCCCTGCGCGCCAGACGGGCAATCGGAGTGCTTCTTCGCCTCTTCCGCGAAGTCCGCCTTGTCATTGACGATGCGTTCGCGTATTTCCTTGATCTTGTCGAGAGCGGCGTCGTTTGACCCCTTGACGAGAATGTGCTGGCAGAGTACCTGGTGCGGTTCGACGTATTCGGCCTTGTGCGCCTCGTAAAAAGCCGTCACCTCGTCCTCGGTCGGGTCCGCGACATGCGCACACGCCTGGTTGACGAGCATGTTGACGCGCGCGCCCTTCTCAAGCTCTTTGCGGAAATCGGCTTCCGAGATTCCCTGCGCGGCAAGCGCCTTCTTGTAGTTCTCCTCGCCGCCTACCTGCTGGACGACTCGCGCGACTTCGGCATCGACGTCCTTCGCCGTCACGGGAAGGTCGAGCCGCTGCGCCTGGTCGAGAAGCAGCTTCGCGCCGATCGCCTGTTCGAGCGCCTTGGCCTCGAGCTTGGGGAGGTTGCGTCTGAGTTCCTCCGCCGTCATGCCGTGGCTCATGTAGAAGCGGGCGAGACGGTCGAGCTCGAAATTCACCGCCTCCGCCGAAATTTCGTATCCGTTTACAACTGCAGTTTTCATTGGGCGGTATTATCGCATATTTCGCCGCCGCCCGCAATGGTTCTTATGCAGGGTGCTTTTCAGCGGAGGACTTTGACGATGACCTTGCGCACGCGCGTGCCGGGCACGTCGGTGTGGCAGGGCGCATGCGCGACTAGCGGCTCGAAGATGATGCACTCGCCTGGCTTCACAGCCTGCATCGGGCACTTCGCGTCGAAAAGCGCGCCGTCGCCCTTCTCGTCGAAAGGACCGTTCGCGACTTCCTCGGGGAGATCGGGAACGCCGAAGAGCTCCGTGCCAGTGAGAGGCGCCTGGATGTCGATGTAGCGCTTGTGGAACTCGGGGCGCTGAACCTCGCCAATCGGCTTAAGGTCGTTCTCCGCCACTATCGCGAACACATTGTCGCCGTCGATCTCCTGGCGGCCGAGCGGCAGATCCTTGAGGTCGGGCCTGCGCAGAAACTCGAACGCCTTTGCGTACTTCTTCCCGAGCGCCGCAACCGCGGCATCGTCGTCTATTCTTATGACCTTCGCGCTGTTCATGTCTTATCCTCCTGATTTCTCTTTTAGCCGTGCAGAACGTGTAGATCATGCAGGATTTTCCACATGTTCTACACGGTTAAATGTTTTCCCATGCGGGTTTACAATCATCATGATGCGCATATGCGCTTAACTTCCTTTTTGAAATCCTTGTCGTCGGTGCGAACCTCGACGCGCCGCAGGTCTCCCCGGAAGCGCGCCATCTTGAGAAAGTCGCAGATGAACTTGTCGGCGCGATGTGCGCCGGTTCCGCCGGTATACGACACTCGTACGCGCCCTTCGACCGTCGACGCGGCCTTCGGCCCGTCGAGGACTATCCACACGAAGTCGGACGGATGCTCCGCAATGTGCGCCCTCGCCTGCGCCACGAGCTCCGCGCGGTCCCTCGCCACCCTGTTCGCACCGAGTATCATGTTCCAGCCGTCGATGATGACGAGCCGCCCGTCGGGCGGAAGCGCGGCGAGATCTCCCGCGGCGAGAACCGCGAGATCGAGATGGGCCGAGAGCATGTCGTTCTCGGTCCTCAGGCGCAGGTTCTCCGCGGCGGCCTTGGTCAGCGCCGTCTGGAGCTCGCGGACGCGCACGAGCCGCGCCGCCTCGATCATGTCCTGCGCGTTCACGCGAGCACCCCCGAGGCATAGCGGTCGTGGCCGGCAAAGTCCTTCTCGATCTTCACGTCGGCAAAGCCATAGTCGGCCATCAGCTTCGCGAGCGCACCGCCCTGGCCCTCGCCTATCTCGAAGAACACCGCGCCGCCGGGCTTAAGCACGTTGAGCGCGTCGCCGAGATAGCGGTCGTAGAAGTCGAGCCCTGTCGCGCCGCCGTCGAGCGCAAGGCGCGGCTCGTAGTCTCGGACGCGCGGGTCGAGCGCGTCGCAGACTGCGCTCTCGATGTAAGGCGGATTTGAGACTATCACGTCGATGCACTCCGGCTCGTCGAAGTCGTCAAGACCGTCCGCGACCGCGAACTTCACCTTGCCGGCAAGCGCGCACTTCGCGGCGTTCTCCTGCGCGAGCGCGATCGCGTCCTCGGAGACGTCCGTCCCGAGAAACGCCGCAGCGCCCCTGAACTCCTGCGCAAGCGAGAGGATTATCGCGCCCGTTCCCGTGCCTACGTCGACGACGAAAGGCGCAGACGACGGCTGCCTCGCGGAGCGGGCGTTCAGGTAAGCGAGCACGCGGGTCACGAGCTCCTCGGTCTCGGGGCGCGGTATGAGGGCGCGGCGGTCGCACTTCAGCGTGAGGTGCCTGAAATCCCATTCGCCGAGAACGTACTGCACCGGCTCGCCGTTCGCGAGACGCGCCATGCCGCGGCGCATCGCCTCGAGAAACCTCTCGGGGACCTCCTTTTCGAGGTGCGCGGCAAATGTGCCGCGCCCCGTCCTGAGGAGGCGCGCGGCGAGAAGCTCGGCCGCAACCTCGGCGTCTGGAACGGACTTGGCCCGAAGATAGGCCCCGGCCCTGGCTATCGTGTCACGCCAGGTCACGATCAGTTGCCGGTCTCGAAGTGCGGGTCGACCGACATGCACTTCGCCGGGCACTTCGCGACGATCTGCTCGTCAGTCGGGGGATTCGCGTAGTTGACCTTCGCGAGAAAGCCCTGGAAGGTGAAGTGGCCCGCCTCCTTGCCGCCCGAGTTCTTCTCGCAGAGGTGGCAGCCCATGCAGCCGACGCCGCAGACCTTGCGGACGTTCGGCCCCTTGTCGGGGTTCGCGCAGAGGACGTGAATCGTCGCGGACGCGGGAACGAGCTCTATTATGTGCTTCGGGCACGCCGTCACGCACTTTCCGCAGCCGATGCAGAGGCGCTTGTCGACCTTCGCGAGCCCATCGTGGATCGATATCGCGCCCTTCGGGCAGACGTTCGCGCACGCTCCGTAGCCGAGGCAGCCGTACGTGCAGCCCTTGTCGCCGCCCGCCGTCATCGCCGCGACGCTGCAGTCGCAGATGCCGTTGTAGTCGCCGACGCGGATCGCCTCGGAGCGCGTCCCGCAGCACTTTACGAGCGCGACGCGCTTCTCGGTCGCAGTCGCCTCTACGCCAAGGATCTTCGCGATTGCCGCGGCGCATGCGTCGCCGCCCGCGGCACATGCGCCGTTCGGCGCCGTGCCCGCAACCAGCGCGCGCGCATAGCCGTCGCAGCCGGGGAAGCCGCAGCCGCCGCAGTTCGCGCTCGGAAGCGCGGCGGTCAGCATGCCGATCCTGGGATCCTCCTTGACGCTCAGGTAGCGGTCGGACACCGCAAGCGCAAGCGCGGCCACAAACCCTATCCCAGCGATGATCAGAATAGCTATCGTCATCTTTTGAACCCCCGAACTTTTAGGTCTTTCGACTCTCCAACTTTCAACTTTTCTCAGTACGGCAGCTTGACGAGCCCCGAGAAGCCCATGAACGCGAGACTGAGGAGCCCGCCCGTCACGAGGGCTATCGCGATGCCGCGGAAGCACCGCGGGGGGTCGGCGTGCGCGAGCTTCTCGCGGATGCCGGAGAAGATGACGAGCGCGAAGCCGAAGCCGACGGCAGCCGCGAACGAGAAGAAGACCGACTCGAAGAACCCGGATCCCTGCTTGCAGTTGATCTCGGCCGCGCCGAGGACGGCGCAGTTCGTCGTGATGAGCGGGAGGAAGATGCCGAGCGCGGCGTGGAGCGGCGGGAGGAACCGCTTCATCGCTATGTCGATGAACTGGACGAGCGACGCTATGACGAGGATGAACGCGAGCGTATGGATGTAGCCGAGGCCGTTCGGCTGCAGCAGCCAGTGGTCGAGGCACCACGTGACGGCGGAGGCCACGGTCATGACGAACACGACCGCGCCCGACATGCCGAGCGCCGTGTCGAGCTTCTTCGACACCCCGAGAAACGGGCAGCAGCCAAGAAAGCGGCTCAGAACGAAGTTGTTCACGAGAACCGCGCCTACGAGAATCATCAGGTAGTAGCTCATAATTTTGTCCCGATTATACCATTATTCCCCGATTGCTTCAAGAGACCCGCTATTCCGGAACGACGCCGAGGGAGTCGAGGTCGATCGTCCCCTCGAAGACGCGCTTCACCGGCCCGGTCAGCGTGACGTTGGAAAAGACGCCGTCCTTCAAGGTCCCGTCGACGATAAGCTCGTAGCCGCCGGAGGTCTTGACGTGCACCGGGAACCTGAGGCCGTGCCGCGCGACGCCTATGACCGCCGCCGCGACGGAACCCGTTCCGCACGCGAACGACTCGGCCTCCACGCCGCGCTCGTAAGTGCGCACCAGCGCGCGGTCGGGCGCACGGTAGCAGACGAAATCGACATTCGTGCCGTCGGGCGCGAACTCGTCGCTCATCCTGATTCGACGGCCTTCGCCCTCCACATCGGCCCTGGCGATGTTGTCGACGGTCACGATCTTGTGGGGAACGCCGGCTACGACGAAGTCTTCGCCGAGGTCCTTCGGGTCGGGCATCGCTATGCGCACGAGATCGTCGTCGAGAATCTCCGCGTCGACGAAACCGGCCGCCGTCTCGAAGCGCATGGCCTTCCCCGCGGCAGCGCCGATCTCCAGCGCGAACGCAGCGACGCACCTTGCGCCGTTTCCGCAGAGATCCGCCTCGGAACCGTCGGGGTTGAAGAAGCGCATCTTGAAGTCGGCCGTCTCAGACTTCTGCAGAAGAACGACGCCCTCGCAGCCGATGCCGCCCGGGCGTGTCGCCATGGCCGCGATAAGGCGGTGCTCGCAGGGGATGTCGCCCTTGCGGTCGTCCACAAGCACGAAGTCGTTTCCGGCGCCGTGCATCTTTACGAATTTGACAGGTTTCATTCCCTGAACCCTCCCATGATCGCGTTGTACCAGCCGCTGTTGGTGCGCGGACGCGGAACCTCCGCGCCGTCGTTGAGCCGTATCAGATCGGACATCACGTCGAACGCCGCGTCAAGGACGACATCGTCCTTCGGGCGCTCGTTGCGCCTGCGCCGGCGCGAGACCTTCTCCTCTGTCTCCTCGTCGTCCTCTCCATCCGACTCCGCGAACTCCCTCAGCTCGCGGTCGGCCGTCATCTGCGCCTTGCGCGCCTCGCGCTCGAGCGAAACCTCCTCGCGGTCGCCCATTTCCTTCATGCCCTTCACGTTGGCGAGATGCTTCTGGTAGCGCTCGTCCACGGCAAGACGCGCCTCGGCGAGACGGCGGAGCTCCGGAACGTACTCGTACATGTTCCAGCATCGCGCGTAGTCGGCGGGAAGTATGCGGCTGAAAGGCAGCGCGTTCGGGAGCTTGTCCTCGCCGATGTCCAGGGAATCGAGCAGCGACGGCAGGCGTATGTCCGCCTCTACGCCCTCGAGCTGGGTGGAGCGTCCGTCGACGCGGTAGAAGCGGGCGGTAGTGATCTTCATCGACCCGTACTGGGCCGGGCCCATGCCGAGGACGGTCTGGACCGTGCCCTTGCCGTGGGTCCTGCCGTCGCCAAGCACGATCGCGCGGCCGACATCCTGGAGATGCCCGGCGACGATCTCCGACGCCGACGCGCTCGCGCGGTCTGTCAGCACCACGACGGGGCGGCGGAACGCGACCGGGTTGCCGTAGGGGATCGGCAGGCTGCCGAGGGTGCGCACATCCTTGACCTGGACGACGGGACCTCCCGGAACGAAGAGCGCCGAGAGCAGCACGGCCTCGCGAAGCGACCCGCCGCCGTTGCCGCGCAGGTCAAGGACAAGCCCGCCTACGTCCTCTGCGTTGAAATCGCCGAGTATCCTCGCCACGTCCATCGCGCAGCTGCGGAAGCCGGGATCCTGCGGACGCTTGTCCATCGTGCCGTAGAACGCGGGGAGGTATATGTAGCCGACCTTGTTCGTGAAACCGCCGAGCGACACAGTCTCGACGCGGCCCGTCGCCGCCTGGTCCTCGAGCTTGATCTCGTCGCGGACGAGCTCGATCTGCTTCTTCGTCGCGCCGGACGCGTCGGAACGGGGAATTATCTCGAGCGTGACGCGCGTGCCCTTCTGCCCGCGGATCTTCTGGATCGACTTCTTTATCGGCTTCCACATTATGTCTTCCATCTCGCCGTCCTCCTGGCGGACGCCGACGATCCTGTCGCCCTCCCTGATGCGCCCGTCGCGGTCAACAGGCCCGCCCGGCATGATCTCGACGATCTTGAGCGAGCCCTCGTCCATCTGGAGAACCGCGCCGACGCCGCAGAGCGTCAGGCTCATCTCCATGTCGAAGTCCTCCTTCGTCGCGGGAGAGAGGTAGTCGGAGTGGGGGTCGTAGGCGCGCGCCACGGCCGAGAGGTAGTGCTGGAGAACGGCCTCCTCGTCGGGCTCCGTCAGCACGGTGTAGTACTGGCGGTACTTCTTCACGAGCCCCCCCGCGGCGTCGACCGTGTTTGTCGACTTGTCGAGCTCGGCGCCGAGAATCTGGACAAGCGCCTCGTTCTTGAGCCGCCTGCGCCAGTGGTCCTCCGCCTCCTCCTTCGTCACGGGCCAGGGGGCGTCCTTGCGCTTGATCCTGAACGTCTCGTTCGTCGAGAAGTCCCATTCGACGTTCGCAAGGAAGTTTGTGATGAACTCCATGCGCTCAGAAAGGCGGCGGCAGTAGAGGTTGTACACGTCGAAGCCGAACGACGGATCGCCCGCGTGCAGCTCGTCGTCAAGCGACTTCTCGCGGCGCGCGAGCTCGTCCATGTCGGACCTGAGGAACACCGAGTGGTCGAAGTCGTAGAACGTCACGAGGTTCGTCCACGCCTTCTGCGATATGTCGTCGTCGAGCTTCTTCTGGAGGACGTGGTACTTGGGCAGCATGTCGCCGACGCGGCGGGCGATCTTGCCGTAGTAGTCCTGCGGTTTTACTTCCGCGGCGGTGCAGCAGCAGGGCGCGGCAAGCGCAAGGGCGAGCGCGCATGTTATGGTTCTGTTCATGAATTGCTCTCCATGAGCGCTACGAGGCGCTCCAGTTCCGCCGGCGGTATAACCACCTTCTCGGTGGCGAAGCTCTTCGCGAGCTCGCACGAATTGATCACCACCGCGCCATGCAGCTCGGCGATATGCTGCCTGAACGTGTCAGACGCGAACGCGAGGACGGGGGTGACAGAGCCGTTCCAGCCGGCGGCCGCGAGCGACGCCTTTACGAGCTGGGCCTCCTTGAGCGCCTGCGCGAGAGGGTCGCGGTCGGGGAGCTGGCCGTCAAGGAGAACGTGCCCGTCCTCGACGGTCACAGCTCCTCTCCAGTACTTCGTCTCGACGGCGAACACGCCGGCCGGCCCCGCGACGACATGGTCGACGTGCTTTCCGCCAGCGACGAAGTCGTTGAAGACGTGGTACGACTCCGGCAGGCGCGTCAGGATCCCGGAGACGCGCTCCTCGCCGCGCGCGCCCTTGAAGAACCGCTCGGCGTGGCGAAGCCCCTTCGAAAGACTCCAGCCGGAATAGACGACCGACGCGGCGAGCAGCGCAAGCCCCCACACGACATTGGCGAACACAGTCGCGGCAACGGCGAATCCCGCGACAAATACGCCGAGGAAGAGCGGCCAGAGGCCTGTCACCATGCCCTTCACCCGGGCCCACTCGCCCGCAACTCCGTGTATCTTGGCCATAAAAGCTTAAAGTTTGATGTTTGATGTTTTAACGCAGAGACGCAACTATGGATTCCACGTCGAGGCCGTACTTCTTCTCGAGCTCGGCCTGCGTGCCGTGGGGGATGAACGCGTCTGGCCACCCGAACTTTACGTCCGCTCCGATCTCCTCGCCGAACCCGCCAGCGACGGCACCGTTCTCGATGCTCACGATCTTCATGCCCGACGCGCGCTGCTTCGCGAGAAGATCGCCGTCAAACGGCTTCAGGTACCTCGCGTGCACCGCGACCCCGCCGACGCGAGACGCGACCTCGCACGCCTTCCCGTACCAGTCGCCTGTCGCCCAGATCGCGAAGCGGGCGGTCGAGTCGGCGGGCTGAGGGGTGGAGGAGTTGGGGAGTGGGCGAGTTGGCGCCTTGCCGCGGGGATAGCGAATCACCGTCGGGCCGTTGCGGTCAAGCGCCTCCTTAAGAAGCGACTTCAGGTCATCGGCGTCCTTTGGCTGGCAGATCGTGACATTCGGCAGGCACCTTAGCATCGCGATGTCGTAGAGCCCCTGGTGCGTAACTCCGTCGGCGCCAACGACGCCAGCGCGGTCTACGCAGAAGACGACGGGCAGGTTGGAGATCGCGACATCGTGCATCACCTGGTCTACGGCCCTCTGGAGAAACGTCGAATAGACCGCGACGACAGGCCGCATGCCGCCGGCGGCGAGACCCGCCGCGAAGGCGACCATGTGACCCTCCGCTATGCCGACGTCGAAGAAGCGGTCTGGGAAGCGCGCGGCAAACGGCGCAAGCCCCGTTCCGTCGCGCATCGCCGCAGTCAGCGCGACGACGCGGGAGTCTTCCTTCGCGAGCTCGCACAGCGCCTCGCCGAAAACCTCGCTCCAGCCGGGCGCCGGCTGTGCCTTCTGGCCGTCCGTCGGAAGCGCGAGGTCGACTGTCTCCGGCGACGAAGGCCATGGGAACGGGCCAACGCCGTGCCATGCAGTCGGGTTTTTCTCCGCGGGGCCGTAGCCGTGCCCCTTCTTCGTGACGACGTGGAGAAGAACGGGGCGGTCTTCCTCCTTCGCGGCCGTGAGCGCAGAGACGAGCGCCGTGAGATCGTGGCCGTCAACCGGCCCGAGGTAGTGGAAGCCGAACTCCTCGAACCAGACGTTGCGGAGCATCATCGTCTTGAGCCGGTTCTTGACCCAGTGCACGAGCCCGTAGAGGAACGAGAGCCGGAGCGCGCGGCCGACCTTCTTCGCCACGTTCTTGGCGCGGTTGTAGCGTATGCCGGACGTGAGGCGGCCAAGCCCCTTCGCAAAGCTCCCCGCCGGCTTCGCTATCGACATGTCGTTGTCGTTCAGGATGACGATGAGCCGCTTCGTCGCCGCCGCGCAGTTGTTGAGCGCCTCGAAGCTCGTGCCGTTCGCTATCGACGCGTCGCCTATGACAGCGATGACATGCTCCTCGCCGCCGCGCCTGTCGCGCGCGGCCGCGAGCCCTTCGGCGACGGAAAGCGCAACGCCCGCGTGACCCGCCACGGCGGCATCGGCCTTCGACTCGGCGGGATTGGGGAAGCCCGATATCCCGCCCATTTTGCGGAGCGTGGCAAAGCTGTCTGCGCGGCCGGTGAGAATCTTCCATGCGTACGCCTGATGGCCGACATCCCAGACGACGCGGTCCTTCTCGGGATCGAAGACATCGGCGAGCGCCATCGCGATCTCGACCGCGCCGAGCGACGACGCGAGGTGACCGCCGTTCTTCGAAACGGTCTCGAGTATCCTGTGTCTCAGCTCGATCGGCTTCACCTGTCGTCAGTCCTGTCGGCTTTGCGCCTTAGTATGAGGAGCGCAGTGGCGTTCTGTCCGAACGCGTCCTCCTTCATCACGAGATCGTAGTCCTTCTTGAGAAGCTTCCAGTATTCCATCTGCCGCTCGACCGGGACTTCGTCGCAGCGCGGCGGGTCGATGGCGAACGAATAGCCAGAGAGCGCGGCGATTCTGCACGGCGCGGACGAGAGGAGCCTGCGCCACTCCTCGTCGGAGAGCATGCTGAACGGACCCATCTCCAGCCCCTCCGGAACTTTGCGCCCGGTCTCGATGGCGAGGTAGAGGTCCTGGGTAAGGAGCATGTCGCCGTTGGGATCCTCCTCCTCGATGATCCGCGCGACGTCGCGAAGCTGGGCGAGCTCGCAGCGGTCCTTCTTGAGGGTCCAGAACCGGTCCTGGCCGTTGGTCATCCACTGCTCGAGAAGCGGCGAGCCGAACGTCGCCGCCCACGCGAGGCCGAGCGTCAGCAGAAGCCCGCGCGCGGGAACCGCCGCGGGACGGCCGAAGAAGACGACGACGGCGAAGACGGCGAGAAGCCCCATCACGGGCACCTGGTAGTCCTCGTACGGGAACGGCGCGAGCATCTGGACGAGGAACACGGCGAGGAACCCGGCGAAGGCGAGCCGCGCGACGAGCAAAGCATCGCCGGATCCATCCGTCTCGCGGCCGCGTGCGAAGCCAAGCCCCAGGAGGACGAACACGGGCAGATACCACCTGACGAGGCGCGAGACGGAGCCCACGGTGAAGACGGGGTCGAACCCGCCGCGGGCAGCGTGATAGGCCTGCGCGGCGATAAGCCCGGAGCGCGCCGAGGGATCGCAGAGGAAGAAGCCGTACACGACCGCAAGGCCGAGCGCACCGCCGAGGCCGAACCAGAGGAACGTCCTGCACCAGCTGCGCAGCGAGACGAGCAGCCCAATGCCTACGACGGCGAGAAGCACGCCGAGACTGATGCGCGTGCCGCACGCGAACGCGAGCGAGAGTCCTGACGCGAACGCGAAGACCGCGCCGCGGACGGACGGCGGGCGGGCGAAGGTCAGGAGAAAGAAGCCAATCGCGACGAAGAGCGAGGCGAGGGCGTAGGTCTTCGGGATGGCGACGAAGTAGAGGTGGTAGAGGTTGGAACCGAGCAGGAGAAAAACGGCGAGAGCGGCGATAGAGCGGCGGCCGCGGGGAACGAGCCGCGCGGCGAGGGCGCAGAAAAACGCGACGCCGACCGCGCCGAAGCAGATGGTGACGATTCGCGCGCCGAGGAGCCCGAACGAGACCCAGACCGAGTTGAACGCCGCGTAGACGATCGGCATTACGGGCGCCTGGGTGTAGAAGAAGTCGCGGTAGGGAACCTTGCCCTCCGACACAAGCTGCGCGGCATAGAGATACCAGCCCTCGTCCTGATTGAGGGCCCCGAGCCACACTGCCGCAAAGGCAAGCACGACGAACCCGAAGGCCGCCAAAAACCAATATCGCTTCATTGGGTGATATTATAGCAAAACACGCCCCTGGGCGCGAGAGGAAACGGGAGGATTGATAGACATCAATGTCTCCGGCGGCGGCTCAGCGGCGGGAGCGGCGCAGGAACTCGCGGACCTGGCCGCGCATGAGAAGGAGCGAAAGAACTCCGTAGACGACGGCACCAAGCGCGATGAGCACCACAAGGGCAATAAGCGCGGGGCCTTTGGCGACAAGCGGCTTTGCCGCCGCGACCGCAAACCCCATGAGGATCGAGGCCCCGAGCATCTTCAGGAGCGGACCCGGCGCGCCGAGCACGCCAAAGGCCTTGCGCAAACCAAGCGAGCCGTTGCGCCGCCGCGCGATGGCGACAAGCAGGGCGCACCCAATCGCGGCGCAGAGCACCGTCGAGAGCGCGAGCCCGACGTGCCGCCACTCGACAGGGAGGAGCCACACGGCGAGGATGTTGAGAACGGCGTTGACGACGACGGTATAGACCGTGACGCGCAAGGGGGTCTTCATGTCGTTCTGCGCCTGGAACCACGGAACCATCGTCTTCTGGAAGCCGAAGAACCCGAGCCCGACGGCGTAGACCGCGAGTGCGCGCGACACGCGCACCGTCGCCACCGCGTCAAAGGCGCCGCCCTGGTAGATGACGGCCGTGACCTCCGGCGCGAGGACGAGAAGCCCCGCCGCCGCGGGGAGCATCACGAACATGAGCGAAACGACGGACGAAGAAAGCGCCTCGCGCGCACCATCGACGTCGCCCTTCGCAAAAAGCCCCGCGAAAGTCGGGAGAAGCACGGTGCCGAACGCGACGCCGATGACGCCGAGCGGGAGATCCATCAGGCGCTCCGCATAACCGATAACGCCGGCGGCCCAGCTGTTCGCGAGCTGCGCGAGAAGCTGGTCGAGCATGTAGTTGATCTGGATTGCGCCCGCGCCGAGCGCCGCGATGCCGAGGTTCTTCCAGACGAGCACGACCTTCGAGTCGCGCCACCCGGAGAACAGCGGGCGCGGCGAGACGCCGGCCTTGTGCATGCACCAGAACATGAACGCCATCTGCGCGGCGCCAGCGATGAGGATTGCCATTGCGACGCGGTGGATGCGCTGGTCGAGCCGGTAGTCCGTGAAAAGGACGGGGAGAAAGTCGGGATAGGCCTTGTGGATCAGCCCGGAGAGCGCCAGCCACGCAAGGATGCCGATCCAGAAGAAGTTGAGGAGGCATGGCATGAAGCTCGACGCCTTGAACCGCCCGAGCGCGTTGAGGACGCCCATGCCGAACGCCGCCCCGCAGATGAAGATCATGTACGGGAGAAGCGTCTTGACGAGGCGGATCGTCAGGAGCAGACGGGGAGTGTCCTTCAGCCCCAGCGCGTCGCGGAAGTGGACGACGGTCTCGAGCCCTCCCATGAGGAGAAGGACGATGGCGCCAAGCATCAGGAGCACCATCGTCATCACGGCCCGCGCGAGCTGGGACGCTCGCTCAAGCGAATCGGACTCGACCTCTCCCTTGAAGATCGGGACGAACGCCGCCGTGAGCGCGCCCTCCCCAAACAGCTTGCGGGCCATGTTGGGGATGGCGAAGGCGAGGGTGAAGGCGGCCTGCTCCATGCCGGCGCCGATGAGGCGCGACTGGAGCATCTCGCGGACAAGCCCGAGGACGCGCGAGAGCATCGTGAACGCCCCGACAGTAAACACATTTCTCAGTGTCTTCGGAGCGGACATCGGCTATCCTCCTCAGGCGATTGTCTTCGCGACGTTGTAGACGTTCTCGGGCGTGAAGCCGAACTTGACGGAGAGCGTCTGGTACGGCGCGGACGCGCCGAAGCGGTCGAGCGTGACAAACGCAGTGGTGCGGAAGTCAAGGCGGAAGCGGTCGAGCCCGTACCTCACGCCTGCCTCGACGATCACGCGGCGCTTCATCTCCTGCGGCATGACCTCGCAGCGGTACTCCGGCGTCGTCTCGAGGTAGAAGCGCTCGATGCACGGGAAGCTCGCGACCCTCACGCCGCGGCCTTCCGCCGCGAGGCGCTTCGCGGCCTCGATGCAGATCGAGACTTCGGATCCAGTCGCGATGAAGAGAATCGTCTCGGAGTCCTGCTTGCCCGCCTGGTAGACGACATAGCCGCCCTTCGCGACGCCATCTGGCGTCACACCCTCGAGGATCGGCAGGTTCTGGCGCGTCGTCAGGATGCAGCTCGGGCCGTCGGTGCGCATAAGCGCCTCGACCCACGCGTATGCCGTCTCGTTTGCGTCGGCCGGGCGCCACGTGCGGACGTTCGGCATGGACCTGAGACTGGCGAGCTGCTCGATCGGCTCGTGCGTCGGGCCGTCCTCTCCGACACAGTAGCTGTCGTGGGAGAAGACGAAGATCGACGGGAGCTCCATGATCGCCGCGAGGCGAATCGCCGGTTTGCAGTAGTCGGAGAAGACGAAGAACGTCGCGCCGTAGCCGCGCAGTCCCTGGCCGAACGCCGTCAGGCCGTTGACGATCGCCGTCATCGCGAGCTCGCGGATGCCGAAGTGGATGTTGCGTCCCTCATATGAGCCAGGACCGACGTCGCCAAGCCCCTTGAGGTAGGTCTTGTTGGACGGCGCGAGGTCCGCGCTTCCGCCGACAAGCCCGGCGAAGACAGGCGCAAGCGCGTTCATGACCGTGCCGCAGGCGGCGCGCGTCGCAACCGGCTTCGCGGGGTCGAACGCGGGCAGCGCCTTGAGGAGGTCCTTGCGCGTGGGCGCAGGGGCGGTCTCCTCGGCGGGTTTCGCCGTCTTCTTGGCGAAACGGTGCTGCTGGGTCGTGCGGAACTTGAAGACGGAGTAGACTTCCTCCGGAACGTAGAAGCTCTTCTCAGGGTCGAAGCCGAGCGCCTTCTTCGTGGCCGCGAGCTCATCGGCGCCGAGCGGCGCCCCGTGGCAGTCTGCCGTGTCGTGCTTCGTCGGCGCGCCGAAACCGATGTGCGTCGTCGCTATGATGATCGAGGGCTGTCCGGCGACCTTCTTCGCGCGGGAGAGGACGCGGTCGATTGCGACGGGATTGTGGCCGTCGACTTCGAAGACCTTCCAGCCATAGCTCTCGAAGCGCTTTTTGGCGTCGTCGGCCATCGCGATGGCGGTGTCACCCTCGATTGTGATGTGGTTGGAGTCGTATATAAGAGTAAGGTTGTCGAGCTTGAGAGCGCCCGCGAAGCTCGCCGCCTCGTGGGAGATGCCTTCCTCGAGGTCACCGTCGCCGCAGAAGACCCACGTGCGGTTAGCTACGTCCTTCCTCTTCGCCGCGAGCGCGAGACCAACGGCCATCGCGATGCCCTGGCCAAGCGGCCCAGTCGTCACCTCGACGCCGGGCGTCACGCCGCGCTCGGGGTGGCCGGCGCAGCGGCTGCCCCACTGGCGGAACGCCATGAGCTCCTCCATCTTAAGCCCGCCCATGCCGGAGAGGTGGAAGAGCGCGTATACGAGTGAGGAGGCGTGGCCGCCCGAGAACACGAGGCGGTCGCGCTCTGCCCAGAACGGATCCTTCGGGTCGACGTTGAGGTGCTTGAGCCAGAGGACGGAAGCGAGGTCGGCCATGCCCATTGCGGCGCCAGGATGGCCCGATTTGGCCTTTTCAATCATGTCCGCGCAGAGGCAGCGGATGGTGTTTGCGACAAGACGGAATGTATCTTCGGTAATTTTCATAGGGGGTATATTATACCATAGATATGAGTTTCGCGGCGGCAAGCGACTCGGCTTCCTTGTGGCTGCGCGCCGACGCGGAGGCGGTTCCAAGGCCGTCTACAGCGACTTCGACGGTGAAAATCGGCTCGTGGTCGCTGCCCTCGGTCTTGACGAGCCGGTAGGCGGGGTGGCGCGGCGGAGTCATTGCCTGCGCGCGGATCTGGAGGTCGCCCTTGGGGTTGAAACCGGTAGTGTCGGCCATCGAGGCGAGATCAAGCGCGTCGAAGATCGTCCGGGCCGCGTCAAGGCCGCCGTCGAGGAATGCGGCGCCGATCACGGCCTCTACTGCGTCGGCGAGAGTCTTCGAGTTTTCCGGGAGAGGCACCGCGCCCTTGTTGCGCCTGAGGCGAGGGGCGAGATCGTGGTGCGCGGCCGCTTCGCAGAGCGCGGCAGAGGAGACCATGTGGGTGCGCTTTACGGTGAGCACGCCCTCCGGCGCGTCTGGCAGGGAGCCGTAGAGCCGCTCCGCCGCGATGAAGCCGAGAACGGCGTCGCCGAGGAATTCGAGCCGCTGGTTGTCGGCCGCATCCGGACTGCTCATCTTGAACGACGGCGTCGTCAGCGCTTCTTCGAGAAGTGCGGCGTTTTTGAAAGAGTAGCCGAATATTTCCATGATGGACATCTCTGTGTTCTCTGCGCCTCTGCGCGAGACACTTGCGAAGTTTAGGTCTAGTGCCGGAGACGGGACTCGAACCCGTACGCCTGATTACCAGGCCGCGGATTTTAAGTCCGCTGCGTCTGCCATTCCACCACTCCGGCTCTTCGCGTAGTCTATCAAATCGCGCCCCTCGTGGCAATGCCCCGCAGCCAGCTTCGCGTTAGATGTTGGCTGCTTAGTGTCGCCCTATGCTGGTTTGCCTTCCAGCGTGCGGTCACGGTCGAAGATTGCTCCGGTGAGCTGCGCGAAGGCTCGCCTAACCCGTCGGGCCTTGTCATCGCGACGGCTCTCACACATCAGACAAAGAGCCGAGTTTAGCCTGCCGTGCCTCGGCGTCTATCACTGGTTGCGTACGCAAGCGCCTCTTACGCCTGCGAGACAAGACCGCTCCTCTTACGCGACCTTCGCCTCCGCCCACCTACGCCATGGAGCCCTCGCTTCGCTCGGGAATATTGATTGCTCTTCCCTCGCGCGCGCCCGCTGGCGCATCACGCGAACTGTCGTCGCGCCGTTCACCTGCGCTTGCTCCTTACACATGCGCCGTTAGCCCGACCTTCCGCTATGGCGCGTTTCGTTTCGCAGCCTTTGCGCTCGCCGCCGTTCCGTTGGCTCGCTTAACTGTATGGAGTTGCCGCGCTTTTGCTGACTAGGGAAGTCTGCGTCTCGGCGTTGGCAAGCCGTGTGGGGAAACTAAGCGAAGAAAAACGCGCCTTGTGGAAGGTGAGGCAAGGGACGAGGGGGCGAGTGCCGAACTGAGCGACATGCAACGACGCGGTTCGTCGGATGCGCGGTGAAGTGGCGGGTCGGATTAGGGGCAGTTAGAGTCGGTTAGGGACAGAGTATAGTCGGCGTAGCATCAGATAGAGTTAGGGCGCGGGGTAACCGCCGAACGAAGTGAGGGCCGAGCGCAGCGAGGGGATAGCCGAGGGCGAAGCCCGAGAGCCGAGCGGAGGGGGTGTTTCGGCGCAATGCGATCAGCAGAGAAAGTCCTGTGCATCGGCGACAAGTCGGGGGCTTGGAGCCGACTGTCGCACGAGAGCACGTTTGCGGGCCCGACGTGATTTCGTAAAAGGCGCGCGTGAAGGCGCGCGCGTCGAAATCATGTCGGTGGGGTGCCCGCAAACTGCGGGTCGGGCGAGCAGGTCGGGCCAAGTCCCCGACTACCCAAGCCGAAACATCCCCGCCGCGGGAGCGCTGCCAGTGTAGGGTCCGTCAGAACTCGGCGGCGTCGCAGACGAGCGACTCCATGATGTAGTCCTTGCGCTCGGGCGTGTTCGCGCCCATGTAGAACTTTATCGTCTTCTCGACGTCGGTGTCGTCGGAGCAAGTGACGGGCGTAAGGCGCATCTCCTCGCCGATGAAGCCCCTGAAGTCCTCCTTGTCGATCTCGCCGAGGCCCTTGAAACGCGTGATCTCGCAGCCGCGGCCGCACTTCCTTATCGCCTCCTCGCGCTCCTCGTCGGTGTAGCAGAAGTAGTGCTCCTTCTTGTTCCTGACGCGGAAGAGCGGCGTCTCGAGAATGAAGACGCGCCCGTCGAGGATGAGCTGGCGGTAGAAGCGCATGAAGAACGTCGTGAGGAGCATCCTGATGTGCAGCCCGTCGACATCTGCATCCGTCGCGAAGATGATCTTCCCGTAGCGCAGGTGATCGAGCGTCTCCTCTATGTCGAGCGTCTTGATGAGGTTGAAGAACTCCTCGTTCTTGTAGAGGACGTCCTTGTTGAGCCCGCACGTGTTGAGGCACTTGCCGCGCAGGAAGAAGACCGCCTGGTTCATCGCGTCGCGCGCGCCGCCGAGCGTGCCGCCCGCCGACTGGCCCTCGGTGAGGAAGATCATCGTGTTCTCGCCCTCGGCCTTGCCCGTCTTCTTGTCGACCTTGTCGAGCTTCAGGTGGTTCTTGCAGTCCTTGAGCTGGGGAACGCGCACCGAAACGGCCTGGGACCTCTCGCGCGCCTGCTTCTTTATCGTGTTGAGCTGCGAGCGTATCTTCCCCGTCTCCTCGACCTTGGAGATGAGCTTCTCGGCCTCGGAGGGAGAGCGGTGGAGAGCCGCCTCGATCTCCTTCTTCATCTGCTGGACGAGCTCGGACTTGATGTCGTTCATCACGAACTTGATCTTCGTCTGCCCTTCGAAGACGGGGTTCATTATCCTCACCGACACCGCGCCGAGAAGCCCGTCGCGTATGTCGTCGCCGTCGAACTTCTTCTTCGGGTCGAAGTCGTTGAGCGCCTTGGTGAGCGCCTCCTTGAACGCCGTGAGGTGAGTGCCGCCGTCGGTCGTGTACTGGCCGTTCACGAACGTGTGGTACTCCTCGCCGAAGCGGTTGGTGTGCGTGAAGATTATCTCAAGCGACTTCGTCTTCACGTGGAACGGCTGGTAGAGCTTCTCGAACTGTGCCTCGTCGGCGATGAGGTCGGCGAGCCCGCGGTCGGAGCATATCTCCTGGCCGTTCAGGACGATGGTGAGCCCCGCGTTCACGTAGCAGTACATCTTCATGCGCCTGAGGACGTGCTCCTCGCGCACCTTGAACTTCTTCAGCACCTTGAGGTCGGGCTTGTAGCGGATGTAGGTTCCCGAATGCTCGTTGGTCTTGAGCTTGCCGCGCTTCTTGGACTTTAGCCGCCCTTCCTCGAAGTACGCCTCGGAGAACTCGCCTTCGCGGAAGCTCCTCACCTCGAAGAACTCGGAGAGCGCGTTCACGGCCTTCGTGCCGACGCCGTTCATGCCGGCGGAGAACTGGTAGTTCTCGTTGTCGTACTTTCCGCCCGTGTTCATCTGCGAGACGCAGTCTACGACCTTGCCGAGCGGTATGCCGCGCCCGTAGTCGCGGACAGATACCTCGCCCGTGTCGTAGTTGACGTTCACGTCGATGCGCTTGCCGAAACCCTGCCCGAACTCGTCGATCGCGTTGTCGATCACTTCCTTCATCAGGATGTAGATGCAGTCGTGGTACATCGCGCCCGTTCCGGGCTCGCCGACGTACATGCCGGGGCGCAGCCGTATGTGCGTCACCGGATCGAGAGTCTTTATGCTTTTATCACCGTAGTCTGTAGCCATTAGCTGGATATTATACCATACTGCGGGCGATGCCGTTGCCGCTTTTAGCAACAGCGCCTGGCTTCGCGTTGAATGTTGGTTGCTCGGTGATGCTCTGTGCTGGTTTGCCTTCCAGTGTGCGACTTTGTTTCGGGCAACCGTGCTCGCCCACGAGAAACGGCCGATTAGCGCGTCCTTGCGACCGCTCGACATATACATATATGTCTTCGGGTCGCAGTCCTGCGCTACTCGTCTCGTTTTCGTGGGTTCCGCCCGGCTTCGGCCCAAAACAAAGCCGCGCATGGCACCTCTGGTCGAGTTCGTCGCGTAGCGTCGCACCTCGGCCTCGCTCCTGCTCCCCGCGCCGTCTCTCCCGGCGTCTTCACGGCGTTACGCGCCGCAATGCTTCGTCGGCGGAATACCGCCTTCTCGCCTTGCGACGTGTACCACCGCGCATCCGCCGA
>CACYNF010000014.1 GCA_902775595.1 uncultured bacterium | reverse complement strand
GAAAGATGCGTATTTTTCGTCACACCCGCGTGCCTGATTGTGGTATAATGTGTCATCATAAACCAAAAGAAGAGGTGAGTTATCGCACAGTTCACTCGTGTCAACTTCAAGATCCGCGTGCCCCAGGTTCGCGTTCTTGACGCTCAGGGAAACATGATCGGCGTAATGCCGACGCGCGACGCGCAGCGCCTCGCGGACCAGCGGGGTCTCGACCTCGTCGAGATCACGCCCAACGCGCAGCCGCCCGTCTGCAAGATAATGGACTACGGAAAGTTCAAGTACGAGGAGTCCATCAAGGCGAAGCAGGCCAGGAAGGCCCAGAAGGTGCAGAAGGTGAAGGAGATCAAGTTCCATCCCGGCACCGACACGAACGACTTCAACTACAAGCTGAACCAGATACGCGGCTTCCTGACGGACGGCTGCAAGGTGAAGCTCACCCTCCAGTACCGCGGCCGCGAGAACGCGCACCGCGAGCTCGGCGAGGACGTCATTAACCGCGTCCTCGAGGAGCTTGGCGACGAGTGTTTCGTCGAGCAGGCCCCGAAGACGCTTGGGCGCGTCCTCGGTGCGCTCATCGGTCCGCCCCGCAAGAACGCTCCCAAGCCGCAGCGTCCGGCGTCTCCCGCGCAATCTGGCGAGATACGCATATCCGTCAGCTGAAAGGGCCGCGATGGGAAGGTTCAGGCTTAGAGGCAGGAGGCGCCGCAACCGCGCCCAGCGGCTGCGCGCGGAGATGATACCGCTCCGCACGATCGTCCCGAATCTCGTGACGTCGATGGCCGCCTGCGCCGGCATAACCTCCATCTCGCTTTCGAGCGAGGGCCGCTTTCTCCACGCCCTCGTGGCGCTCCTCGTCGCGTGCGTCTGCGACGGCATGGACGGCAGGATCGCGCGGCTCCTCAAGGCGAGCTCGAAGCTCGGCGCAGAGCTCGACTCGCTCGCCGACTTCGTGAACTTCGGCGTCGCGCCCGCGATGTTCATGTTCTTCTGGCTCACGGGCCGGCACTTCGGCTCCGACGCGGTGCTTGTCTCGGATCCGCGCCTCGTGCGCGTGATCCTCGGCTGTTCGCTGTTCTATGCGCTCTGCGACTGTTTCCGCCTCGCGAGGTTCAACACCATGCTGGAGCAGGAGACGGCGCCGTACTGGAAGCATTTCTTCACCGGCGTCCCCGCGCCGGGCGGGTGCTGGATGGTGCTCACGCCCGCGGTCCTCGCTCTCGCGCTGGACGCGAAGGGCAAGTATCCGGCGCTGCAGGATGTCCTGCAGAATCCCTTCTTCGGCATGTTCATGCTGCTCTTCGTCGGCGCGCTCATGGCTTCGCGGCTTCCGACGATATCGCTGAAGTCCATGCACATCAGCCGGAGATATCAGCTGCCGGTGATGGCGACGCTGCTGCTCGTCGTCGCGCTCCTCATATCGAACTTCTGGATGACGGTCGGCGTGATGGGCGTCCTGTATGTCCTCACCGTCCCGCTGACCGGCCTTGTATTTCTCCGCGTCCGTGCCCGCGCACTTGACGCGGAGACCGCGAAAGTGTAAAATCTACATCAGTATTTCATCACCTCCAAAGGAGAAGTCAAAAATGAAGAACATGAAGCTCGCACTTGCGACCGCCGCCATAGCGGCCTCAATAACCGTCTTCGCCGCAGAGAACGCGGCCGACGACAAGGCCACCGAGGGCCAGGGAATAGGAGCGATCGGCTGGACTCCGGTCCAGATCGGCCTCTTTGCGCCCGTCTCGATTCCGTGGGGCTTCGACTGGGACGTCAAGGGCTTTGACCTCGACCTCTTCTACATGGAGACCGTCAAGCTCCAGGGCCTCGGCATCTCGGGCATCGCCTCGCGCACCCGCGACAACCAGGACGGCGTCCTCATCTCCGGCGTCTGCAACTGGAACGACGCCGATGTCCGCGGCCTCGGCATCACGCTCGGCGCGAACCTCGGTTTCGGCGACGTCTACGGCATCGACGTCGCGTCGTTCGGTATGCGTAACGTCATGAAGGGCATGGACGTCAACCTGCTCGCGTCGTACCAGAAGGACTTCGTCGGCTGGCAGACCTCCGGCGTGTGCAACTTCACCGAAGGGGAGTGCACCGGCGCAAGCTTCGCCCTCGCGCTCAACATGGCCAAGGTCGAGACCGGTCTCCAGGTCGCCACCATCAACAGCGCCCAGGAGCTTCATGGCGTCCAGATCGGCGTCATCAACGTTGCTCACGAGTGCCCCTGGGGCCTCCAGATCGGCGTCATCAACATCATCCTCGACAACAAGGTCAAGATCCTTCCGATTGTCAACGGTTACTTTGGCGGCAGCGAAGAGTGAGCAAGCCGGGTAATCCATTTCTGAAGAAGGCGACGGGGGCCGGCAAGGCCCCCGCGTCCGTTGAAGGCCGCCGCAGACACGGTCTCGGGCGGGGCCTCGACGGCCTTCTTTCGTCGTCTCTGCCTCCGCCCGCCGTCGGTGCGGTGCGCACTGAGGCGAAGGTCGCGGCGCAGCCCCAGCCGGGTGCTCCGCTCGAGCTCAACATACTCGACATAGAGCGCAGCCCCTACCAGCCGCGCCGCGACTTCAGGGAAGACGAGCTGAAGGAGCTCGCCGAGTCGCTCAAGAACAGCGGTCTCGTGCAGCCGCCGACGGTTAGGAAGAACTCCGCTGGCCGCTACGAGCTCATTTCAGGCGAGCGCCGTCTCCGCGCCGCGCAGATCGCCGGCTGGAAGAAGATACGCGTCACGCTCGTCGAGGCCGATGATCTTACGGCCGCCTCGATGACGGCGACGGAGAACCTCCAGCGAGAGGACCTGAATCCAATCGAGGAGGCGCTCAGCTACAAAACGCTCCAGGACAGCTTCAACCTCACCCAGGCCGATGTCGCCGAGAAGGTCGGCAAGGGCCGCGCTACCGTGGCGAACGCGGTGAGGCTTCTCGAGCTCCCCGACGAGGTCAAGGGCCTCGTCCAGTCTCGGCTCCTTTCCGTCGGCCACGCGAAGGTTCTCCTTTCGGTCGAATCCGAGAAGGACCGCGTGCTGCTCGCCCGCGACTGCGTGAACGACCAGCTCACGGTGCGTGCGCTCGAGAAGAAGGTCGCGCGCCTCCATGCGCCCGTTCCCGCGCGTTCGGTCGGTGTGCCGGACCTTCCCGATTCCTATGTCCGCAGCCTTTCCGACAAGCTCAAGCGGCACCTCGGCTGCGCCGTGCGCGTGACGAGCGGCGTCACGCATGCTAACGGCAGGCACACGAAGGGCGTTCTGGAGATCGATTTCTTCGACAACGACGACCTTGACCGCGTCATCCGCATGATCGGCGTGGAGATCGACTGACGATGGTGTCCGCACTGCTCGCGGCGTCGCTCGTGTTTACGCCGGCAGACGCAGGCCTTGCCTGCACGACGGCGGTGCAGCTCGTTGAACGGCATACGCCGCGCGATCCCGGGACCGCACGCTCCGCCCTCGCGGCGAATTTCCTCCTTGACGCTGCGAGCGCCGCCGGCGCGGATGTGAGGCGCGACGTATTCTTCGCGAAGACCCCGAAGGGCGAGCGACGGTTCACCAACCTCGTCGCTTCGTTCGAGGCGAATCCAGGCAAGCCGTGGGTCGTCGTCGTCTCGCACTACGACACGAAGCCCGGCGTCGACTGTCCCGGCGCGAACGACGGAGCGTCGACCTCCGGTCTCCTCGTCGCGTTCGCGGGCCTGCTGCGCTCGCATCGCCCGGCGTCTGGCAACGTCATGCTCGTGTGGACCGACGGCGAGGAGTGCATGAACGCGTATGTCGAAGACGACGGGCTCTGGGGCTCCAGGCACGCGGCGAAATCGCTCAAGGAGAGGGGCGTAGACGTGAGGGCCGTGATATGCGTCGATATGCTTGGCGACAGGGATCTCCACATTTCCATACCGAGGAACTCCAGCCCTGCGCTCGCCAAGATCGCGCTCCTCGCGGCGAAAAGGGCCGGCATCGAGGACAAGGTGTCGCGGACCGACTTCCTCGTGAAGGACGACCACGTGCCGTTCCTGGAGGCCGGCTTCAAGGCGGTCGATCTCATAGACTTCGAGTACGGCAGCGCTCCGGGGCTCAACGACTTCTGGCACACCGCGAAGGACACTCCCGACAGGATATCTGAGAAGTCGCTGCTCGTCGCCGGCAAACTAGTCGCCGGGATGCTCGACATCCTGCTTCAATGACGCGTTTTATGGTATAATAACCCTCAACGGGGCATTCGCCCCTGCAACAGATGCGAGGTGATCACATGAGCTGGTTCGAGGCAAAGACAGAGAAGGTTAAGATTCCGCCGGCGAAGGCGCTTTGGGCGATATGCCCGAAGTGCGGCAGCCATTTCGAAAAGGCGGTCTGGAAGAAGAACAACGCGATATGCCCGAAGTGCAACTACCACGGGCGTCTTTCGGCGCGCGAGCGCATCGCGCAGGTCGCTGACGCCGCGACCTTCTCCGAGGTGTTCCGCGCAGTATCCTACTCCGACCACCTTGCGTTCCACGACGCGACCGGCCCCTACAAGGCGAAGGTCGAGGCGACGATTGCGAAGTCGGGCGAGACCGAGTCGGTCGTGATGGGGACTGCGAAGATCGACGGCCACCCCGTGATGCTTGGCGTCATGGACTTCGCGTTCATGGGCGGCTCGCTCGGCACTGGAACGGGCGAGCGCATCGCCCGCGCATGCGAACAGGCGATTGCCGAGAGGCGTCCGCTCGTCCTCTTCTCGGCTTCCGGCGGCGCTCGCATGCACGAGGGCATTCTCTCGCTCATGCAGATGGCGAAGACCTCCGCCGCGATCGCCAAGCTCAAGGAAGCGGGGCTTCCCTACATTTCAGTCCTCACCGACCCGACGACTGGCGGCGTGAGCGCGTCCTATGCTATGCTCGGCGACATCAACGTGACCGAGCCCAGGGCGCTCATCGGCTTCGCCGGGCGGCGCGTCATCGAGAACACTATCCATCAGAAGCTTCCCGACGACTTCCAGTCGGCGGAGTACCTTGAGAAGCACGGCTTCATCGACAAGATAGTCGAGCGCAGCGAACTCAAGGGCTTCCTCGCGAAGATGCTCAACTATTGGGGTTTCTGAGGGGTCAGTAGTCAGGGGTCAGGAGTCAGTAATTTACGAGAGGAGATTTATGGCAAAGAAGACGGCAATGGACTGCGTGAAGCTTGCGCGCGACCCGAAGCGCCCGCATCTCAAGGACTTCATCAAGCTGATCTGCTCCGACTTCGAGGAGCTGCACGGTGACCGGCTCGTCAACGACGACCGGGGGCTTGTCGGCGGCTTCGCGACGGTCGGCGGCGAGAAGGTGCTTTTGCTCGGCCACAACAAGGGCGCGACAGTCGAGGAGAACATGGAGGCCAACTTCGGCATGGCGAACCCCGACGGCTACCGCAAGGCGATGCGCCTCGCGAAGCTCGCGGAGAAGTTCCACCTTCCCGTCGTCACTTTCGTCGACACTCCCGGCGCGTATCCAGGCCGCGAAGCCGAGGAGCGCGGGCAGGCCGAGGCGATTGCAAAGTCGCTCGAGTTCTTCTCGCGGCTCAAGACGCCAGTCGTCGTAGTTGTCACCGGCGAGGGTGGTTCTGGCGGCGCGCTCGCGATTGCCGTCGGCGACCGTATCCTCATGATGGAGAACGCGATCTACTCCGTCATCTCGCCCGAGGGGTGCGCTGGGATTCTCTGGCGCGACGGCACGAAGGCCCCCGAGGCCGCCGAGGCGCTCAAGATCACCGCGCCCGATCTCCTCAAGCTCGGCGCGATCGACGAAGTCGTCAAGGAGCCGGCAGGCGGCGCGCAGAAGAACCACAAGGCCGCGGCGTCCGCCGTCAAGAAGGCGGTTCTCGCCGCGCTCAAGGCGCTCAAGAAGATTCCGGTGGATGTTCTTGTAGAGAAGCGCTACGAGAAGATCCGCGCCTACGGCAATTTCTACAGCTGACACACTGCAGGAGCTTGGCTCCATAATGAAAATCGTCGATTGCGACTACTTCGTCGTCGGGTCCGGGATGGCAGGGCTCATGACGGCCCTGCATCTCGCGGGTAAGGGCAAGGTCGTGCTCGTGACAAAGGGGCGGCTGCAGGACTGCAACACGAATTTCGCGCAGGGTGGCATCTGCTGCGTCGCAGATCCTGCCGACACGTTCGACAAGCACGCGCGCGACACGATGATCGCCGGCGCCTGGCTCGGCAACTCCGCCGTCGTGCACGAGATCTGCGAGCACGCGCCCGAGGGAATCCAGGACCTCGTCAAATGCGGCGTAAAGTTCGCGAAGAAGAAAGACGGCTCGTGGGAGCTTACCCGCGAGGGCGGGCACAGCGCGCGGCGCATCTTCCACGCAGGCGACATCACAGGCGAGAAGTGCGAGGCGGCGATGATACGCAGCATCCGCCGCTCCTCCGTCGACGTCAGGGAGCAGACGATAGTGATCGACCTCGTGATGACGAAGCGCATCGGGCTCAAGGGTCCCAACCGCTGCATCGGCGCATACGTCCTCGACAAGACGACGGGCGAGATATACGCGGTTCGCTCGCCCGACACGGTGCTTGCGACAGGCGGCTGCGGCAAGGTCTATCTCTACACCTGCAATCCCGACACGGCGACTGGCGACGGCATAGCGCTTGCGTGGCGCGCGGGCGCGAAGATCGAGAACATGGAATTCATCCAGTTCCACCCGACGTGCCTCTACCACCCGCAGGCGAAGCGCTTCCTCATCTCCGAGGCCGTTCGCGGCGAAGGCGCCGTTCTCGTGAACAAGCATGGCCGCGAGTTCATGAAGAAGTACGACCCGCGCGGGAGCCTCGCGCCGCGCGACATCGTCGCGCGCTCGATTGACAGCGAGATGAAGCGCACCGGCGACGACTGCATGTACCTCGACATCAGGAAGAAGGGCAGGGCCTATCTGATGACGCGCTTCCCGAACATCTACCAGAAGTGCATGGAGTTCGGCATCGACATGGCGAAGGACCTGATCCCGATCGTGCCTGCTGCGCACTACACCTGCGGCGGCATCCAGGCGACGACTGCTGGCGAGACTTCCGTCCTAGGGCTTTCCGCCGTCGGGGAGTGCGCGTGCACCGGTCTCCACGGCGCGAACCGCCTTGCGTCCAACTCGCTTATGGAGGCGCTCGTCTGCGCCCGGCTCGCGGCGGCGCGGCTCGCTGCGAACCCGACGAAGTTCGCGCCGCGCAGGAAGCTGCCCGAGATCCCCGCATGGCGCATCGGCAACGCCGTTCCGCCCGACGAGGCCGTTCTCGTCTCCCACATGTGGGACGAGATACGCCGCCTCATGTGGGACTACGTCGGCATCGTGCGCACGAACAAGCGCCTCGCGCGCGCCGCGCACCGCATCAAGACGCTCCGCAAGGAAATCCGCGACTACTACTTCCGCTATCTCGTGACGCCCGATACGCTTGAGCTCCGAAACCTCGCCGTGTGCGCCGAGCTCATCGTCAAGAGCGCGCAGCGGAGGCATGAAAGCAGGGGGCTCCACTACACGCTCGACTACCCGCGCCAGTCGAAGCGTCCGCGGCAGACGGTAATAGAGGGCTATCGCGGGTAGACCGCGACGGCATGTCCAGACATGAAGATATCAAGCATACTTGCAAAGCCACAGCCGTCCGTTTCCTTCGAGGTGTTTCCGCCGAAGAAGGACAGGCCGCTTGAGGGAACCAAGGAACTAGTCTCCGAGATCGCGGCGACGGGTCCCGCGTTCATGTCTGTGACGTACGGCGCGGCCGGCGGTTCCACCGGCGCCAACACATGCGCGATCGCCGATCATGTCCAGAAGACATGCGGCGTTCCTGTCCTCGCACATCTCACATGCGTCGCCGCGACGCGCGAGTCGATCACGCGCGAGGTCGCCGCGTTCCGCGCCGCCGGCATCGAGAACATCCTCTGCCTGCGCGGCGACCTCGCACCAGAGACGGTGTTTCCGGGCGATTCCGCTTTTTCGCACGCGAGCGACCTCGTGGCGGCACTTTCCGGCAAGGGATTCTGCCTTGGCGGAGCGTGCTATCCCGAGGGGCATCCGGAGAGTCCGCATTTTGCCGACGACATCGCGCACGTGAAGGAGAAGGTCGAGGCGGGCCTTGACTTCCTCACGACGCAGATGTTCTTCGACAACAACGTCTTCTTCCACTATCTTGCCCGGCTGCGCGACGCCGGTGTCACGGTTCCTGTGGTAGCCGGCATAATGCCCGTGACGAACGGGCGGCAGATCGCGAGGATATGCGAGCTTTCGGGGACGCACCTTCCGCCGCGCTTCCGCGCGATCGTCGACAGGTTCGGCGACGATCCGGCTGCGATGCTCGGCGCGGGCGTCGCGTATGCGACCGAGCAGATCGTCGACCTTTTCGCGAACGGCGTGAACCACGTCCACGTCTACACGATGAACAAGCCCGAGCTCGCTCGGCGCATAATGGACAACCTCAAGGGAATCGTCGCTTAGACCGTGGACGCCGAATGCCAGGAGAGGAGGGCCGAACTTGAGCGCGAGGCGCCGATTGGCGCGAAGGGCGTCTGGACGCGCGATGGCGACAGGGTTCTCCTCTGCGGCACGATAGGCGCGGCGTTCGACGCGTGGCAGAGGCGGCTCGCCGCGCTCAGCGGAGCCGACGCGTACTTCTCGCAGCAGATAGGCCTTGAGGCGGTTGAGCGCGAGATGGACGAGCTCGAGTCCGAGGCGCGCGCGTCACTCGCGCCCGGCGAGACGCTTATGCCGCGCCGCTCTCCGGGATACGGGGAGATGCCGCTTTCGCTCAGCCGGGAGATTGTCTCGAAGCTCGACGCGACGCGGCGCATCGGCGTCGCGGTGACCGATTCCGATCTCCTCGTTCCCTCGAAGTCCGTTACCGCCGTCTGCGAAATCGTGCGCGGACGTTAAGCCTCAACTGCGACGCTTAGGATAAATCGCTCGGTGCACCTGCTCGACGTGCTGACCGACATTTCCGGTTGCCTTTCGGTCGAGACGATGGTATCATGTCTGCGAATGCCCGTATAGGGTGCAGTCAAGAAAAAGGAGCGTCGTCTGTGGAGATCATGATTCCTGCCGCTGTGCTGGGCGTGTGCATTTTGTCGCTCGCGTCGTCCGATGACCGGCGGCGGTCGTGCGGAAGTATAGCACGACGCTTGCGAGGGCGGACGATGCGAGCATCGTGAGCCAGTATGCCGGGATTCCCGGCGAGCAGGACCTTACGGCGAGGAACAGCGGAATCCAGAAGAGAAGCGATGTCGCGAACTGGATGCGGAAGACCGCGGCGGTTTCGCCGCGTCCGCGAAGGTGCGCCTGCAGTACCTGCACGGCGGACTCGAACACGGCCTTCGCGCAAAGGATGAACACGAGGGCCTTCGCCGTCTCCGCGAAACTTTCCGCGAACGCGGTGTCTCCTTTCGAGGCGAACGCTCCGAGGATTTCGCTTCCCGCCACGGCGAGAACCGCGATGAACGCGAGCGAGTGGATCGCGACCAGTCCGAGCGCGGGCGTGATGAGCGCGCGGCGGTTCTCCTTCGCGGCGCGCGCCGTCACGATCTCCAGCGCCTGGGCGAGACCCTGCGGGAGCGCCTGGTATATTCCGTTTACTGCGAAGGCCGCGGTGCTCGCCGCCACGGCCGCGCCTTCGCACTCGGCGAGTACTGCGGCGAACACGAAGAATCCGCCGATGTCGATGACGGCCCTCACTCCGTTCGGGATGCCGAGCGAGAGGAGCGTGCGGAAGTCGGCGCGGCAGATGCGCCGCGCGCTGCATTTGAGCGGACGGAGGCGGATCGCGGCCGCAAGAATGACGCAGGGAACGATGTGCGAGATGGTGGCGGACCATCCCGCGCCTTTTATTCCGCTCGTGGGCACGCCGTACAGTCCGTTGATGAATATCGGCGCGATCGCCATGTTTACGATGAAGCCAAGCAATGCACACGGCCCGGAATGCGATCTTGGGAATCGTCGGATATTTTGATTTCATCGGTGATTACTATTTGATGGCGCGGAGACGGCGAAACGGGTGCGCATACTGGCTTATCGCAGCATACTGGCTTAACAACAGTCTGAAGAGTGTGCTTCGAAAGCACACTTTAGCTGGCTTGCGAACCAACCCGTCCTGCAGCGGATTGGGCGCGGATGGGTTGTCGGCTGGCGGGGCGATTGACTGGGAGACGCGACGTCCCGCCGCGTTAGCAGAGGACGTTACCCTCCGTAGCTAACGCGGCAAGATGCCGCGTCCCCCAGTCAGTCGTGAAGCCGCTGTCGAATTGGGTCCCACCACTTTTACCCCACCACCAGGGACAGTCCCTCGTGCACCCTGTTGCACGCGGCAGGAATGCCGCGTCTCCTCTGTTCGCAAGCGTGGAGAGTCGATTACTCCAAGCATTTGCAGCGGCGGGCACGTCGGATTGGAGCGGATGTGTCGGCGGCTGGGAAGGTGATTGTCTGATTGGCTTACTGTGGCATTTTATTGTGGCAATCAGCGCAGACGGATGGCTGATTTGCTATAATACTTTCAATGAGCGAAAGCATGAGGAACTTTTGGAAATGGTCGTTGCTGGTTTTCCTGGCGGCGCGAAGTTCGGATGTGGTTCAGTCGGTAATAGGGTTGTGGCTTGTGCCAAGGTATGTTCCCGCAGCGGATGTCGGGGCGATTTTGCCGATGACGCAGACCGCGATCATGCTTTCTCTTCCGTTGACGATTTTAATGGTGCCGGTGTCGAGATGGTTGACGATCTATATAGTCAGGGGTGAGAATGGTAAGGTCAAGTCACTGCTTCGTGTTGCATTGTATGGTTCGCTTGTCGCGGCTCTGGTGATGTCTGTTCTTGCCGGATTGTTCCTGCCGGGACTCTTTCGGGTGGCACGGGTGTCTGAACGGGGATTTTTCGTCATTCTTCTGTTTGCCGGGGCGCTGTCGGCGGTTGCGCCTGTGTTTGATTCCGCATTACAGGGGCTGAGAAGGTTTGGCACTGTTGCGGTTGCGGGGTTCGTTGCCGCGCCGCTTCGGCTTCTTGTGACGCTGGCTCTGATGCCGCTTCGGGCGTTTACAGGTTACATGCTCGGTGTCGCTACCGCGTCAGTGTCGCAAATCGTCATTTCCTGGTGCGGGGTGCGGCGTGAACTTTCGGGAGATCTCCCGGCGCAGCCATTTTGGAGGGAAGATGGACGGGCGATGTTGCGATATGTCGCGCCGATTGCAGTAATGGCACTTGTCTGGAACTCCCTTGGTGCATTGCAGGCGATGCTCATTCGAAGGAACCTTCCTGATGTCGAAAACGCGGCGTATTTCATCATCACGAGGTTCGGGGATATCGGCGGGTGGGTCGGGCTGTCAATCGGGTTTGTGGCCTTTCCGACGGCCGCCTGTTTCCAGACGAAAGGGGAGGATGCGCTTCCGGTTCTGGTGAAATCACTGCTGGTGACGGTCTTGGTCGGAGGCGGCGTGGCCTTTGCGTATCTCTTCCTGGCGCGGCCGATGATGGCGTCCGTGGAATGCTGGCGGGACTACGCAGGTTATGCGTCCTATATTCCGCTCTGGACGATCCGTTCGGCGCTGGGGGCCGCAATCGGCGTGTTCTTCGCCTGTGAGAAGGCGATGGGTAATTTTCGCTTCCTGCTGTATTTCATCCCCTGGGTCATGGTGGAAAGTGCTGTTCTGTTCTTCCTGCCGACGCTCCTGTGGGTGATTGGATGGCTGGTGGTGTCCGAGGTGGTTCAGATGGCGATGATCATCGGAATGATCGTGAGAAGAAGGAAAATGTTGTGATGAATCGTGGTCAGAAGACGATTTTGGTCCTGCTGTCCTCCGGCGAGGATTATTCGATGCAAAAGTTTGCCGGTATCCAGCGCTATGCGAACAAGGTGGGTTGGCACATCCAGATGGTCGGTTATTCCGAGAAGGGCGGAGGGGCGTATCGGATTGAACGCTTGCCGCTCGGTTCGGGCGTCGCCGGATTGCTTGAGTTCTGGCGTCCTGCCGGGTGCATTGTCGACTGCGGACGATTTCCAGAGGCGCTCAATCCATCCGAGTTCGGCGACTGTCCGACGGTGTTCCTTGATCATCATCCGAGGGGGGCGCGGGGGAGGACGGGGTTTGTGTTCAGCGATGCCGAATCCGTCGCGGCATTGGCGGCGCGCGAATTGATATATTCCGGTTACGGGAATTATGCCTATTTTCCGTTTGTCGAAGACCTCGATTGGAGTCGGGAACGTGGCGCGGCATTTGCCAAGTATATTGGAATTAATCACAAGAGAATGTGCGAGGTGTCGTATCCAAAGGGAGTGGCACTTGATCACGGGTTGCATGAGGCGATCTCCACGAGATTGTCGAAACTGCCGAAGCCATGCGGCATCTTCGCCGCGAACGACCTGATTGCTGAGGCTGTTCTGGTGGCGTGCACCCGGCTTGGGATTTCTGTTCCCGATGAGGTGGCGGTGGTCGGTGTGGATAATGCGGCGTACATTTGCGAGAATTGCCAGCCGACGATTTCAAGCGTCAGCCGTGATTTCGACAATGCGGGGTGGATAGCGGCGGAGTTGCTGGATGACCTCATGGCGCATCCGCGCAAGCGGACGGCGACCGCCCGCTACAAGGCGTATGGCGTGTTGCGTCGCGCATCCTCACGTTTTGTCGCGGGAGGGGATCGCCGTGTGGCGAAGGCAATGGAATATATCCGCAAGCATGCCTGCGAGCGGATCGTTCCGATGGATGTCGTGCGGGAAATGGGGTGTAGCCGCCGTCTTGCGGATATGCTTTTCAAAAAGGTGACGGGGCATACTTTGCATGACGAAATCCATGCCGCGCGGTTGAATAGGGTCAAGGAACATCTGCGCAACCCCAAAGTTGATGTCACGGCCTTGCCGGATCTCTGTGGCTATGCCTCCCTTGTCGATCTCCGCCGGGTCTTTAAGCGCCTCACGGGCATGACCGTTCGTGAATATCAGAAGC
Organism: uncultured bacterium; assembly: GCA_902775595.1. Classification (GTDB taxonomy): domain Bacteria; phylum Verrucomicrobiota; class Kiritimatiellia; order RFP12; family UBA1067; genus UBA1067. Next base: position 24,905 of record CACYNF010000014.1, on the reverse strand, counting down.
GCGATTGATTTGCTCGGTCGGGCCGACATCCGCTGACAATCCGGACATCTTGCGCCGTTCTGCCGTTACGCCGGGTGTTCAATATCTGTTTTCAGATTATTGCCATATCTGTTTCTATTGCGGGCTCGGATTTGGTATAATACATCCATAATTCTAACAAGGAGAATGGTAAATGAAACATCTGTTGACGATTCTTGCGGCGGCAATTGCTGTCGTGGTGATGCAGGTCGCGTGCGCGGCCGATGTTTCGTGGACAGGAAAAGGAGGCGTCGTTGACTGGAATGCCACGACCTGGTCGACGGGGACGCCGCCCGCTGCGACGGATACGGTGATGTTCACCGGGACGCAGGACTATGCCGATTTTACGGTCACGCCCCCTGCGGACTTCGCGGGGACGATTCTGGTTCTCAACAGGACAGGACAGGATTTCAGCGCCCAATTCAGGACGCATCTCAAAATCGTCAACGCAAACAACGCGAAGTTCACGGTTGGCGGAACGGGGATCGTCGAGGCGTTCGAAGGAATCGAGAGCATGTTTGCCGAGGATTTCTCAGGAGATGTTGAGATTCCCGTCGGCGGCACATTCTCTCCGACTGCCGCGTTCCCGTCCACTGCTGCGGCAATCCTCGGTAGGGGTACATTCGTTCCGTTGACGGCAGCCCAGCTGGAGAAGGCGAATCTCTTCAATGGAACGCTTGACCTGCGAAAGATTGATGCGGTGACGATTGGAAAGTCACAGGCGGTGCTGATGGGACGCGATGTCATTCTCGGCTCTGGCGTGAGCGTCGACGAGGCGAAGCTCCGTGCAACGGTGAGAAAACTCGATGTCGGCAAGGCGTCCGCCTGGACGCTGAACAGCTCGGTCGCCGCAACGAATCCCGAGTGTGTTCCGACGGTGGACGCGGCGGGGACGCTGACGCTGCCGCACGTGGCGGGTGTTGCGAACAGCACCTCCGCGTTTTTGAACCGTCGCTTTCGTGCAGATGAGTCGTTTGTGCTGAAGTTCAAGGTCGCGTTGACGAGGGGAACCTACCAGTGCGGATTTGGCTGCGTGATGCGCAGCGGAGAACTGACGGATGTGGGGAGATCGGATTGCGAAGCGGTTACGAGTGGCGCGTTCCCCGTCGGCTGCAACGGGCTGGCCATATTGAACTGCCACTTCTGGGTGGATATCGACTATTTTGAAAAGTTTGCTGGTGCGGGCCGTCTTGCGACTTGGGGGGATGATTGGCGGAGACATCAACCGTATGCGGCGACGGGGATCGACATCGTTGACGGACGTCCGATTGACGTGACGGTCGTCTATGATAAGCTGACGCTTTCCACGACCCTGTCCAAGGACGGATCGTCTCGCACCTACCGTGTGGACGTCTCGAATGCGTTCAAGGATGCGCGCGGGGCGATGCTCGGTTTTGTGTCTCACGAGTCGCCGCTGGCCGAGGAGAAGGCGTTCTCCGCGACAATCACCGATCTCCAGTTCTGGTTGTCATCCGAGGAGAACGGGCAGTGGAAGGCGGACTCTAATTTTGCCTTTGGCGCGGACAATTACTACCTCTACCTTGATTACAAGGAATCGGCGGATGGTGATGTCAAGTCGTTCCGCGGTGCGGATGCCCTTGATGCGCAGGGGCGCCTTCGCATTTGCGAGGGGATGTACTGGTTCGGCGCGGCAATCTCCAAGAATGTCGTCCCCAACAACAAGAGTTTCCGCATCGACTGGTCCGTCGACGTCGGATCAACAGCGGGCGGCGGCGAGCATACGGACATCGGGCTCGGGATTCATGCTGACGAGGCGAACATCAAGGCGTGTTATGGCGATTACGATGTTGCGGACGGTAGCGGATACGGAACGTCCGCTCGCAGCTATCTGACGACGGGCGATCCGATCAAGTTCTGCCATTCCTGATATCAGAATCTTGTTGGCATGTCGTGTACGTGGGATAAATGTACGATTACGGGTCAATTTACCGGCACGTATGAGAATACAAGTGTGTTCAAAACGGCGAACAGCACGAATGTCGGAAAGATGTATTTCGATGGCGTGAGCACATATGAAACGAAGGAGTCCAATAGTTCTGAAGGTCTTGTTCATACCTTCACGCTGACGACTACGCCGAGTGGGACGCGGCATCTTGCCGTGGTTGGAGACGGCAGTACGGTCTGGACCTGCTATACCCAGAACTGGCTGAAGGACATTTCGCTCTCCTACTGGGATGACGACTACGAGCCGGAGGCGTTTGTGCGGCTCGCGGCGGTGCCGGGGACCGCGACGATGGTCGGTGCGGGCAAGTACGCGCCGATCGAGAGCGTTTCACTGGCGGATGCGACCTCGCGGATCAAGTTCACGGGCACGGTTGCTTTTGGCAAGGTGCTTGAGATCGTCGTGCCGGATGAATTTCTGAAGGCCGTGCGCACAAAGGTAACGCTTCTTGACTGGTCTGCGGCGACAATAGCCAGAGATCTGCCGACGACGGTGAAATTGGTTGATGGCACGGGCGCGGTGGTTGATCTGCGCGGCAGGAAAGCGACTGTGACGGCGAATGGGGTCGAGCTTTCTGCCCCTCCTGGGCTTTTCATCGTTTTAAAGTGATATTGAAAACGCCAAGATGAGACTCGGATGTCTAAAGTTAGTGCTCGCGGCAGTCTTTGCCGAGAGCGCTTGTCTGGCGGACGACGCAGTGACAGTCCGTGAGGAGGTCATGCCGTTCCGCGAGGGGAAAGACGGGTGGGGTGGCGCATGGGGCGCATCCTTCGCCTATACGAACGGCGAGGCGCGGCTTTCGTTTGAAAAGACGGGTGGACAGCTTGTTCCGCAGCGAGGATTTCCGGGGCCGCGGCGGATGAAGGGTGCCGTCCGCTACGTTCTCAGGACAGACGGAGGACTCTCGGGCGAGGCCACGATGTGTCTGCGCCGTGAAGCCAAGGATCACGGTACAAACGTCTTTGTGAGGGCGAAGGCGGGACTTGCGAAGGAGGCGGATTTCACATTCTGCCTTGATTCCCATGAGGCGTATTATCTGAATGACATCTCGTTTCGTCTGAAGGTGCCGGGGCAGAGTGCGCGATTGTACGGCATTGATGCCGTGACTCGTGAGACGGCTGCAGAGGCGTTACGCGTCGATGTCGAGACGGGGAACCCGCTGCACATTGTCCGCGACGGCAAGGATGAGAAGGCGGTTCTGGTTCTGCGGAATGCCTCCGACAGTCCCTTCGAAGGCGAAGTCCATCTGAAGGTCGAGGATTATTTCGGCAACCGCCGCGAAGGGGGTTTTCCGGTGAAATTGGCGTCGGGCGGCGAGTTGCGCCGTCCGATGAAGGAGGCCTTGTCGAAGGGCGTCCGTTACGTTACCGTCGTCGCGGCGTGCGGTGGACAGGTAGCGACGAACAGGACGACGTGGGCGTACATTGACACGCACGAAGTCACGCCGTTACAGCCGCGGGGTGAGTTTCGCCTTGGGTTCAACTTTCACGGTCTGCGCATGTCGTCCGGTGACTCGGCGCAAGGCATTGACGCGCTTGTCGCCTTGGGAGCGAAGATGGTTCGGGGCGATGCGCTGCAGTTCGCCGGAGTGCGTCCCTCGACTGAGACCTGGAACTGGAAGTCGAGCGATGATTATCTTGCGGCCCTGACGGAACATGGTCTGGCGCTTGATGCCATTGTCTGGTGGCCGGCAGGCTGGGCGCAGATGAAGGGTGCAGATGGGGAGAAGCTTTTCGCGCTTCGTACGGATGCCCTGCGGGAATACGGTGTCGAACTTGCGAAGCGCTATGGTGATCGTGTCGCCTATTACGAGGTCGGCAACGAATGGGACATGTCGAATCCGAAGACGTTTCCGCTCGATGTCGCGGTCGGGCAGGTTCGCGCGTTTGCGGAGGGCGTGAAGTCCGTCTGCCCGTCGGCGAAGGTTATCCCGTGCGGATTCGCCGCGGAAAGTTCCGTGCGTCATCCGTCAAACGTCATTCGTCCGATGTTCCACGAGAATCTCGTGCGAGACCTTCAGGATGTGGTCGATGCACACGCCGTCCATCTCCATGCTCCGGCAAAGGAGTATTCGCTCAAGGTTCGCAGTTTCCTCGAATGGCGGGAGCGAATGGGCATCCGGATTCCGTGGTACGCGAACGAAACGGCGCTTTCGTCGGCTGGCATGCGTCCGACGGACCGTGCGATGGGCGTGGCGATGTGGCAGAAGATTCTCTTTTCGATGAGCCGGGGATCCGTCGACTACATCTGGTACAACCTGCGGGCGACGGGATGGGATCCTGCCGATTCGGAACAGGGCTACGGTGTCTTTTCCGCTGACTGGCATCCGCGAACGGGAGCCGCCGCGTTTTCGGCATTGGCCTCGATCTTCCGTCATCAAGCGGCGGACGGTGTCCTTTTTGACGGACCGAGCCGCCAGGTGCTCCGCTTCAGGAACGCGCAGGGCGGCAGGGGCTTTGTCATTGCCGGATGGGATGATTATGCGGAGAAGCCGATGCGTATCCGCGTCAAGACGGATGCGACAGCTGCCTTTCAGGTCGATACGATGGGCAATCGGTGTTCCGTGCCAATTGCGGATGGTGTCGCTCTCTGGGAGATTTCGGCGAATCCGTCGGCACTGCGGCTTGAGGACGCGAGCTTTGCAAAGGTGGTTGAATCGGATGCTGCGGAAGTGGCGAAACGCCCGATCAAGATAGTCGTTCCGGGGTCGACGATGAAAGGCACTGAAGCGGCCGACATTCTGCTGAAGGAATACGAGCAGGTATACGAGGTTTTCAAGGCCATGCCCGAACATGCTGACCGCACTTGGAGGTGGTGGGGCGATCTGTGGGTGTGGGTCAATACGGCGTATGCGGACGGCAAGTTGAGATTCAAGATTACTTGCTGGGACGATGTTCACTGTCCCGTGCCGAATGATCCGCTGACTGGCGATTGCGTGGTTTTGCGACTTGGAGGTTGGAAGCTTGCGCTAATCGCGACGGACAAGCCCTTCGTCAAGGTTCTTGAAGGACCAAAAGGAAAGGCCGAACTCTCGGTGGGTTCCTGGAATCTGGCGCGGCAGATTGGTTATCACAAGGTCTATGACTTTGAAGTTGACTTGAAGTCGCTTGGCCTTGGCTGTGAGATCCCTTTCAACATTCGCGTCTACGACAACGACGGCTTGGGCTTTGACGGTTGGATGGAGTATTCCCCTATGGATGAAACGCCACAAGCCATCATTCGATTCAAGTCACAAATGGAGGACTGAAGACAATGCTCAATCATGTTGAAGGATTGTTTTTGCTTCCGTTAGATTTGTTTGTGGCGGATAACATTCGAGGGTGATTTCGAAGAACTGATACATCGGAAATGACTAAGATGATTGTGACTATGAAGTGTGTGTTGCTGTTCTTGGTTCTAGCGATTGGCTTGGTGGTTTCGGCTGGGCCGTGTGACGGCGACCTTTGGCCGGATGACAAGGGCGTTCACATCAACGCGCATGGCGGCGGAGTGATGTGGCATGAGGGTCGATACTATTGGTACGGAGAGCATAAGATTGCTGGTGACGCGGGAAATGCCGCACATGGAATAGCCGTGCATTGCTATTCGAGTGTAGACCTGTCCAATTGGAAGGACGAGGGCGCGGTCCTGACGACAAGCTCGTCGGATTGGCATGACCTTGAGGATGGCTGCATCGTCGAGCGCCCAAAGGTCGTCTTTTGCCCGAAGACGAAACAGTTTGTTCTGTATTTTCATCTTGAATTGAAGACACGGCCTCAGACTTATGACACGGCAATGGTCGGTATTGCGGTCAATGATCGTCCTGTCGGGCTCTTCACCTACATTGGATGCCGGCGTCCAAATGCGGGTGTCTGGCCGCAAGGCGTGGATTCGGCTTTGATGACGGTTCAGGTCATGTCTGACGCATGTGGTGTTTCCGATTGCCGGTGCGGTGGTGAGAATGACCGGATCAGGAGATGTAAGTACCCGTTTGCTGCAACATTCTGGAGGGGACAGACCTCTCGCGACCAAACGCTCTTTGTCAATGATGACGGCAAGGCGTATCATATCTATACATCCGAACACAATTCGACCTTGCACATCTCCGAATTGTCTGATGACTTCATAAACGAGACAGGCCGCTACTGGCGTCTCGCCGTGAAGGACTGGACGGAGGCGCCGGCGATCTGCAGGACGTTGTCACTGGGAAGGGCACGGTCTATCTGCGTCTGGCCCCGCTTCCCGGTTCGCGCAGCTGGGAGGGGCCGGACTTCGAGGTCAGGCCCGATTCGCCACGAGGCGTCACCGTCGTTGAGCGTCCGTGCCGCACGCTGGAGATTCCTTATGAAGGCGGCGCGATCGGCCGCCGCGCCGCGCTCATGGCCGCTCAGCGCGCACTGCGTCCGTTCGTTCCAGGGCGCGACGGACTCTTCCTTTCGAACACCTGGGGCGACCGGAACCGCGACGCGCGGCTGTGCGAGCCGTTCATGCTGAAGGAGATCGACGCGGCGGCGAAGCTGGGCGTCGACATCGTGCAGATCGACGACGGATGGCAGAAGGGCCGCACTGCGAATTCGTCCGCCGCGAACGGAAAGGGCGTGTGGGACGGCTACTGGGCGACAGACCCGGAGTTCTGGAAGCCGGATCCCGTCCGCTTCCCCAACGGACTGAAACCCCTCGTCGACGCGGCGGCCTCGAAGGGCATGGGGCTCGGACTTTGGTTCGGTCCTGACTCTTCAAACGACGCGGCGAACTGGGAGCGAGACGCCGATCTCCTGCTCGGCTTCCACCGCACGCTCGGAATCAGCTACTTCAAGATCGACTCGCTCAAGACGCGTTCGTCCGTCTCGCTCGAACGCCAGTCCGCGTTGTTCGAGAAGGTACTGAAGGGCTCTGACGGCCGTGTCGTCTTTGATCTCGACGTCACGGCGGAGCGTAGGCCGGGTTACTTCGGTCTTCCTGAGATCGGTCCCGTCTTCGTCGAGAACCGCTACACCGACTGGGGCAAGTACTGGCCGCATCAGACGCTGCGGCAGTTCTGGGCGCTCGCGGACGTGGTCGATCCGGTCCGGCTGAGGATGGAGGTGCTGAATCCACTGCGCAACCAGGAAAAATATGCGGGCGATCCGCTCGCGCCGGCGAACTGGCCGATCGAAAGCGTTTTTGCATCCGTCATGCTCGGCAGCCCGCTCGGATGGTTCGAGGCGAGCGGCCTCGCGCCGGAGACGGTTGCGCGTCTTGCTCCGTTCGTCGCTGTATGGAAGCGCCACCGCGACCGCCTGCACTCGGGGGTGGTCCATCCGGTCGGCGAAAAGCCCGACGGCGTCGCCTGGACGGGTTTCGTCGTCAAGGGGGAGGAGGGACTAGACGTCGTCCTGTTCCGCGAGCTGAACGCGCGGCAGGACTGTACGCTCGATCTCGGGCCGTTCGGACCCGCTTCTTCGGCGGAGGTTCTTTCTCCGCGCGGCGCAGCCGTCGTGAAGGACGGCGTTCTCACCGCCACCGTTCCGGACAGGCTCGACTTTGTCTGGGCCAGAGTGCGGTGAGATTCCGACGATGATTTTTGGGTGAAACCCGAGGCTCCGCGGTGTTGAGCGGAAGCGAAGGGTTTTGGTATAATTTAAGCCCTGATGAAGACTTTGACTGTAGTGGCGGCCGGGCTTGGCTACGATCTCCTCGAGCGTAACGGAATGCTCGAGATGGCGGGGCTTAAGTTTCACTCCGCGCCGAGCGTGTTCCCCGCCGTAACATGCGTCGCCCAGGCGTCGCTCAGGACTGGGCTCTATCCTGCGGAGCACGGCTTGGTCTCCAATGGCTGGTGGTCGGAGGTTTTGAGAAAGCCACTTTTCTGGGAGCAGAGCTCGCGCATCGTGAATGGGCGTCGCGTTTGGGCCGACCGCCGCGCCCAGGGCGGTACTGTCGGCATGTTCTTCTTCCAGCAGTCGCTCGGCGAGGAGGCGGACGTGATCATCTCCCCCGCGCCAATCCACAAGCACGGCGGCGGCATGGTGATGAGCTGCTACACGAAGCCGACGGGGATGGCGCCGATTCTCGAGAAGCTCTGCGGCAAGTTTCCGCTTTGGCGCTACTGGGGGCCGCTTGCCTCGCCGAAGGTCGGGCGCATGTGCATCTCGTGGTTTGAGGAAATGACGAACGCGCACGACGTCGACGAGGCGTATCTGTATCTCCCGACGCTCGACTACGCGGCGCAGGCGAAGGGACCTGATTCGCCGGCCGCGAAGTCGGCGCTGAAGGAATTCCGCCGCCAGCTCGAGCGCATCGCCGACATCTGCATGCGCCGCGGCTGCGCCCTCAGGGTCATGGGCGACTACGAGATAACGGAAGTGACGGCGGAGAGCGTGAAGCCGAACGTCGTGCTGCGCCGCGAAGACCTCTTCAGGACGCGCACAGTCGCGGGGATGTCGTATCCAGACTTCTACCAGTCGAAGGCGTTTGCGGTGTGCGACCACGAGTTCTGCGTAGTCTACGGCGACGAAAGGGCAAAGGCTGCGGAGCTTTTGCTCGCGACCGGCGACTATGGGCTTCCGGACGAGGCCTGTCGCGCGGCGCTTGGCGACTGCACCGTCCTGCTCGCCAGAGAAGGCTCGTGGTGCGAATACTCCTGGTGGACCGACAGGCGCGAGGCGCCGGATTTCGCGTCGCATGTCGACATCCACAACAAGCCGGGCTTCGACCCGAAGGAGCTTTTCTTTTTCAACAGGGGGACAGTCAGGGGAACGCACGGGCGCAGATGCGCCGTGGCAAAGTCGGAGTAAAAACATGAAAATCAGAAACTTCTCGCCGGTCGTCATCTCGCTCCTCGCAGGGGCCGCCATCGGCTTTTGCTTCGCCCCGTCCGCAGGGGCCCCGAAAACCGCGCCGGAAAAGACCTCGCCCAAGATGGTCAAGGCAGAATCTCGCCCCGACGAGGCGGCGGAGAAGGAGATGCGCGTACTGCGCTCGCGCATAAAGGAGCTCGAGGGCATGCTTGCGAAGCAGGGCATTGAAGTCGAGAAGATGAAGGAGGAAGAGACGGCGCGGCGTGATCGGGGACCGCGGAACTGGGACTTCCGCGCGGACATGGAGCGTCTCAAGAAGGAGGAGCCCGAGCGCTACGCGCAGATAACCAACAGCATGGCGCAGTTCCGCCGCCACCGTCTCGAGCGCGCACAGTCGAAGATCGACTTTCTTTCGTCGATCGACACGTCGCGCATGTCGCCTGCGATGCTCAAGGTTCATTCGGACCTTCAGGACATGATCGAGAAACGCGAGGCCGTCGAGGAGAAGATGCGCGGGTTCATGGACATGACGGAGGAGGAAAGGCGCGAGGCCTTTCAGGAGATCGGCGAGATCGACGGCAGGATACGCGAGCTCAACAGGGCGGAGCGCGACAATCTTCTCGTCCAGACGGCGGAGGCGCTGGGATTCCAGGGCGACGACGCTGCCGAGATAATAGACACGGTCAAGAGCATATACGAGGCGACCGACTCCGGCTGGGGTTTCGGCGGGCCGGGCGGGCCCGGCAGGCGCGGAGGTCGCGGAGGACGCGGAGGTCCAGGTGGAAGGGGAGGGAACCGCTGACATGAAATCCGTACAGGAAATAGTCGATCTCGCGAGCGCCTACTACGGCAGCGCCGTGCTTTTCGCCGCCATCGACTGCGGCGTGTTCGAGAAGGTCGAGGCGGGAACGCTTGACACGGGGCGCCGCGGCATGCGGCTTCTCGCGGACGCCTGCGTCGCGGAAGGACTTCTTGAAAAGCGCGAGGGAAAATACTTCAACACCACCGCCGGCAAGATGGCGCTGATACCGGGAGGTCCCGCAGATCTCACGAAGGCGATCCGCTACAACCGCGACGTGTACCCGGCGTGGGGCAAGCTCGCAGAACTTGCCGAGACCGGCCGCCCCGTGGAGAAGCCCGAGATCCATCTCGGCGAAGACGCGGCGCGCACGAAGGCGTTTGCCGCGTCGATGTTTGGTCGCGCGATGGGGATTGGCAAGGGCATCGTCCCGATGCTGGGCGGACTTTCGGGGAAAATCCTCGACCTCGCGGGCGGACCCGGCGCGTATGCGATACTAATGTGCCAGGCGAATCCGTCTGCGTCATGCGTGACGGTAGACCTAAAGGCGATTGCGGCGGAGGCGAAGGGCTATGTCGAGAAGTTCGGTCTTTCGAACCGCATCGAGTGCCGCGCTGGCGACTACCACACGGACGAATACGAAGCCGAGGCCTACGACGTCGTGACGATATTCGGCGCGCTCCACCAGGAGTCTCCGGAGCAGATAGTCGACATCTTGAAGCGCGCGAACAGGGCGCTTAAGCCGGGCGGACGGCTCTTCGTCCTCGACATGATGACCGACGCGACGCACACCGCGCCGAAGTTCTCCGCTCTCTTCGCCGTAAACATGGCGCTCACGACCGAGAACGGCTGGGTCTTTTCCGACGAGGAACTCAAGGGCTGGATGCGCGAGGCTGGCTTCACTCCCGGTGAGACGCGTCCTGTTCCGCCGCCGATGCCGCACTGGCTCGTCGAAGCGGTGAAGTGAGATGGCGGCGAAGGGCGGAGCCGTCGGTTTCTTCGATTCAGGGCTCGGGGGGCTTTGCATTCTCGATGCCTTTAAGGAACTCTGCCCGCACGAGTCGACGATATACATCGCGGACTCCAGGAACTGCCCTTACGGAAACAAGCCAGCGGACGAGATCGTCCGTCTCGCCGAGCGTCATACGCGCCGCCTTCTGAAGCGCGGCTGCAAGATGGTTGTCGTCGCCTGCAATACTGCGACGGCCGCCGCGATAGACACGCTGCGCGCGGAGTGGCCCGACGTTCCCTTCATCGGCATCGAGCCGGCTGTGAAGCCTGCCGCGCTTCGCTCTAAGGCAGGCGTCGTCGGTTTGCTTGCGACTGCGGGGACTTTCGGCGGGCGGCTCTACAATGAGACTAAGGCGAAGTTCGCAAAGGCCGTCACGGTAATAGCCACCGTCGCCGACGAGTTTGTTGAACTTGTCGAACGCAAGGAGATTTCTGGTGCTGCTGCAGAGCGTGTCGTTCGCGCGAGAATCGAGCCGCTCCTAAAGGCCGGTTGCGACAAGATCGTCCTTGGCTGCACGCATTTCCCGCACCTGAAGCCGCTCATCGAGAAAATCTGCGACGGCCGCGCCGAGGTGATCGATCCCTCCGATGCTGTCGCCCGTCAGGCAAGGCGCGTCCTTTCCGCTCGCGGGCTTCTGGCATCTGCGTCCGCAAAACCCTCCCACGTCTTCATCCGCACATGACGCCGGCAGAGTTCATCGACAACCCCAACTGGGCGGACTTCCTTCCAGAGATGGACAGGGCGCCGCGAGTGCGCGCGCTTCCTACGCACGAGGACTGCTCGCGCATCGACGCCGAGTCGGCCGCGATGCACCTGAGGCGCGGTGGAACGCTTGGCCGAATGGACGGCTACGAGGAACGCCCTGGGCAGATCGACATGCTCTCCGCCATCGTCCGCGCGTTCAACTCGCGCGAGCACCTGATGATAGAGGCGGGAACGGGCGTCGGCAAGTCGCTTGCCTATCTCGTCCCCTCGATCCTCTGGGCCGCGACGAACGACACTCCCGTCGTCGTCTCGACGGCGACCCGCAACTTGCAGAGCCAGCTGATCAGCTCCGACATTCCGCGCGCGATTGAAATCCTCGGCGACGGCGCGGCCAAGTTCAAGGTCGCGCTTTTGAAGGGACGCGCAAACTACCTCTGCCTCCGAGCCGTCGGAGACTTCTTCGCGCCCGGGTTCTGGACGATGTCGAAGGAGGAGCAGGACGAGATGCCGCACTTCATCGACTGGCTCAAGTCTACGCCAGACGGCGACCTCGACCAGTACGAGGGGCTTCAGCGCAGTTTGCTTGTCTGCCCCGGCGAGGAGTGCAGCGGGAGGCACTGCCCGTTCTACTCGCGCTGCTTCGTCTACCGCGCGCGGAAAAAGGCGGCGGAAGCGGATCTTATCGTCGTCAACCACTCGCTCGTTCTTGCGGAAGCGGCTGGCGGCAACGCCGCCATTCTCCCCGCCTACGGGCGTCTTGTGCTCGACGAGGCGCACAACCTCGAGGGCATAGCGACCGACGCCTTGAGCAGCGAGTTCTCCATGCCGGAGCTGACTCGTCTTCTCAACCGGCTTATCCGCCGCGGCAAGGGGCGGCGCGGACGCGCGGGCGGAATCCTCGCGTCGGTGGAGCGGCAGCTTGCGAAGGGCGTGCTTGCGGGAACGGACGTCGGCGAACACGTTCACCGGCTTCTCTCTGACGCGACGAGTCTTGTAGTGCGTATCGTCGACGCGGCGGACGAGATTCTCGAACTTGCTGAACGCCAAGTGCTCGCCGACCACACGCGCGACATCGTCCGCTACAAGGGGCCTATTGACGTGAAGGACGCGCACCTTCGCTTCGACGACGCGGTCGCGCAGATGGTGACGCTCCTCCACGACCTCGGCGACACGCTCGACAATTCGGCCGCGCCGGGCGAGCTTAACTTCTGCGCCGACCTCGCCGCGCAGGTAGGCGGCATCGCCGAGAGCTTTGTCGTGTTTGCGAACGTGGTAGACTTCGTGCTCAAGGGCGCGGACGATGCGCACGTCTGCTGGGCGGAGCGCATGCGGCTCGCGAATCGCCGTCGCTATGTGCGGCTCGTCGCCGCGCCGCTTTCGGTCGCGGACGCGCTCAGGAAGATGCTCTACGACCTGAAGGATTCTGTCGTCCTCTCGTCTGCGACTTTGCGCGTCGGTAACGACTTCAAGTACATGTGCCGCCGCCTTGGCTTCTGCGACGCGGCAAATGTGCCGCCGGCTGAATCGCGCTTCCGCTGCCTCACGGCGACTTCGCCGTTCGACTACTTCAGGCAGTGCCTTGTGCTGGCGCCAGACTGCCTGCCCGATCCCTCGGCGGACTCGGCGGGATATTCCGCTGCCCTCGCCGCGCTTCTCAAGGACCTCTTCTCGGCGACGAACGGACGTGCGCTCGTCCTTTTCACGAGCTACGAGATGATGAAGTCGGTTGCAGACTGTGCGGCGGTTCCGCTCGCGGAGGCAGGCATCCGCCTGCTCGTGCAGGGCGAGGGGCTTTCGCGCGAATCGATGACGCAGGCGCTCAAGGCGGATTCCAATATAGTCCTCTTCGGCGCACAGTCGTTCTGGGAGGGCGTCGACGTCGCGGGAGAGGCGCTTTCCTGCGTCGTCATCGCGCGTCTTCCGTTCGCGCAGGTGGGCGACCCGATAGTGGAGGCGAGGGGCGAGCGGGTCGAGCGAGAGGGCGGCAGCTCCTTCCGCGACTATACTCTCCCGGAGGCGGTGATACGCTTCCGCCAGGGGTTCGGGCGGCTCATCCGCACGAAGCGCGACCGCGGAGTCGTCGTCGTCACCGATCCGCGCCTCGTCACGAAGAACTACGGAGCCGTGTTCCGCAAGTCCATCCCCGCCTCCGTCCATACCGTCACTTCGCAAACTGAACTTCTCGGCCGCGCCGAGGACTTTTTCGAGGAGCTGCGACAATGAAAAACGAGCGAATAGCATTTCTTGACTGGATGCGGGTTGCGGCCTGCTTCATGGTAATGGCGATACACTCCGCAGAGCCGTTCTACCTCGGCGGCGCGGAGCCGAACATCACGCATGTCGCGAGCAGCTGGGACATGATGTGGATCACGGTTACGGAATGCATCTGCCGATGCTGCGTGCCGCTCTTTGCGATGGCTTCGGCCTATCTGCTCTTTCCCGTGGCGAAACCGACCGGCGAATTCTTCAGGCGGCGCATTGTCCGCGTCGTCGTTCCGTTCGTCGTCTGGGCGGTTCTCTACGTCGCGTTTCTCGGCGACGGCGGCAGCTCGTGGGGCAAGCTCCTCTTCAACTTCCCGGACGAGGGTGGGCACCTCTGGTTCGTCCCGATGCTCGCAGGGCTCTACATCCTCATGCCGCTTCTCTCCCCATGGGCCGAGAAGGTGGGCGCACGCGAGCTGAGGGGATGGATCGCCGTCTGGCTCTTCACCACGCTGTTCCCGTTTCTTCGCCAGGCGTGGGGGCACGTCTTCGGCGAGCCGTCGTTCGGCGCGGTGCCGTATCTCCTTGGGGAGTGCCCGTGGAACCACTTCGGCGCGTTCCACTACGTGAGCGGGTTCATCGGCTATATGCTGCTTGGGCTTTGGTTTCGCCGGTTTGCGCCGGAGCGCGGCTGGGCGTCGACTTTGGGCATCGCGGCGCCGATGTGGGCTGCCGGGGCTGCGGTCATGGGCATTCCATTCTTCCGCTTCGTGCGCGAGTATCCGTTCGACGCGCCGTACTCGGCCGCAGTCGTGATGGAGACGAGCATTGAGTATTGTTCGCTTGGCGTCGCTCTTTCGACGATTGCGGCGTTCATGGTCTTCAGGAAGCTGGGTTTCGGCGGATGGCTCTACGAGAAGGCCGTGCGCCCGGTTTCCGAGGCGTCGTACGGCGTCTATCTCATGCACATGTTCATCTTGACGCCCGTGTCGGCGGCGTTGTGCCGGCATCTTCCGACTCCGCTCGCGATCTTTGCGACGGCTGCGGCTACTTTCGCATGCGCGTCGGCCGCGGCGATCCTGGTGCGCCGCATCCCCGTCGTCGGAAAGTGGATCTGCGGTTGAAGCCCGTTGATCAAGTAAGGCGAGATGTGCGTCGTGAATTTTGGTATAATTACGGCGTAGACAAAAATCACAGAAGAAAGGAAACCGACGATGGAACTTAAAGGATCAAAGACTGAAGCGAACTTGATGGCGGCGTTTGCCGGCGAGTCGCAGGCCCGCAACAAGTACGACTACTTCGCCTCCCGCGCGAAGAAGGACGGCTATGAGCAGATCGCGGCCATCTTCCAGGAGACGGCGCTCAACGAGAAGGAGCACGCCAAGATGTGGTTCAAGCTCTTCGCGGGCATCGGCGAGACGAAGGAGAACCTCCTTACGGCCGCAGCCGGCGAGCACGAGGAATGGACGGAGATGTACAGGCGCTTCGCGGAGGAGGCCGAGGCAGAGGGCTTCAAGGACATCGCCTTCAAGTTCCGCAAGGTCGCCGAAGTCGAGGCGCACCACGAGGAGCGCTACCGCAAGCTCGCCAAGAACATCGAGTCCGGCGAAGTGTGGGTGCGTGTCGGCAAGAACCGCTGGCAGTGCCGCAACTGCGGCGCGATCGTCGAGTCCGAGACGGCTCCCGAGAAGTGCCCCGTCTGCGACCATCCGAAGGCGTATTTCCAGCTGGAGCAGGACAACTTCTGAAGGGCCGACCCCAATCTGCGCGTCGGAATATCATAGAACGCCATGAAGAACAACTGCATTTTCTGCGCGATAGCCGCAGGGGAGATACCGAGCTTCAAGGTCTACGAGGACGACGTCGTTCTCGCCTATCTCGACATCAACCCGTTCTCGAAGGGCCATGTCCTCGTGATTCCAAAGGAGCACACGGAGGGTCTTCTCGACACGCCGGACGCGACGCTTGCCGCCGTCGTCTCGCGCGTCAAGAAGGTCGCGGCGCACATCAAGGACGCGCTTCCCTGCGACGGCTTCAACATCCTGCAGAACAACGGCGAGGCGGCCGGCCAGACGGTGAAGCACGTCCATTTCCACATCGTCCCGCGCTATGGGCTCGAGCCCATCTCGTTCGAGAACCACAAGGGCGACATGGACGAGCTCAAGGCGCTCGCCGAGCGCATCCGTCTCTGATGGGCGGCTCGCGCAGATCGGCGGCGTTTATCGTCGCGCGGTGGATCGCCACGAAGGACTTCCCCTCGTCGATGCTGCCGAACGGCGCTGAGCGCGCCTTTGTCCAGGATTTAGTGTACACGACGATCCGCCGCATCAGGCCCTTGAGGAAGATCCTCGGCGCGCTGATGAAGCAGTGGCCGAAGGGCGAACTCGAGGCACTTCTCTACGTCGGGGCGGCGCAGATACTCTACATGCCCGACGTTCCCGACTTTGCGGCGGTGAGCGAGACGGTTGACGCGGCGAAGGGGTGCGAGAACCCGTCGATCGCGAAGGTAGTGAACGGCGTTCTTAGGAACGTCATCCGCCGCCGCGGGGAATTCGAGAAGATGATTGCCTCCGCTCCGCTTGAGGAGCGCGAGAGCTTCCCGACGGCGCTTGTCAGGCGCTGGGAGCGGCGCTTCGGCGCGGAGAACGCCGCTCGGCTCTGCGAGTGGCACAACACGCCCGCCGAGACTTTCCTTGCGAGGCGCGACGGCAGCTTCGCCAAGCTCGAACGCGGGCAGCGCGTCGAGGATGTCGCGGGCTTCGCCGAGGGCGACTTCATCGTTCAGGATCCCGGCACGCGCATCGCCGTCGATCTTCTCGACCCGAAGCCAGGCGAGAGAATCCTCGACGCGTGCGCGGCCCCTGGCGGCAAGACCGTCCAGATCGCGTGGCGCGGCGCGGAAGTGACGGCGTGCGAGGTGAACCCAAAGCGCCGGCGCCGGCTCGAGGAGAACCTTGCGCGGCTAAAGCTTGGCGTCGAAGTCATTCCGGAGCTGCCATTGGTAGGGACGCCTCTCCGAGGCGTCCGCGGTCGTCTCGGAGGTAACCGCCCCTTGCGGGGGTTCGCGACCCATGGGGAAGCGAACACGCCGAGCGTAGCGAGTGCCGAGACGCCCCTACCAGATCATTTCGACAAGGTGCTTGTCGACGCGCCGTGCTCCAACACCGGCGTCCTTCGCCGCCGCCCCGACGCGCGGTGGAACTGGAGCGAGGAAAAGCTCGCCGCCCTAGTGAAGCTCCAGGCCGAAATCCTCGACGCCTGCGCACCGCGCGTCGCTCCGGGTGGTTTGCTCGTATATTCCACATGCTCGAACGAGCCCGAGGAAAACGAAGCGCAAGTCACCGCATTCCTCGCGCGCCATCCCGATTTCTCGCTTGAGGAGTCGCGCGAGTCGCTTCCGTTCGAAAGCGGGACCGACGGCGCGTTTGCGGCGCGGCTCAGGCGGAACCCCGCGTGACGCGATTGCCGCGTTTTTGGTATAATGGCAACTGAATCAAATCTAAAACGGAAGGAACAACTATGCTGACTGCTTTCATCTTCGCGGCAATTCTCGCCTCGCCTGGTGAGATCGAACTTGATAAAAAGCTTCCCGTCGTATTCGAGAAAAGCGCCGCGCACTACCGTGCTATCGACGCCGCGGCGACGCCTCTGATGAATTCCGGCGATCCGAAGGAGACCGTGCCGCACGGCGACAAGCCGCACGGAGAGCGGCTTGTCCCTCACGGTTGGGATGCGAAGAACGGCAAGCCCGACATGCGTTCCATCTACTGGTGGACGTCTGGCCACTTCCCGGGGTCTCTCTGGTATCTCTACGAGGCGACTGGCGACGAGTTCTTCAAGGAGAGGGCTACAGTGTGGACAGAGCTCGTCGCGCCGAACTCGAAGGTCTCGGACAACCACGACGTCGGCTTCATCATGTACTGCTCGTTCGGCAACGCCCGTCGTCTTCTCAGGACTGACAAGTACGATGATCTCCTGCGCGAGACGGCGGCGTCGCTCTCGAAGCGCTTCAACCCCGGCCTTGGGCTTATTCGCAGCTGGGGCCCGCTTGACGAGAAGAACGACTTCCTCGTCATCCCCGACAACATGATGAACCTCGAGCTTCTTGAGTGGGCGGCGAAAAACGGCGGCGACAAGCGGTTTGACGAAATCGCGCGGTCGCACGCGACGAAGACGATGGCGCACCATTTCCGCGCGGACGGCGGCACCTACCATGTCCTCAACTACGACCAGCGGCCTGGCTTCCATGGCGCGGTGCAGGAAATCCGCCGCGGACAGGGGCTTTCGTGCGAGACGGCGTGGAGCCGCGGGCAGAGCTGGGCGATCTACGGCTACACGATGATGTACCGCGAGACGAAGGATCCCGCCTACCTCGCCTTTGCCCAGAAGGTCTCCGACTTTGCGATCAACCATCCGAACATGCCCGCCGATGGCGTCCCGTACTGGGACTTCGGAGCGCCCGGCGAGGAGCGCGACTCCTCCGCGGCGTCGGTCATGGCGTCGGGGCTTCTGGAGCTGTCGACGTTCGTGCCGGGCGAGAAGGGCGCTAAGTATCGCGCGTTCGCCGTGAAGCAGCTTCTTTCGCTCTGCTCCGACGCATATTTCGCAAAGCCAGGCGAGAACGGCGACTGGCTCCTGAAGCATGGCGTCGGGCACAAGCCGGCCGGCGGCGAGATCGACACGCCGCTCGACTACGGCGACTACTACTTCCTTGAGGCGCTTCTCCGCTTCCATCGGCTCGCCGGCGGCTTTAGTCCGGTGATGTGAATTGACCCCCTTGCATTCCGGCGAGGAAAATAGTATACTATACCCTGTTTTCCGATTTGGGGCTGTAGCTCAACTGGATAGAGCATCAGACTACGAATCTGAGGGTTGTGGGTTCGACTCCCGCCAGCCCCGCCAGTCGGAGAAGCCAGATTGCGGGGTGGAGCAGCCTGGTAGCTCGTCAGGCTCATAACCTGAAGGTCGTTGGTTCAAATCCAGCCCCCGCTACCAATCTAGTCTGGCATGCCGTCGGACCGTAGCGCAGCCTGGTAGCGCGTTTGCTTGGGGTGCAAAAGGTCACGAGTTCAAATCTCGTCGGTCCGACCATTTCTTTCTCGCCCAAACCCAATAAAATCAGGGGTTTCCTTGTTGCGGCGAAAGACACGGGCTTTGTCCGGAGTGTCTTTTGCCCGGTTACCGCACGACCATCAGCTCGTCCCAGCGCGTTGAGGCGCGTTTCGAGAGCTTCGCCCGCTTCATCTTCCACGGGCGTTCGCCGATGCCCTCGGAGGCTGCGAAGACCTTGCCTTTCCCGTAGCGGGCGTTGATGGCGTCGATTGCCTTGTAGAGAGACGACGCCTCGGATATCCTCGGCGGGGCGAACAAATCCATCTGGCGTGCTGAACCGACTTTCTCGAGGCCGAAGAACACGACTCCCGTCTTGCGGTACCGCGTCCCCGGCAGGAAGAGGGCCGGCACTTCCGGCCGCATCGCGTCGAGCATTGCGTTCGTCGCGTCCGTCGGCTCGGGGAACATGACTGTCCGCACTATGCAGTCGCCTCCGCCGCCAGAACGGAATATCTGCGCGTAGATGTTGCAGCCCGCCGCGAGCATGCCGTGCCTGCGGAGCTTGGCTGCGGCCTGCGCGGTAAACGAGGCGAGCGATTCCGAGATGCCGTCAAGCGTCGTCACGGGCTCGCCGAAGGAGCGCGAACACGACACGCTGTCGGGATCGGCGTCATAATCCCTGTCCTCTCCGCACGATATGCCGCGAAGCTCTGTCGCGGTGCGGAGAAGCGTCACGCCGCCGACGGAGCGGATGACGGCGTCTGGAGCGTCGCGCAGGTCTTTAGCCGTGAATATCTGCTCGGCGCGGAGTTTCGCCGTGAGGCGGTGCCCGACGCCCCACACCTCGTCGGCGGGAAGCGAGTCGAGGATTTCCGTTGGGTCGTCCGGCAGCAGGAAGACGCCGCCAGGCTGCTTCTTGCCGATGTGGTTGGCGATCTTGGCGAGAGTCTTTGTCGGCGCGAATCCGACGCCGCAGGGGATGCCGACCCAGCGCAGTATCCTGGCGCGTAGCCGCTTGCCGTATTCGACAAGGTCGATGCCTTCGCCCACCGGGGGATGGATGAACGCCTCGTCGATGGAATACTGCTCGACGTCAAGCGCCTCGTCGCGGAGAATCGAGATGATGCGGCGCGACATGTCGCCGTAGAGTTCGTAGTTCGACGAGCAGAAGTCCAGCTCGCCCGATTTCTCGCGGTTCCTCAGCTGGTAGTACGGCGTCCCCATCGCGATGCCGAGCGCCTTGAACTCGTTGGAGCGCGAGACGCAGCATCCGTCGTTGTTGGAGAGGACCGCGACGGGGCGTCCCACGAGGCGTCGGTTGAAGACGCGCTCGCAGCTGACGAAGAAGTTGTTTCCGTCGACGAGTCCGATCATGGTCAGAAGCGGTGTATCGAGGCCGTCACCTTGCCGAAGTAGTCGAGCTGCTGGCCCCTGCGTATGTGTATTGCCGGGAAGTCTGGATTCGCGGGTTCGAGGCGAACGCCGTCCTTGTCGCGGCGGTAGGTCTTCACGGTGAAGTCGCCGTCGATGCAGGCGATGATGACGTCTCCGCTTGCGGGGCGGAGCGAGCGGTCGACGACAAGTAGGTCGCCGTCGTGGATCCCCTCGCCGATCATTGAGTCTCCCTGGACTTTCACGAAGAAAGTCGCGGCCGGGCGCTTGACCAGAAGCTCGTTCAGGTCGAGCGGCGTTTCCTGGTACTGCTCGGCTGGCGAGGGGAAGCCCGCGACCACCGATCCCGACACTTTGGACCTGTCTTGCCTCGACATTGCCATTTCGTTGCCTTTCAAGTTGTTTCTCCTATAGTTTACCATTATTTTCGTGCTTTGGCAGGCATAATATCCGCGGGGAGGTCGCCGCAGTATGGTATAATATCGCCGATGACAGATTTCTCGAAGCTACTCAATCCGGAACAGTGCGCGGCGGCTACGGCGGGCGACGGGCCTCTCCTCGTGCTCGCCGCCGCAGGAACTGGCAAGACGCGCACGCTCGTGCACCGCGTCGCGTTTCTCATAGAGAACGGCATTCCCGCCGACCGCATACTCCTCCTGACCTTTACCAACCGCGCGGCGCGCGAGATGCGCGAGCGGGCGGAAAAGCTCGTCGGCGACACGGTAGGCCAGCTCTGGTCCGGCACGTTCCACTCGATATGCGCGCGGCTCCTCAGGCGCTACGGCAGTTCCATCGGCTATTCGAGCGGCTTCCAGATCCTCGACGAGGACGACCAGAAGAAGCTCGTCGGGGAGATAATCAAGACCGTCGCCAAGAACCCCAAGGACTTCCCGAAGAAGGAAGTCGTCGCGAAGATGATCTCGGAGGCGGCGAACGAGTCGAAGCCGATCGAGATGATCGCCGCGAGGTGGCAGACGAAGACGGCAGGCGTCGACCCCGAGGAGATCGCGAAGGTGGCAGAGAAGTACGCCGCGCGAAAGCTCGAGCTCAACTCGATGGACTTCGACGACCTTCTCGTGAACGGCTTGAAGCTCCTCAAGACGCAGGACAGGATACGCGAGATGCTGCAGGAGCACTTCCTCCACATTCTCGTCGACGAATACCAGGACACGAACGGGCTGCAGGCGGAGTTCACCGACATCCTCGCCGAGCGCCACCGCAACATAATGGCCGTAGGCGACGACTTCCAGTGCATCTACACGTGGCGCGGCGCGCAGATAGAGAACATCATGGAGTTCCCGAAGCGCTGGGAAGGGTGCCGCGTCGTGAAGCTCGAGCGCAACTACCGTTCTGTCCCCGGCGTCCTCAATGTCGCAAACGTCGTGATGCGCGACGCGCCAAACCAGTTCGAGAAGACGCTCAGGCCCGCGAGAAGCGGCCAGGGCGAGAAGCCCTGCATCTGCAAACTCTACGACGGGCGCGCGCAGGCGGACGAGATTCTCCGCAGGGTGCGCGAGTACCACGACCTCGGCTACCGCTGGAGCGACATGGCGGTTCTCTACCGCAGCCACTACCAGTCGATCGACGTGCAGATGTCGCTCGCGCGCGCGAAGGTTCCGTTCCGCATAACGTCGGGCGTCGGCGTCTTCGAGCAGATCCACGTCAAGGACGTGCTCTCGTACCTGCGTCTTCTCGTGAACCCCGGCGACGAGCTTTCGTTCCTCAGGTTCGTCTCGATGCTCCCCGGCATAGGCGAGGCGAGCGCACGCAAGTACTGGGAGAAGCTTGCGCGGTCGTTCGACCCGAAGCGCCGCGAGGACTGCGACGCGCTCGGCGGGATGCTCGGCGCAAAGGCGAAGCCGCTTTGGCCTGCGCTTGCGAAGTGCTTTTCGTTTGCGGAGGGCCATCTCAAGGACGACGAGATAGGCGAGCTCATCGAGGATTTCGTCGACTTCTTCTACGAAGACCACCTTCATCTTGAATGGGAGGAACAGGAAGCGGCCGATCGTCTCGACGACATCAAGGAACTCGCGGCGCAGATCGCGGGCGGGGACTATGGCGACGACGATGACGAAGAGAACCCGGGCCGGCATCGGCTTGAGTCGTTCCTCGCGGATGTCGCGCTCTTGACGAACCTCGACGCGCGGCGAAACGAGCCCGACTCCGACAAGATGACGCTTTCGACGATCCACCAGGCGAAGGGAATGGAGTGGCCGGTCGTGTTCGTGCCGTGGTGTTCCGAGGGAATGTTCCCGAGCCCGAAGGCGAGCGAGGAAGGGCGGCTTTCCGAGGAGCGTCGTCTTTTCTATGTCGTGGTGACGCGCGCGAAGGACCGCCTGTGGCTTGGCTCGCCGATGATGCGGAAGATGCCTGACGGCGGAATGTTTCCTGTCGAACCAAGCTTGTTCATCAAGGAGATACCGACCGATCTCGTTGAGGTGCGTCGATTGATGAGCTACGACTATGGCGGCGGATATGGCTCGTCGGGCCGCGGCGGGTATGGCGGCTACGGTTCCTCCGGCCGCGGGGGATATGGTGGCGGAGGGTATGGCGGCGGAGGTCGCTCTCGCCCGACGCAGAACTGGAAGACGACTTGGAGGAGATAAAACATTCAACCGTGTAGAACATGCAGAACATGTAGAATTCCTGCACGATCTACACGTTCTACACGGCTAAGAAAACAGGATAAGAGAAAATGAAACTTAAAAAGATTCTTGACTGGATCGACGGCGTGCTCAAGGTCGGAGACTTCGACGACGTGAGCAACAACGGGCTCCAGGTCGCGCGCAAGGGCGACGACGTGCGCCTTGTCGCGTTTGCTGTCGACGGGTCGCTCAGGAGCGTCAAGGCCGCGGCCGCCGCGGGTGCGCAGCTTCTCGTTGTCCACCACGGCATAAGCTGGGGCGGCGGAATCCGCCGGCTCGTCGGCGGCGAATATGCCGTCGTGAAGTCGGCGATGGACGCGAACCTCGCGCTTGCCGGGTATCATCTTCCGCTCGACGCGAACAGGAAGGTTGGCAACAACTGGGAAATCGCGCGGCACCTGAAGCTCATTGGCGTGAAGCCGGCGTTTTCCTACCACGGCAACATCATCGGGCTTGTCGGGCGCACGTCGCGTGGCGGGAAGTTCACGATTGGCGAGACGGAGTTTTCGCTCCGCCGCGGCGAGAAGGTCGGCGTCTGCTCGGGCGGCGCGGGAGAGTTTGCGGTCGAGGCGAAGAGCCACATGTGCGATGTCTACGTGACGGGCGAGGCGAACTGGGGCGACCAGATCGCCGCGGAGAATGTCGGCATGAAGATGGTTTGCGCCGGTCACTACGCGACAGAGACTTTTGGCGTCCAGGCGCTTTCGCGCGCCCTCGCCCGCGCCCTTGGCGTCAAGACCGTGTTTGTGTAGCCGGGCAGGATTTCGTCATTAACTTCCGCGATGACGGTTGACCCTAAGCGTCGCCCTGTGAGCCACCATGTGCAGACGGGACCGTGCAATAGATGGCGGGTAAAATACTTGATATACTTTCTTAAGCGTCATTAAGTAAATGTAGGTTAAGAAATGAAATTCTTTGGCCGGGAGAAGGAGATTGCGATATCGAGACGGGGGAGAGAGCTTTCCCTGTATCTCTCCTGAAGAGAATTCTGTCGGCACATTGTTCGTGAAGCTCAAAGAACGACCTTCTCGCCCTTGAGGACATGTAATTTTTGTGAGAGCGCAGACTTATTCCATTTTCACGCCACCCGCTTGACATGCATTTGTTATATTTGTTATACTTTGCGCCGTGGCAAAGAAAAAACATTTCAAGAAACCAAAGTTCACCCTGGACCGTACGCGGCGCGGTGATCTTGCGCGGCAGATTGCCGACGGGCTGAGGGCGGACATCGAAACGGGACATTACGCGCCCGGCGACATCCTGCCGCCTGTTCGCGAGCTCGGCAAGATACTGGGTGTCAGCATGGGTATCGCCGTGCAGGCCGTGGTCAGGCTACGGGAGGAGGGCCTGATAAGCCCGCGTCCTTCTGTTGGCAGTGTTGTGTGCGCATCGGACCGCCCGTTGTGGAAGGGGCACGTACTTCTTGTTATGCGCGGTGGGTACGGTGGCTATTACGCCAATACCCTTATCGGCGTGATCCGCGACAAACTGATTCGGGAAGGGTACCTCGTATCAACTGTCGCGACGCCGTTTGGCCGAGATGACAGGCCTGATGTAACGGTGCTTTCTGCCGCACTCAAGCAGTCCGTCGATCTTGCGGTTGTCGTTTTCAGCAATGCGGCTGCCGAGCGATGCATAGCTGCCAGCGGCGTGAAGTTCATTCTAGTCGGCGACAGGCCGTCGAAGTCGAGGAAATGCGCCGCCTCCATAGTCTATGATCGCTCTACCGCAGCCGAGTCGTTTGTTCCCGAGCTTGCAAAGGAAGGTATGAGAACGCTTATGGAAGTCGGAATAGAGGGCTATTCCGATGCAGGTTCGGCCGCAAAACGTGCAGGTTTGGACTATTCCCTTTGGACGGTGGCCTGTCGGCCCGGCCTGATGCCGGAAGCTGTCGAGGGCGGCGCGATGGACGCTTTTGCTGCACGCCTGGCCGGAGGGCGTTCGTGGCTACCGGATGTGATTTACTTTCAGGACGACTACGTGGCGTCCGGCGCGCTCAAGGCATTGATGGCGGCGGGGGTGAAGATTCCCGACGACGTGCATGTTGTCGCCTGGTCCAATCGCGGCTGTGGTCCGCTGTTCCCGTTTCCCGTTATGCTTGCGCAGATGAATCCGTATGGGGACGGCGAGAAGGTCGCGGACACGGCCTTGGCGAGCCTCCGCAATCTATCGGAAGAGCGGCGCATCGTTCTTGGACCTGTATTTATTCCAGTCAGCATGTAGTAAAACAGAACAAAGGATGTCTACGGAGGAAACAATGAAAACCTTGCCACATTCGTCTGCAAAAGGGACGGCTTATTCTCTCTTTGATATAGTTCGCTCTGTAGGCAGAGCTGATCTGCTGACATGTGCATCTTTC
>CACYNF010000013.1 GCA_902775595.1 uncultured bacterium | reverse complement strand
GACCTTTCCCAGCGCCGTGCTTGCGAAGCCCCGCCGCGATCGGCAGCACGCCGCAAGAGCAGATCGGAAGCGGCACACCGATCGCCACGGCACGGAGAATTCCGCGAAAGCCTGAGCTGCCGCCCATCATGCGGTTCACCCAGCTGCGCGGAATCCACACGGCGATGATCCCCGCCATCAGGAATCCGAACACAAGCCACGGCGCCATCATGGCGAACACATGGACGAACGCAAGCAATATGTCTTTCATTTTCCCAACCCCTTCTATGCCATCTTCGAAAAACTCTCGAGCGCCTCGGCAAATGATTCAATAGTCTCGTCGGCGTTGCCCTTTTCGATGCCCTCGCGCACGCAGTGGCGGAGATGCCCGTCGAGCACGATGAACGACAGGCGGTGGAGCGCTCCGTTCGCCGCGTTGAGCTGCGTAAGGATGTCCTCGCAGGGAATGTCCTCTGCGAGCATCTTCTGGACGCCAGTCAGCTGGCCGATGATCTTCTTCAGCCGCAGCTGGAGCGACGTCACGTCTTCAATGCATTTTTTCATCTTCAGTCCTTCCTTGACCTTTTGGCAATATATTATACCATACCCCCGTAGGGTATGTCAAAGCCGACGCCCTAGGCTAAATGCTTTTCATAGGGGGTTCTACTTTGTGATTTCCGGATGCTGCACTGCGATCTCGGTTCCGGGCTGGGAGATGTAGAACATGTCGAGAACGACGGTCTTGTCGCCTCTGTTCTCGCCGTGGTGTATGGTGCCGACCATCTCAACTACCGCCTCTCCCGTCTTGACCGTCGTCTCCTTGCCGTCGAGCCCGATGATCGTGAGTTCGCCCTGCTGGACGATGCCGTAGTTCATTACAGGATGATGGTGCCAGCCGAGCCTGCTGCCGCGCGGGAATATGTAGCGACGCACGATAAGCTCGGGCCTGCCGGCGGGGTAGTTCGGGAGCTCCGCGCCGTCCCAGCTCTGCGCAGTGCGCTTGAGCTCGACTATCTCGACCTTCTTGGCGTCGTCGTACTTCGCGAACGGCGAATTGCCGCACGGCGAGACGCATCCTGCGAGCATCGCGAGAACCATCGCCAACACGGCAATAGGCCCGCAGCGACCCGGCACGTTGAATCTATCTCTTTTCATGGGGCATATTATATCCGCAAAAGCACCCCCGCGTCAATGCCGATTCACCGGCCGTGAACAGCCCGCGCATCCCACCAAGAATCACAAAGAGGCGGCGAACTTGTAGCCCAGCGAGCGGACGGACACGAGGCGATGGCCTTCAGGACCCAGCTTCTTGCGCAATACGAGGATGTGCTGGTCGAGTGTCCGGGTCGTCCCATAGTAGGTGAGTCCCCAGCAGGAGTTGAGAAGTTCGTCTCTTGAAATCACTTCGTCGGGACGCGCCGCGAAAAGGAGCAGCAGACGCAGTTCACGGGCCGTCAGCGCGACGGATTTTCCGTCCGGGCGGACAAGCGACGCCTTGCGCGGGTCTATATGCACAGTTCCAAGCGGAATTGTCTCGGGAGTGCGCGAATCCGCCCTGCGCAAAACAGCGGCAACGCGGGCGAGAAGCTCGCGGACGCCGAACGGCTTGACGATGTAGTCGTCGGCGCCGAGTCCGAGTCCCTTGACCTTGTCATCCTCGCTCGACCGCGCCGTGAGGAAGATAATCGGCACCCTCGCGTCGACGGCCCTGATTCGCGCACAGACCTCAAAGCCGTCCGTCGCGGGCATCATCACGTCGAGGAGCATCAGGTCGGGCCGCTTCTCGCCGAACGCGCGGAGCGCCGACGCTCCATCAGGCGTCTCGCGCACGGAGTAACCCTCGCTCGCGAGCGCCGCCTTCACGGCACGGCGTATTACGGGGTCATCTTCGGCGACAAGGACTTCAAGACCGCGCGACATGATCAAGAAGCTTCTCCACGAGGTCCGTCAACTGGGTGGCATTCTCCGCGATAGACGCAATGGCGTCGCGTCTATCGGACTCCTCCGGCAGTCTGTTCTCCTTCAGGAGGTCGGCATTCAGGCAGAGTCCCGTGAGCGGCGTACGCAGCTTGTGCGAGATGTCCGCCACAAACGCCCGGTGCGCCGCCGACTGCCGCCGCGTGCGGCAGGCATCGACGGCGAAGAGTCCCGCCATTCCGCCCAGAATGATGATGAGCAGCAACAGAATCGCCGCCCCCGCCTCGTTCGCCATGCGCTCGGCGCGCGCGGAGACCTCCGCATTCGCGCGTCCGTGCTTCTCCCGGCACCCACATGTGCATTCTGGCTGGTTGGCGACCGCCGAACAGATGCCGGAACGGTCGTACATGACGAGGCGAACGCCCGCCAGCGCGATGAGAAGCGCCGGCAGGCCAATCAGCGTGATGATTGCAATGGTTCGCTTCATTGGGCGATTTTACTTCTTGCAGTTGCAGCCGGTCTTGCCGCAGGCACACTTCGCGTGGTCCGTGCAGCATGTGCAGGGCTTGCCCTTGTCGCACGCGCAGGCCTTCTCTTTCGCGCAGTTGCAGGCATTGCCACAGACGCACGGCTTGCCGTCCGTGCAGGCGCACGCGCTCTTTCCATTGCACTTGCAGCATCCCGTGAAGGCCATCGCCACCAACGCCACGACGCCCGCCATTGTCATCAATTTGCTTTTCATCTATTAGTTCCTTTCGCATTCTTGCGCCTCAAGACACCATGTCTTAAAGCGGCGTAGAGTGTAACATTTTTCTGAAGCGGAAATGTCATACGAATGTCAAACTTCCGGAGAAATCTCCAGCGCTTTCAATTACCATTCAACAGGCTCGTAGTCGCTCAATCCTCAACGCGCCTACCACTTGACCGGCTCGGCGAGGATGGTGCCATCGGCTGGGGTAACACTGCCCGGCGCGGCGGACTTGTACTGGACGCAGAGCATTGTGAGCGGCGTCGAACCCGTGTTGCGGACGGCACGCTTGCCAGCGGGAGCGACGCGCACGACCGAGCCCTCTTTCACGGGGATGTTCGTTCCGTCGACCTGATACTCGCCCTCTCCCGAAAGGAAGAAATACAGCTCCTCATGTTCCTTGTGCGTGTGGTAGAAACCGCCCTCCGTTCCGGGAGCGAACACCTGCAGCGAGAAATCTGCGCCGCCGGCCTTGACCGCCGCCCCGCCGAACACCTTGCCCGGAATCTTCACATCCGGGCCGAGCTCAAGCACATAGTCCTTGATCTCCGCAAGCGGGCCAAGGTCGATGGCCGTCGCGTTGGCGATATCCGCCGTTGTCTTTATTTCTTTCATTGCTTTCTTCCTTTCTTGTTTTGTTTTCGCCGCAATATACGCAAAGATCGCAAAGAGTCAATCCTATTTTGCGCTCTCTGCGTTCTTTGCGGCTTCTAAATTGGACAACACTTTGTTCAACAGTTTTTCAAGCATTTCGCCCTCGTCCTTTGAGAGGGGCGAATAGACGCGCGAAGCGAGCTTCTTCGATATCGCGGCGAAACTGCCGCGCAACGACTCCCCTTCTGCCGTCAGCGCGACAACCCCGCTACGCGCATCGTCCTCCGACTGTGCCCGACGGACAAGCCCCATCTCCTCGAGCTTGTCGACGAGGACCGTGGTGGTCGGCTTCGTGCGGTGCGCGAACGCGGCGAGCTCGTGCATGGTCGCCTCGCCCTTCATGAACAGAAGCGCCAGCACGTCGCCGTGTGACGGCACTATGCCAGAAAGCCCCGCGGCGGCGAGTTCGCCGCGCAGCCATTTCTGGGTCAAGTCGTGAATCCGACCCATCAGCATGACAGCATCGTGTTTCATGGCCGCCTATTATAGTTAGATATCTAATTTTTGTCAAGGGGCGGCACGTAAATTTTCCTATCGCATTCTGGTTCGCAATATCAAGCTTCAAACGTCTGGACGGCGACTATGGTGCGCGCGATGAGGTCGTCCAACGCCCAGCCGAGCTGGTCCGCCCCGCGCCGTATCACGTCGCGCGAGCAGCCGGCGGCGAATTTCTTGTCCTTGAACTTCTTCTTCACGCTCTTCAGGTTCAGGTCCTTTGCGCTTTTCGAGGGATACATCAGCACGACGGCACCGAGAAGCCCCGTCAATTCGTCTACGGCATAGAGGATCTTCTCCATCTCGTGTTCGGGAGCGATGTCGTTTACGATGGCGTAGCCGTGCGAGGCGACGGCCCGGTTGATGGAGTCCTCGACCCCAAGCTCTTTCAGCAGGGTCTGGCTCTTGACGCAGTGCTGCTGCGGCCATTGCTCGAAGTCGATGTCGTGCAACATCCCCACGATGCCCCAGTAGTCTTCATCTTCGGCGTATCCGAGCTCGCGCGCAAAATATCGCATTGTCTTCTCGACCGTCTCGGCATGATGGAGATGGAACGCGTCCTTGTTGTAACGCGTCAAGAGCTCCCACGCGGCGTCGCGCGTGAGATGGGTTGTGCGTATGGCATTCGGATCTGACATAGTTGACCATCTTTCTTTTGGTGTTAACGGCTAATATTATCCCATAATTTAGTACCTATAGGGTAATTGGAAATGATTCTGAATATGAATAGGCATTTCCGATCACATGAGTCATTCTACCTTGTTCCTGGTTCATAGTCGATGACTTGTAGCCCAAGTTCTCCTTCTTCCAAAAGTTCTCATCCCTGTTGACACCCATCCGTCATTTTGCTACAATGCTAAATGTTTTTTGAGGCACACCAGATGAAAAGATACGACAGAGAAGCAATAGAACCCAATGCGGCGTTCTTCAAGGCGCTCGGACACCCGACACGCCTGTGGATCGTCGAGCAACTTGCCGACGGCGAACATTGCGTATGCGAGTTCGTCGAGGCTGTTGGCGATGAGTTCCCGACCATCAGCCGACACCTGTCTGTCCTGAAAGACGCGGGCGTGGTCGTCGACGAGCGGCGCGGCAAGTCGATCTACTACAGGCTGTCCTGTCCGTGTGTAGCGACCATGCTTGAGTGCTTGAAGACCAGGAAGCGGTAACAGCTTCTTTTTTAGCCAATCATTTAGCAAACCAACTAAACGACAACAAGAAAGGACCAACAGAAATGCTCGAAGCATTCACTCATTTAGCCGACTGGCTAACCTACAACGTTCTCGGCCTTGCCTCCGAGACGAAACTCGCTGACGCCGTACACTTCTTCATCGAGGACACGTCCAAGATCTTTGCACTGCTCGCCGCGATGATATTCGTCATCGGCTTCCTGCGGGCGGGGCTGGACGCAAATCGGATCCGATCGTTTCTGTCCGGGAAGAGCCGGTTCGTCTGCTATTTCCTCGCTGCGATACTCGGCGCAGTGACGCCGTTCTGTTCGTGTTCGTCGATTCCGCTCTTCCTCGGCTTCACGGCAGCGCGGATTCCGCTCGGCATCACGATGGCTTTCCTCATCACGTCGCCGTCGGTGAATGAGGCGGCTGTCGCGATGTTCGCAGGGGCTCTGGGATGGGGACTCACCTCGCTCTATGTCGGGCTTGGACTTCTCTCCGGCATCGTGGGCGGCATGTTTTTTGACGCAATCCGCGCCGACAGGTTCCTGTCCGTGTGCGAGCCGCCTACCGCGCCCTGCAAATGCTCGTGCGCGGGGAAAGGTTGTGCTGCCTCCGTCCGCCTCACATTCCGCGAACGCCTTTCGTTCGCCGTAGCCGAGACTCGCGAAATCTTCAAACGAATATGGCTTTGGGTGCTTGTCGGGATCGCACTGGGGGCGGGGTTGCACGGCTTCGTGCCGGACGGCTTCATTGCGTCACACCTTGGCGGAGGGCAGTGGTGGACGGTTCCCCTTGCCGTCGTGATTGGCATTCCTACATACGCAAACGTGACGTCTGTCATCCCCATAACGGGGGAACTCATCAACAAGGGACTGCCTGTCGGCACGGCATTCGCGTTCATGCTTTCCACGGCAGCGGCATCCGTCCCTGAGTTCATCATGCTCAAAAAAGTAATGACTGGAAAGCTCCTCGCGCTATTCGCCGCCTACCTGTTCGCGTATTTCGTCCTCTGCGGATGGACACTCAACCTCTTTTACTGAAAAAGAAAGGAACAAACCATGAAAGAGCAAACGAAACTTTCCTTCTTCGACCGACACCTCTCCATCTGGGTTGTCCTGTGCATGGCGGTGGGTACCCTTGTCGGGAAATGCCTTCCCGCCGTTCCAGCCGCGTTGGGCCGACTTGAAGTGGCGCACATCTCGCTGCCTATGGCCTTCTTGATTTGGCTGATGATCTTTCCGATGATGCTCAAGGTCGATTTCGCCAGCATCCGAAACGTCGGGCGCGAACCGCGCGGCCTCTTTGTTACGTGGGGCGTGAACTGGATCGTCAAACCGTTTACGATGTTCGCGGTCGCGTGGTTCTTCTTCCACGTTGCGTTCCGCCCATGGATTCCCGCCAACCTTGCAGGCGACTACCTTGCGGGCGCGGTCCTCTTGGGCGCGGCACCCTGCACGGCGATGGTGTTCGTGTGGTCGCAGCTGACGAAAGGCGACGCCGCCTACACTGTCGTCCAAGTGGCGACGAACGACCTCATCATCATCTTCGCCTTTGCGCCGATCGTCAAGTTGCTGCTGGGCGTGGGCGGTGTCACCGTGCCGTGGGGAACGCTTCTCTCCTCTGTGGGGCTGTTCGTCGTGGTGCCGCTTACCATCGGCGTGGCCGTGCGCCGCGCGGTCGTGCGGCGGTACGGCGAAACGTTCTTCCGCAAACGATTTCTCCCGAAGTTCTCTCCGCTGGCGATGGGTGGGCTCCTTGCGACGCTCATTCTCGTCTTTGCGTTCCAGGGATGCGTCATCCTC
This sequence comes from uncultured bacterium, assembly GCA_902775595.1. Taxonomy (GTDB): domain Bacteria; phylum Verrucomicrobiota; class Kiritimatiellia; order RFP12; family UBA1067; genus UBA1067. Next base: position 33,861 of record CACYNF010000013.1, on the reverse strand, counting down.
GACAACCCGCTTCACATCGCCCTGATTGCCGTGCCGCTCGTGGTGCAGACGTTTCTCGTCTTCTTCCTGTCGTGGGCGATCTGCCGCCGACTCGCGCTACCGAGGGAAATCACGGCTCCCGCCGCGATGATCGGGGCATCCAATTTCTTCGAATTGTCCGTGGCGGTCGCCGTCTCTCTCTTCGGCACGTCCTCGCCCGTCGCGCTTGCGACCGTCGTGGGCGTTCTTGTAGAAGTCCCCGTCATGCTCATCCTCGTCAATATCCTCAATCATGGAAAACACAGATGAAAGGAACAAACCAAATGAACATCAAAATCTATGGCACGGGATGCCCGAAGTGCAAGACACTCGCCGCCAACGTCGCCGCCGCGCTTGCGGAAGAAGGCATTGCGTCGGAAGTCGAAAAAGTGACGGACATCGACGCAATCGTGGCGCGCGGAATACTCTCGACTCCCGCCCTTGAAATCGACGGCAAGATCGTCGCGTCTGGTCGCGTTCTTTCGCCGAGGGAAGTACGTCGAATCATCAATCCTGAAGTCGCCCAGACAACCACTTCGACGCCAAGGCACAGAACCTCCGCCCTGCGGCGGATCGCTGGCGCAACGCTAATCGCATTTGCGCTCATTGGATTGGCCTGGCCTTTTCTACGCGGAAACACCGAAAAGCAATCCATTCAGGAAAGCGTCCCGCAATCGCGCACCGACGCGACAGTCGTGTACTACTTCCATGGAACCCAACGCTGCATGACCTGCAACAAGATCGAAGAAATTGCGCGCTCCGCCGTCGAGGAAGGGTTCGCGGAAGAGTTGGATGCCGGCCGACTCCGCGTCGAGTCCGTCAACGTCGACGATCCCGCGAACGAACATTTCATCCGTGACTTTCAGCTGACGGCGCGTACAATCGTCATCGCAAAAGGCAAAGACTACCAGCGCCTCAACAAGACATGGCAGCTCGTCCATGACGAAGACGCCTTCAGGAGATACGTGCAGGAGAACACTGCCGCCATGCTTGCAATGGAGGCATCGAGATGACTATCCTTTCCGCGACAGCCGTTGCAGCCTACCTCGGCGTCCTCTGCGCCATCAGCCCTTGTCCGCTCGCCACGAACATCGCCGCCGTCGGATTCGTCTCGCGTGGTCTTTCGCCCGTACGGACGCTTCTTGGCGGACTGCTCTACGCCACCGGGCGCGCAGCCGTCTATGTGCTGATTGCCGTTGCGCTCGTCAGCGGCATCGCCGCCGCACCGGAACTCTCGCACGTCCTCCAGAAGCACATGAACCGCGCAATGGGGCCGGTTCTCGTCATCGTCGCAACCGTGCTGCTGGGACTGATTCATCTGCCATCTTTTGGCATAGGTCGATTCTCCGCCGTACAGAGGCGATTAGCGGACAGCGGCCTTGCCGGGGCGGTTCTGCTCGGAGCATTCTTCGCCTTGGCGTTCTGTCCAACGTCCGCCGCGCTCTACTTCGGTTCACTCATGCCGATTGCCATCGACCACGGCTCGTCATTATTGCTCCCCTCGATCTTCGGCATCGCATCTGCGCTCCCCGTAGTGGCGACCGCAGTGCTGATCGCAGCCGGTATGCGGAAAGTTGGCACGCTATTCGGACGCATTACAGCACTTGAAAAATGGCTCCGCCTTGTTACCGGCGTCGTTTTCCTCGTCATTGGCGTAGGATTGACGCTTAAGGCCATGTTATAGCAACGATTAATTACCTTTCGATTGGCTGGTAGCCGATCTTCGATTCCTCGTCGGTCGCTTCGAGTTTCATGATGACTGGGCGGAGACCGTCGTTGCAGCTCACGATGGCGACGCCGGACTTCTTGATCCAGTCGCCGTAGTAGAAGAGCGACTTGTCCGCGCCGTGCGCCAGCGCAAACACATACTGGTAGATTGCCTTCCACGCCTCGTCGCAGAATCCCTGCGGCTTCGCGTAGTCTGCGTAGAACACGTCGCCGGCCTTCATCATCGGACACGCCGTCAGCCCGTCGATGCCGTATTCGGCGGCAAGCTCCTTGTCTAGCCATGTTTGTCTCACGCCAAGTCCGCTAAGTTCGCAAAGTGTCTTGTCGCCTTCGCGCCCTTTGCGAACTTTGCGTGGGACATTGCCGTTACAGGCTCTGACGGAATATCTCAGCGACCTCCTCTTCGGTAAGCTGCTTGTAGCCGCCATTGAGTCGGAACGTCGCCTTAACGAGATCCGGAATCATCGCCTCGGTCGCGCCGAGCTCCGTGATGTTCATTGCGACGCCGATCTCGCGCATCCACGCCTCGAGCGCGGCGAGTCCCTCGTCCGCGATTTGGCCGTCGCTCTTCCCGTCGGAGGAGACGCCCCAGACGTTCTTCGCAAAGCGGACGAACTTCTTGAGTCCGTACGGCTTGATGAAGCGGTAGTACGGAAGCGACACCGCGGCGAGCGTCATGCCGTGCGTCGCGTCAGTAAGCGCGCTCACGGCCTGCCCGAGCATGTGCACCTCCCAATCCGTCGACTTGCCCATCGCGATGAGCGTGTTGAGCGCCCAGGTCGCGGTCCACATGATGTTGCTGCGAGCCTCGTAGTCCTCGGGGTTCTTCACCGCCGCGCGTGACGACACTATCAGCGACTTCATGAGGCCTTCGGCGATGTAGTCGCTCGTATTGTCGTCCGTCCCGCTGAAGTACTGCTCCAGGATGTGGCTCATGATGTCGTAGATGCCGGACACCATCTGGCGGCGGGGGACGGTGAACGTGAAGCGCGGATTGAGGATCGAGAACTTAGGGAATACGGCCGGGCCAAATACCTTGCCGACCTTGAGGTTCGCCGAATGGTTGGTGATGACGCTGCCGCCGTTCATCTCGCTTCCCGTGCCGACCATCGTGAGGACGCTGCCGACGGGAATGATGCGGCAGGACGGCTCCTCGAAGCGCACAAAGTACTTCTCCCAGGGATCCTCTTCGCACCACGCTGAGACGCTCACCGCCTTCGCGTAGTCGATAGTCGATCCGCCGCCGACGGCGAGGATGAGGTCGACGTTGTTGGCCTTGGCCTTCGCCGCGCCGTCCATCAGCTTTTCGAGCGTCGGATTGGGCATCACGCCGCCGTCCTCGACGATGGTCTTGCCCGCCGCCTTCAGCGCGGCGACGACCTGGTCGTAGATTCCGTTCTTCTTGATCGAGCCGCCGCCGTAGCACAGCTGGACTGTCGGACCGAACGCCGCGAGTTCGTCCTTGAGGAATTCCATCGCGTTCTCGCCGAAGTGGAGCCGCGTCGGGTTGTGGAATGTGAAGTTTCCGTTCATTGGTTTGTCCTTTCGCTAACTATTTTTGCTTTCTGAAAATCGTTTTCATGCCGTTCTCGTCCAACGGACGCATAGGCACGAGCTTGAGCGACTTGATCATGTGCGGAGTCCCCTCCTTGTACTTGCGGAAGTGCGGCGTCGCGAGATGCGCCTTGTATGCCTCTTCGCTGCGATAAATCTCGACGATGCGGATGGACGTTGGCGATTCCTTCTTCTGCATCGGGAAGATGCACACGACACCCGGCTCCTTGGCGACCGATTCCGCGCCCACCGCGCCAGCCGCCTCCAGGTAGGCGTCGAGCCATTCCGGGAGGATTTCAAGCTCCGCAATGCGAACCTGCATGTTTTCAGCTCCTTTTGAATTGTCCGCCCGATCGGGCGCATTGAGCGACATGCACCCCGACACCGCCGCCAAGGGCAATATGCACAATGTCGCGAACTTTTTTCCCAGCATAGGTTGTGTCTTTCATATATTCTTGACCGCTTTTTCGACGAGCCGCTTGCCGAGGGCGCGGGCGTTTGCGAGGTCGATGGGGAACTGCGCGTCGCGGTGGGCGCGCTTAGCCGCCTCGTCGAAGAGCGTGATGTCGTAGCGCGAGTAGTCGGTGAACTGGTATGTGTCGCAGGCGTATAGCGATTCCGATGCGCCGAAGACGGTCGTGAGCGTCTGCGTGTTCGATTCGAGAACCTGCGGATATTTCCACTCGTCCAGCCACTTTTCCGGAATGTTCATCGTGAAGATGTTCGCTGTCTCGAAGCAGCTCCTGCAGCCCGGGAACTTGATGTCGTAGAGGTTGACGAGTTCGGTGACGGCTCCCGCCTCCTCCGCTCCGGCCTTGGCGGCCTCGAGCATCTTGTACGTGTTCCAGCCCTTGCGCGGGCTGGCGTTGAAAAACATCGCGAATGGTTTGTTGTCTATCATTGCTTTATCGTCTGGGACGCTCTATTAATGGTTTTCTGTTTTCAATCAGCGTATGAAGTGCATCGGCTGCCAGGGTTCGTCGGCGGAGCGGGGGATTGCGTTGCCGCCCTTGAGCAGTACTTTCATTTTGTTCCTTTCCTGTCGTTTTGTCTCACGCAAAGTCCGCAAAGTTCGCAATGTCATCCTCAAATTATTACTTCGCGTACTTCGCGAACTTGGCGTGAGATATATCTAGGCAGATGGGATATAAGCTATTTCAGATTTTTTCTGTAGAACGCTTCGATGCGGTCGAAGGGAATCGCGCCCTGCAGACTCCACCAGCGACCAGTGTCGCCATTGCCAGTTCCTTCATCATTTAGTTTCTCCTTGCAGTCGACTTATTGAGGACTTGAGGTCCGTCAGCCGGGGCTGAGCGCCGCCTTAACCTCGCGCAGCACGCGCGGGGCCGTGCCGATCGCGAAGCGGTCCGCGACGGTCAGAAGGTCGTCGTCAGTAATCTTCGACTGCTTGCCGTTGACCTTGATGGCGTGAAAATCGTGCCAGCCGCACCATGGGTCGAGAACTTCCTCCGCAGCCTGCGGTGCACCGCCGTTTATGTCGTACGCAGGCGCAAGTTCCCAGCGGCCGTCCTCGCGCATAAGAAACGAGAAGTTCTTGGTGTGGTCGTCGCTTTCGTCCGCCAGCACGTTGAACGCCATGCGGCGGAACATCTGCTCCTTCGACTCGTAGCCGAGTCCGAGATCGTCGATGACGGAGAATATGTTGTCGTACGAGCAGACCTCCGCCCCCATGCCCGTCGGAAGATGCGCGACGGCGGCGAGCGTCTGCACATGATAGCGCCTCTGTCCGTCGCGGTCGAACCTCTTAGTCATGAAGTGCTCTATTCCGTCGAGTTCGAACAGGCGGCATTCGCTCGTCTCGATTCCCGCAGCCCTGGCCTTCTGCATGATCTCGTACTCGCATCGTCCCCTGTACGGATATTCCGGCGGAGTGAACTTGACTATCCAGTGCTCGAACCCGTCCGGCAGCCCCCTGTCCCCGGCAAGGAACTGGTTCGTCTCCCTGTTCCAGCCGACCACGGCCTTGGCCTTCCCGCCGCCGGCCGAAACGCCGACGCGCAGAATACTTCTGAGCGCGTCGTTTCCGGACATCTTCTCAAGGGAGCCGTTGAGAACCTTTCGCGCTTCCTCCGTAAGTTCGCGCATGTTCAGTGCGAACGGCTTGCCGCCGTGCGGATTGCGCTCAGGCTCATAGCAGAGCGCGCCCATTCCGCGCGCCCCGATGTACGCAAGCCTGTCAAGCGCCGTGATGGACTCCGCGCCAATGCCCTGCCTGCGCAGATACTCGTTTATCAGCGTGTTTCCGAACCCATCCGGAAGCGAGTCGGCGAACACGCCGGGCAGCCCCATGAACACGCCCGGACCAAAGTCATTGAAAACATACGGCCCCGCACCGTTGGCGAGCGGCATCTTGATGGGCGCGATTTCCAGTCCGCTTTTCAAGAATGCCGAGTCATACTCAAATGCGCAGTACCCCGCAGAGTAAGGCACAATCGCTCCGACGGTCCTATTCCAAAGCGAAACCTTAATCGCCCTCACGGGAATGTATCTCGACGCCCTACCCATTCCTTCAGCCCTTTCTGACAGCGGACGCCCTCTGCCGCGGCATTCTGCTCTCTCGCTTGAGTATTTCCATCGGACTGATCATCGGCGGCGGCAGCGTGTGTAGCCAATCTGTCTTCCCAAATGTCCGGCAGACCGCCAGGAACGAGCGCAACGAAGTACCCTTGCCCGACTCAAGATGTCGGTATGCACCAAACGAAATGCCGCTTCGTTCGGCTACAACCTCCTGCGATAAATTGCGCTGAAGACGAAGCTTGCGAATCGAATCGCCAACTTCCTCCATCATTCTGGCTACTACATCATCCTTCACAACTATCCTTTTTATGACAATTGATGGACGATATTGTATCTAATTATCACAATTATGTCAATGGCGCAGAGACTATATGTCGCTGGGCGGAATCGGAGGCTACCTTAATTAGTTCAGACCTTTAGGTCGTCTTCAGCACATCGGCGACAGGCTTGCGCGGAACCTTGATGGGCTTTACCGCGGCCTTGCCGACGGCGATGACGGACATGAGGGTCTCGCCGGCGGGGATGCCGAGGATTGCCTTGACCTTGGCGGTGTCGCGGATTCCCATGATGAGCGTGTCCCAGCCGCGGTTCTTCGCCGCGAGGATGAAGTACGACGAGGCGAGGCCGCAGTCGTAGGCGCCCCACATGTTGCCGAGGTCGTCGGCGGGCTCGCTTCCCATGAAACCGCTTTCGCCCGGCACGAACGTCACCGCGACGAGCGCGGCGGCATCGGCGGAGTTCGCCGCGTTGAAAGAGGGAAGCGCCTCTTTCCACATACGCGCCTTCGCCTCGTCTCCGATCGCCGCGTAGTAGCGCGTCGTCTCGCTGTTCTTCCAGCTCGGCGCATTAAGCGCGTCCGCGACGATCTTCTCCATCTCGTCCTTCGATATCGCGCTCTTCGCATACCTGCGCACGCTCCTGCGCACCTCGATCAGTTCGCTGAATTCCATGCCGTCGCCATCCTTCTTTGATTTGGTGTTTTCGCCTGCGCCGTCCGAGCACCCCGCCGCCGCCAGTACTGCGGCCGCAGACGCGCCTTCCATAAAGCGCCGCCGCGTCACACATGTCGTTTTCATGGCGGCATTATAGCATATCCAACCCATTCAGTGAAGCGAGCGAAGCATTATTTCGATTGTCCGCAAAGCCCCTCACATTTGAATCAGTCAAACGACAGATCAGCGGATTCGGCGGCTTTGCGGCCGATGTCGTAGACGCGCTGCATGACGTCAGGGTCGTGGCAGACGCGGGAGATCTCGAGCGGCTCCTTCGGCGCGATGAGAATGGCCGCGCCCGCGGCAACGCGCGCGTCGATGTACTCGAGCGCCTCGTTGTACCAGACGTGGCGCGTCACAAGCGCCCTGTAGACGGCAGGGTGGCGGTGAAGCAGCGGCTTCAGCAGGCGGATTTTGTTCGTCGGGAACTTGCGGTATCCGTGCGGACGCGTCGTGACCACCACGTTCCACTCGTAGCCGATCGACTCGAAGTAGCGCAGCGGTATTCCGTCCGAGAGCCCGCCGTCGAGATAGAGCCCGCCGTCGATCTCAACCGGACGCGACACCACCGGCATCGAAGCGGAGGCGCGTATCCAGTCGAACGCGCGCTCATCGGCCTTGTCCAGTCGCCTGTACACCGCCCTTCCCGTCGCGCAGTCTGTGGCGACAATGTGGAACTCCATCGGATTCGCCTCGTATGCCGCGGCGTCGAACACGTCAAGCTCCATCGGAAGCGTCCGATAGCAGAACTCCGCGCCGAAGAGATCGCCCGTCGTGAAGAGCGACTTCCACGAGCAGTAGCGCGGATCGCGGGCGAAGCGTTTGTTGTAGCGGATGACGCGTCCGACCTGTCCCGACTTGTAGTTGCATCCGAAGCAAGCGCCTGCGGAAACGCCGACAAGCCCGTCGAACTTCACGCTGCGCTCCATGAGTACGTCAAGGACGCCGGCCGTGAAAAGCCCGCGCATCGCCCCGCCTTCAAGTACAAGCCCGCGTTTCAACGTTTAAACCTCATTCATTCGCCATCACCTCGAACTGGGAACGCATCGTCGACCCGGATGGTCTCGGCGGTGGAATGGGCTGTAAACTCGGGGGCGTACATGCACTGTATCGTCGCGATTCCGCCGGAGAACACGCCCTTCTGCTGCACGCGGTACGAGGTCTCAAGGACGAACACGCCCTTGTTGAGGCGGTCGATGTAGTAGTGCGTCGCAGCGTCCTTCGTCGACTGGTAGTATCCGACTCCGTCGCGCCAGCGGTACGACGAGAGGACGTCCACAGGCTCTGCGCACGCGGGGCGTCCGTCCGAGAGGTGCACGAACTCGTAGCTGCGGTCGCTCTTGATCTCAATGCGCGCCACAAGTTCGTCTCCCGGCTCGAGCGCCTCGCCGATCGCGGCAAGCCGCGTACCTTTCGCGCCCTTAGTCTTCTTGTAGTACTTCTTCTCGACGCTGAGCTCCTTCGGCTCGTGCGCACGCACCTTCAAAACGTCCTCGAAATAGCTCCAGTGCACGCCTCCCCACGCGACACCCTTCTCGCCCGCGCCGGTAAACGTGATCTCGCCCATCTCGGGCTTTATCTCGTCCGCGGCGTAGCGGTGCGAGTACATTCCCGTGCCCTTTTCGGCGTTGTCGGTCGGAACCTTCACTCCGCCGAGCGTCACCTCCGCAAGCGTGTCGCCGGCAAGGAGATCCGCGCCGCCGCCCAAGAGGAGCGCATATATCGCGTCAGCAGTTGCCGCTGTCGTCGTCCAGTCCTGAGTCTGTTTCTGTTTGAGAAGCCACACGCAGCACGCATCCGCACTCGTCTCGTCGCCCGTCACCTTCCAAAGTTCACGGAACGCCTCGATGATTAGCGTCTGCGTCGACACAGGCGCGGCGAACACACTCGACGAGAAGAAGTAGGGCACCTTCCAGTACATGCCGAGCTCGTCCGAAAGAACGCCGCGCTCCTTGATGGAATCCATGATCTCCCCCGCAAGGCGCTGCTCACCCATACGGTACAGCGCAATCGCCGCGAGTGCCTGTGACTCAAGGCCAAAATCAACCCACTCAGTCTTGATGTGCTTCACGAAGAGCGGAATGATTGTCTTGTCCTTCGCGGCCGCAACGCCCCTGAACGAATGGAGATACATCCAGCGGATGTCGAATCCGTTCACACGGAACGGAATCTTGTCGCGCTTCTCCATGAGCAGACGCTCCTTGACGTCCTTCGACACCCTGCGGTCGAGAGACTCTGTTGCAGATGCAAAGAAGTCGGGATACGCAACGCCCGCAAGGTGGTTGAGCCGCGCGAAGCCGGTGAGGATGTAGAGCGTGATGTAGTCCGAGGAAGGTCCGCCTGGGAACCACGGCCAGCGTCCGTCGCCATTCCGCTCAAGCCGCAGCTTCTCGATGCAACGATCCTGCTCGCTCTTGAGGCGGTCCTCGCCGAAAAGATCGCCGAGCCTCGCGCGCGCGGCGGTCTCGTGCTCCGCCTCGCGCACCCACGGCGTCGCCTCGAGCGCAATCGCCTTCAGTTGCGGATTGGTTTCCAGCGGGCTCTTAAGCGCCTCGGCGCCAGCCGCCTTCCACGCATCGAACATCTCGCGGATTCGCGGATCGGAGTTCGCGATGTGCGCCCCAAGCGCGTTCGCGTAGTAGCGGCTGAACGTCTGCTCGCAGCATTCGTGCGGAAACTCCATCAGGTACGGGAGCGACAGCACCGCGTACCAAGCCGGACGCGACACGGCGCGCACGGTGAGGTCCTGATGACGTATCGTCTCCGACCCCTTGCTTGCAAGAAGGTTGTCGAGCTTGAACGACTTCGTCTCGTTGCCGCGCGCATTGAGCTGCACCGCCTCGCGGACGAGTATGCGCCGTGCAAGGACGGGAAGCACGCCTTCCTCGCCGTCCGTATACTTTTTAAAGGGGACTATTGTCTTGCTAACAGGGGAACCAGAAGGCGTTCCGCATACAGCCACTGAAGTCACAGGACTTGAAATCGCCGTGGCCTTGGCGATGTACCTGAGATAGGGGCTTCCATCTGGTATCGAGACGCGGAACTCGATGGTCTTTGATTCGTGAGGGGCAAGATGGAAGTTCTTGAACTCCGGCTCATCTAACTCGTCTGCATCCAATTTCCCAAGCATCAAGCACACATCTCCGCCGACTTCCCAGTCTTCCGTATTCGTAACCTTGACGGGGAAGAGGAAGTCGTCGCCCTCCCGCACGAAGCGCGGCGGATTCGGCTCGCACATAAGCGGCTTCACCGTAACAATTTCTTCGTTGCGCAGAATGCCGCTCCTCAGTTCGTTATCGTGCGCGACCATCAGAAGCTTCCACCCCGTGAGCGCGTCGGGGACTGTGAACGTCAGCGAAACATTGCCGTCCGCATCCGTCTCCATATCGGGGAAGAAGAACGCCGTCTCCTTCAGGTTCTTGCGAGGCACATCTGCCGCTGAAGAACGATCTTCTGTCAAAACTGCCGACTGTGAAGCGGACTCCTTGCTGCTCCAGCCGCACACCACATCGGCAAGCATGCCAACGTCTTCGCACGCTTCCTCACATTCCACCGCGCCAGCCATCGGCTCACACGCCGCAACCGCGCAGTCGAAACCGCCGCGAAGAGCCAGCTTCCGCTCAACCATGTTTCTTCCGTATCGCGAAGGGACGATCTTCCACGACGGCCAGGAGAAATCAGCCGGCAGACGGGTGATCGGGAAGCGTCCGTCGAGGCGGTACAAATCCTTCGTCGTGTTCTGCAGGGTCGGACTCATCAGATACCGCTCGTACGGCGTAAAGTGGTTGAAGAATCCGGTCGAGACGTTGTGCCACTTATATGCATCAAGCGAGCGGTCGTACATGAAGGCGAGTACTTCCGAAGGCCCCGACACCTTGAACTTCCATGTCTCCTCACGGCCGGGATTGAGTTTGCTCGTAAGATGCTCCGCCTTTATGTCAAGGTACTTGTTGTCCCACGGGATGTTGAACGTCGCACCGTCCGTGTAGAGCCGGTTCTCGCGCACGAACGTCGTTTCGATCCTGATCTGTCCGCGATGCTCGTCCTTGATGGGAAGCTCGTAGTACCAAGCCGGAGAATCGTTGGCAGGGGCGCCTGTCCCCAGGCGCCCGCGGGCGTCTCGGAGAGACGCCCCTACCATCTTGTCAAGAATAGTCTTCCCGTTGTTCGTCACCTTCACGCGGACGAAGCCCGTCTCGTATCCCGTGCCCCAGTAGGCACGCAGCGTCTCTCCGACCTTGACCGTCGTCTTCTCCACACAGAAGAAGTTCGGCACCGCGAGCGCAAGTTTCTCGGCCCTCGGATCGAACACGCAAACGTGTGTGATGTCTTTTACGGTCTTGCCGTTCGGATCCTTCGTCTCGAACACAAGGCGATACGTACCTACGCCAAGGTTGAGATCACCTTTCCAACGGTCAGCGGCCTGGTAGGGACGTCTCTCCGAGACGTCCGCGGACGGCTGGGGACAGCCGTCCCTACCATCTCCAGTACCAATTTCGCGCGACGCGACTTCTTCTCCGACTTCCCATGTCTTCCAGTTCCACGGCCCCTTCTCGTCCATACCGTATCTATCTCGTCCGCTACCCACCGGCTTCCTCGCCGGACGCTCCGGCGCGACGAGGCGAAACGCCTTGAGCGTTCCCTTGACAGGAATCGGAGCGCCGGCGAGAGAATTTACCGTCACCCGTATCGGCACGCCCTTCTCCGGCGTATGCCACGAACCCTCAGCCCAGACGCTCGCGCGCCACTGGACGGTCCCGATCTCGAACGACTCCGCCGCGCTGCGCTCCTCGCCTGTGTCGTCCGTGACATTCGCCGTCACGGTGAACTCGAACGATGGATCGCCCGAGAGGTCGGCAGTCGGCGAGGCGACAGGCGTGAACGTCACCTTGAAGACGCCGTTCTCGTCCGTCTCCGCCTCGCCTTCTCCGACGAAGTTCTCTCCGTCGTCGTCATTGTCCACGCAGAACCAGCGCCACCAGCCGGGATAGCGCGTCTCGCGCTCGACGTTCCACTGCACCTTCGCGTGCTGCACGGGAAGTCCGGAATACGTAAGCGCCTTGCCCGTCACCGTCACGGGCTTGCCGAGTTCCGCCTTCTCGGGCGCCCCCTCAAACGACGCCGTAAACTTGGGACGCTTGTACTCCTCGATGTTTACCGACTTGCTCCCTTCTCCTTTTCGGCCATCCTTAAGAAGATACCAGGCGCTGATTCGGTATGATCCCGTCAAGCGGTCGGCCGGCGCCGCAAACGTATGCGTGAAGGAGCCCCACTTGTTGGGTCTGAGCTTCACCGAGGCGACTTCCTTCCCGTTCGGATCGTTCAGCAGCAGCCGCACGGTCACCTCCCTCTGCGTGCGGAAGTCGCGCGTGAACGGATCGGCGTGATAGGCGATTCCCTTGACCTTGATCTCCTGCCCGGGGCGGTATAGAGCGCGATCAGTGAAAAGGTCGATGAACTCGACGGTCTTGTCGTCCTCGTAGACATAACCCGACCCCTCGTTGCCGAGAGAGAGAACCTCGGCTCCGTCGTGAATGACGCGCACATGGCGGCTAAGGGAATTAGACCCAGCCTTTCTGTCGACCTCCGCCTTGAACTCTCCGTTCTTGTCCGTTACATACGTTTCGCGAAGCGCCTGGAAGCGTCCGCCCTTCTCTGGATATCCCCAAAGCTCCACCTTCGCGCCTTCGACCGGCTTGCCAGATTCCGCGAGATAGACCGTTCCGCCGAATTTGCCGTTGCCGGTCTTCATCGCGAGCGCGAGCGTTGTGACGGTGATGTACTGCGCGAAGAGCGGCCGCTTGTCCGCGCCGAACTTGTCGTTCGCGGCAGCGTAGAGGACATAGTGTCCGCAAGGTAGGCCCTGCGGAACAGGACAGGTGAACTTCTGCTCGGCATAACCGGGCTTCAAATCGAGTTTCTGCGTCCACTCCTTTGCCGGCGCGCGCTTCAGGTAGTCCTTGATCGCAGATCGCGCATTGATGTTGTACGCCTCCTCGCCCATCGAGCAGTCCTTGACGAGATCGTCGAAACTCACGCTCACGAGGCGAAAATGAACCTCGTCGAGATTCTTCGCCTTCACCTCGATCGTGGGCCACGGTGCGCACCAGTTGCGCTCGACTTCGACATAGAGATTCTTCGCCTCGATGTCGGCGACGATGTTGGCGCACATCTTCCCGCCAGGGGAATCTGGCCACTTCTCGGCATACGAGGCGGCGAGATCATGCGCCGCGACAAGATCGTTTTTATTGCGCAGAATGCTGGCCTTGACCGATGCCGCGTATGCGGTGGCTTCCGTCTTGCCCTCGTACTCTTTGAGAAATCCGTCAAGAAAAGCGGCAAACGCCTCGTCTCGCTCCTTCTTCGGCTTTTCGGCGAAAGTGCAGATATACTCCGCGCGTCCTATTTCCGCCATCGCCCGCGCGTCGAGATTGCCGTCCGCGCGGTGGAACTCGATGAGCGAGTCGTAAAGCGCGAGACCTTTTTCGAGCGTCTTGTCGGGGATCGTCCCGCCGTAGAACTGAATCGCGTCGTGCACGGCGAAGTCGAAGAGCGTCGGAAAGTACTGCGCGGGCCATGTGCCGCGCTCGAAGAGAGCCGACCAGTCGTCGAGCTTCATCGCCTTGAGCTCGTCCGAATGCGCGAACACCTTCTCGAACTGCGACTCAAGCGTCGCGGCGATCTTCTCGGGCGACCACGGCGGCATCTTGTCCATCGCAGCCGCGTCGTCGAGCTTCGTTGGAGCCGCGCCGCCCCAGCGCCAGCGGCGGGAGTTCTCCTGGTAGGTGTGCGCGAGGTGGAGCTGCAGAACGGCCTGGAGCGGAGCGGGCTTTGCGTCGACGGACGCGGCGAATGCGGGAAGCCATTGGTCAGGACGCGACTCGCCGTCGGTGAACTGCTTCATCGCGTCTTCGCGGACGAGGAACGCACGCGCGGCGTCCGGCCAGCGCTCGGCCTTCGTCGCCTCGCGCTCGATCTCCTCGACCTTGTTCGTGACGGTGCGCGGCAGGTTCTTCCGCTGCGCCGCCTCGACGTCTTTCCATGCCTTTTCAAAGTCGTATTCTGCCATTGCAGCCCCCTTCAGCGCGACGGCGGCGACAAGCGCAACGACAATGCGCGCGATTCCCCTTCGGACGGAAATTTCTTTCATGTCCGCATTATAGACAAAATCCCGCCGCCTTGCAACGGCAAAAACCGCTCGCCTTGGGCCTTGTGCGTATACAACCGTTTCCTAACCCCGCACCAACCATCGGGAACCTCAGCCCCTCCACAACCATCCTTCAACAGCCACGCAACCAAACCTCAACCACGGCTCAACCATCCTTCGTGTCGAATCCAAGAACGATTCGGAACCGGCAATCTTTCCGCAAAGGCACGAACCCAAGGGAATCCCAGGGCCGGCTTCAAGGTGGAGCTTTTGCCGCACATCGTCCACGCAGAGGTCACGCAGCCCGCTTCCGCGCCTTGCCAGGCCGCGACTTCTCCACAAGCCGCCTCCACCACCGCTTTTTCGTCCGCTCCGTAATCTCATTCGCGTACTTCTCCCTCCACGCGGCGAGCATGTTCGCGTCCTCCACCCGCTCCGGGTCCGTCAGCGCGTCCAACCGCGCCATCAGCGCCGTCGCGCTCTGGCCTATGCCTTCCACGATCTCGCTCCATATCGCCCTCGCCCTCACGACCGCAAGTTCCGGCACTTCGGCCTCGCCACGCCCCTCGGCAGCGCCGCCAGCGCCATCTGCGCGACGCCCGTCCACTTCGTCCTCACCGTAATCTCGTTTCCCCTCCTCCTTCTGCTCCGCCGCACCGTGCGGCAGCACCACGTCCGCAGGCGTCGGGTCCGCGAGCTCAACGACCAGCTTCAGCTTCTTCGCCGCAGCCTTGTAGCGCATCGCCGTGGTGTACTTCTCGTAAATCTCCGGCAGATTGTCGAAGAGCCAGCCCTTTATCCCGGGGTTGCGGCCTATGATCACCCCGTCCTCGTTGCGCCTCAGCGAGTTGTCGAGGTAGCACTCGAGGTCCTCCAGCATGCTCCCGAAGCGGATCGCCGCCTCATGCGAGTCCTTTCGGCGGTTCCACGCCTCCAGGATCGCCTCGCGCGTCGGGCATGCGTTGGTCGTCGCCCGTGCGCGGATCTTCCGCCGCTCGGCCGCGAGCGCGCGGCGGCGTTCGTTCTCCGCCTCGTAGTACCTGGGACGCCTCTCCACGGCCTTCAGCCTCGCTACGCGGCGCGAGCAGTCCCTTCTGAATGCGCGCAGGTACATCCACCAGTATTCGCCGCGCGTCAGGTACTCGTAGACGTCCCCAAAGCGCAGGAACCCGTACGGACCGCAGTCCATCGGACGGTTCATGTAGTCCTCGAAGTCGCCGAACCTCGGCCTCTCGTCGCCAAGCTCGGTCCACATCTTCACTGTCTTTGCACGCTTCATGCCGGACATCATACCAAACCCGCGGACGAAAGGCAACGGAAAAATGAGATTACGGTGCGGACGAAGTCCATCATTGGCATCAAAGTGCTGGTTGACGAGGTTGGGGAATGCGAATGATGGTTATGCGGTCAAGTGGCCATCAAAGATTTGGTGCGGATTTGCCGCGGATTTGCCGCGATGTCGCGCCTGTCTCAGCGCCCGCCCGGAAACAGCCGCTTCGCGGCCCCACACAGATTATAGCCGTGTAAATCGTGTAGAAAGCGTTGCCCCGCTCGACGCTAAACGACCCTACTCGACTCTGATGTTTTAGCCGCAAAGAACGCAAAGGTCGCAAAAGAAAGAACTGGTTGATTGTTGCCATGGGGTCTGACCCCATAGTATTGACGAAACCAGCATATACAGTAGAGCTTATATAGAAGGGTCGGACCCTTTTTGCCACGGCGCAAGCCGTCGGAGGCGCGGTCGGGTGGAATCCGATCTGCATCGTCATCCCGTGCCACCACGTCATCGGCGCGAACGGCGCCCTCACTGGCTACGGCGGCGGCCTCGACAACAAAATTTCTCTGCTTGCGCACGAGAATCCACGTTTCCCGGACCGCGGCGGCGGAGACGCGACATCGGCAACGGACGGATCCGCCAACGATTAAAACCGTATTGTCGCCGGGTCGAGGCCGCCGGCCGATGCCGTGAGAACGATTTTCCCGGGAGCCGTGCGCTTTACTGCAAGTCCCGCGCGTCCATTGTGAAGCGGATGCGAGGACGTGGCCTTGAACGAGTCGAATCCCCTCGGGCTGGAGTTGCCGACAGACACTATGCGGCCGGGGCCTTCGATCGAGAAGGAAACGCAGCGGTTGTCGCGGGGGACGGGAGTCCCTTTCGCGTCCGCAAGCGTCACCTTCACAAAGACAAGAGTTTCGCCGTCGTCCGGGAGCGTATCCGACTCGGGGGAGAGCACGACCGCCGCGGCCGGCCCCGCCGTGCGAAGCGTCTCTTCGCCGAGCACCTCGCCTCCAGAGCCGTAGGCGACCGTCTTGATCTCGCCGGGCTCGTATGCGACGTCGTTCCACATCAGCCGGTATCGCGGCATCCCCGCGTAGTAGCCGTCCGCCATCGTCGCGGCCGGATCTTTCCGGCGCCGGCCCAGGGACTTGCCGTTCAGAAACACCTCCGCCTCGGCGGCGCTGGTGTAGACGTAGACCGGCATCGATCTTCCCCGTTCCCAATTCCAGTGGTCGGGGACGACGTGCAACGTGAAGGCATCTTCGTTCCAGTGGGAACGGTAGAGGAATGCGCGGTCTTTGGGGAAGCATAGGAGGTCGTATATTCCGAAATACGAACTTCTCGACTGCCGGGACTTCTCGAGCCGCACGCCGCATACGGCCTCTCCCAAGTAAGGCGACGGCTCGCCGAGGTAGTCGATGCCGGTCCACACGAATTCGCCCGCTACGAAACGGTCGCGCTCCATGCGCTCGAACTCGCGGTCCGGTATGTCGCTCCACACCGCGGAATTGCGGTCGTAGGAATCTATGCTGAAATCGGCGACGGCATAGTCTGTTATGTTCGTCGGAAGCGTCGGCGCATAGTAGCCGTAGTCCGAGAACGTCGATGCGGACTCGCTGTAGACAAGCGGCTTTTCCGGATGGCGGCGATGCATCTCATCGTAGAGCTGCCTGTAGTTCCATCCTGTTATGTCGAGGCTGTCGTAATGGCCTTCCGTCGCCGCCTTCGGGAAGCAGCTGCCTATGCCGACGGGGCGCGTCGCGTCCTCCGCAAGAACGGCGCCGCGAAACCGTGCGCAACGTTCCGCCGTCGTGCCGATCGTGCTGGGCATGTTCCATATCTCCTGCCCCGGAGCGAAGCCGCCTCCGTTCGGTATTTCATTGCCTATGGACCACACGAACACGCTCGGATGGTTCCGGTCGCGCCTTACGAACTCGGAAAGCCTCGCCTCGACAAACTCCTCGAGCGGCTCGTCTCCGCGTCCGCAGGTCGCATTCCACTTGTCAAAGCACTCGTCCCAGACGAAAATGCCCATCTCGTCACAGAGATCCAGCGTCTCGGGCGAGGGCGGATTGTGGGAGGTCCGCAACGCATTCGCGCCCATGTCGCGCATGGCGGCGAGCTGACGCCGCATGGCGGAGCGGTTGTACGCCATGCCGAGGATTCCCAGGTCCGAGTGGAGACACACGCCCTTCAGCCGGACGTGCCGTCCGTTCAGGAAGAAACCCTCCTTTGCGTCGAAGCGAAAATCCCGCAAACCGGTCTTGAACGACACGGCGTCCTCCATGACGCCACACCTGACCGAAACCTCGGTCGTGTAGAGAGCGGCAGACGGGACCATCTCCCAGAGGACGGGATTCTCAAGAGTGAAACCGATGTCAAACGTCCCCTTGCCGCAGCTGCGGACGGAAACGTCCGCCCTTCCTCCGGCAACGACTTCGCCGGACGGAGACTTGAGCAGCGCCGTCACGGTCGCGGAGGCGTCGTCGGGAATCCGGCTCGTCACCGCGCCACGCACCCGCACCGTGGCGCGCTCTGCGCCGACCTCGGGGGTCGTGACGGCGACATCGCGCTCGTCAAGATATACGCCGTCCGTCTCGATCATCCTGACGCGCCTGTACATTCCCGCGCCGGGATACCAGCGCGACTTGAGCTTCGTCGTGTCGGCCTTGACCACGATTGTGTTCGTGCCTTTGTAGAGGTAGGGCGTGGCGTCTGCGCGAAAGCCAAGATATCCGTACATCTGCCGTCCGCACGGCTGGCCGTTCACATAGACGGTGCCGTCGCACATCACACCGTCGAAGTCCAGGAACACGCGACGATCCTTCGGTGCATCGCCTAAGACCAGACTCTTGCGGTACCAGCCGACGCCCTTCCAGGGCAATTTGCCGCTGTTCGCTTCCCCTTCGGGGTCGAACGGGCCTTCTATCGCCCAGTCGTGCGGAACTTCAACCGCGCGCCATCCGGACTTGTCGCGCGAGAACTCCCAGCCGCCGTTGAAATCGACTGTCGTCCGCCCGGCCTGGACATCCCGGACGACCATCGCCACGGCGACGGAAATCGCCGCCTTCGAGAAGAATCGCCAGCCGCTGAACATTTTCTGCCGTACCGTAATCATACCTGTAGTTTGCCACACACTCGCAGGCTGGTCAATATGCCATGCCGAGACAGGCTTCGAGAAGTTCGGGCGAGAGAATCCTGCGCGTGTCATCGTCCACCAGCGAGAAGCGGTTGCCGTCGTTCGGTGTGGATAGGTAGTTCCACACGCACCACGGGATGCCGGCCTCCTTGCAGATCGAAACCACATCGCGCATGTACGCCACGCGGCTCCCGGGCGGCGCGTGGCGGATAGTCCCGAACTCGCCGTTCCAGAGAATCTTGTCCGGATGTTCCTCCGCAAAATCGAGCGCGCCGCGCAAGCACGCCTTTAGGAACTCTCTATCGACGGCCTTGACGTCCCTGTATCCGCCGTCCTTGCCGTGCAGTCTATTGTAGTCCCTGTAGCGCTCGACGTCGCCGGACGGATATTCCATCGTGCGATTGTAGTAGAGCGTGTCCGCCTGCAGCACGCCCCGCTGGTGCGTGAACTCGAACGGCGTGTACATGTGGAATGTGTACACCACCTTCGGATCGTCCCAAACCTTGAGGTCCTTCAGCGTGTCTGCGGAATTCCAGCACGTCGAGCCGACCACTACCCAACGGTCCGGGTTCTTCTCGCGAATCGCCCGCAGCGTACGGTCTGCGAGGTCGTTCCACTTCTTCGGATCGACGTCCCTAACCTCGTTCAGAAGTTCGAACGCAAGGCCGGGGAAATCATGGTAGCGGCGTTCGAACTCGATCCACAGGTCGATGAACCGCCGCTGGAGACCGTCGTCGTCAAGCAGCTCGATTTTTTCCTTGATGTCGCAGTAGTTGCCTATGGCCTTGTGGAGGTTGAGGACGACGTTCATCTTGTGCTTTCCGCACCAGCCGATGAAGTCGTCGATCTTCCCGAACGTGCGCTCGCGGTACCTCCCAGGCGCCTCTTCCAGCACGATCTGGTCGAAGCCGAGGCGTATGTGGTCGAAGCCCATGGACTTGATGTTGACGATGTCGGACTCGGTGATGTACGAATCGAAATGCTCCAGATCGCCGACCGTGATCTTGAGCCTCTGCTCCTCCGGCAGCACATTGAAACGCTTGTAGTTCGTGAGCCATCCTCCGATTCCCATGCCGCAGGCGAAACCCGGCCACTTGCCGGGCATGCGGGCATTGCGGACATACGCCAGCGTCTCACGCACGTCACGGTATCTTGACGAACCGTTGCGGAAAGAGCGGAGCGACCCGTGGTCCAGGGGACGGAAACGGTCGCACATGGACTCTGTGACGAATCGTGCAACCATCGGTTTCGCGTCCGGGCATCGAATGTAGACCTTGAATACGCCGTCCTCCTCTATTCCTGCGATTTCCCTTCCATCGCACAACGCATTGAGCGGCGTAATCGCCATGCGTACGCATGCGTCCGACCCTTTCTCCAGCGCAATCCGCCATGAAGCACCGCTTTCGATGGTCAGCACGCCAGCACAGGAACCGGTATTCGCCACGGTGAACACATCCGCCACCTTGCACCATCCCTTGTCGGCGTAGCGCACGGTGTAGTCCGGCAGCGCACGTCCGAGGCACAGACTGTCTATGTTCGCGCCGGTTATGGCGTAGTCGCTTTTGAGAACGACATCGCGGACTTCCATGCACGGCGAATAGAATTTCGAAACGGCGCCAGGAGCCTTGTCGTTCCCGCGCACGCCGACGAGACCGCCGCTTATGGCGAGCCTGCCGGGACGGAGCGGATCCGCGTACCGGACGAAAGACCCGCCGCGGTCGGCTTCGCCGGCGACACTACGGTCTTCCCAGACCATGATGTTCCTGATTTCGCAGAACGAACCTTCGCCGAGCATGTCGAATGCGTGATAGCACGTATCGGGATATATTTCCGACCCGGTGAAATGGGCATCTCGCCCGACGACAATCCCTCGGGTGCTCTTCCACCATCCCGGGCCTCGTTTCCCCATCGCTCCCGTCCACAGGTGGAGATTGTCGCCGTACGTGTGGCCGCTGAGCAATTCAAGACCGATGCTCGTCCCCATGATTTCGATGTTGGAGAGCCGGCAATCGGCCATGCCTTCAAGCCGGATTCCCGTCGCGCGGGCGTCAGGATCTCCGGTGGCGCCGAAAATCGTCATGTTGCCCAAGAACATGGGGCGCGATCCGCGTCCTTTCACATAGACGCCGCAGGCCGCGCAGTTGAATACGCCCACCTTGTCTATGAATGTATACGTGCCCTGCCGGCAATCAGCCACGCGAATGCCGCATTCGCGGCTGTTGCACATGACATTGAGGTTTTCAATGTTCATCGGCGCGTCGCCACCGAATTCTATCACGCCTGCGGTTCCGTCCGCGCAATCGATTCCCGAAACGAGCCATGTTCGCGAGGCATCCATATTCCTCGAACGCGAATAGCCTTCTCCGCGTATGGGATTCTTCAGCACGAGCGGATGTTCCACCATGTAGAGCCCGGCGGGAAAGAACAGCGCACCCTTGTGCGTGTTGGAATTTACGATTTCGCTGACATCGGTGCTCCCGTCGCGCTTCGCGCCCAGCGCCGTCACGTCGAGGACGTCCGCGCCGGCGGTTGTGAAAACCGCCAGCGCCGCAAGAAACGGAATTCCCGGTCGCATGGCCGTCTGCATGAATTGAACTCCTATCTCACCACGATCACAGTACCGCCGGTGTAGACGACCTCTAAAGGCGCACCGGCCAGGAATTCTCCGCTGCCGAGATTGGGATAGAACACCCGCCTGTCGATGTCGTACATCCCTAGCGCTCCGTCCGACAGGCGGCGGATCGGCGTCAGGCTCATTACGACGTCGCTTCCCTTTGTCATGGTAAAGGAAGAGATGCGGCAGTTGCCGTGGTTGGAAATACTCCCGTTGAATTTATACGCAAAAAGCGCGAAGGTGTTCGAACCTTGGTCTGCCAGATCGGCGGAGACCGATCCGCTCGTTCCTCTGCAATCGTACGACTTCGAGGCGTAGAGGTTCACGCTTGCCGTTCCCTTGCAGAGGTCGTTGACATTCCCGGATTCGACGACCGTATTCCATCCTATTGTGGCGGTAGGGGTCGTCTGACCGTTCGACCCCAGAAAACATCTTGAATCACCGTCCGCCCGCGAGCCGCAGAACACATGGAAACTTGCCGGTCTCACGTTCTGGTACGTGATGGCGAAACCGTGCTGCCCGGTAAAGATCACGCCGGTATCGATATATTGACCGGCGCCGGTGGATTCCAGATAGTCGAGCACGACATACCCGGACTGGCCGGGCTTCCCGATGGCGGCCCCGCCCGTAAATGTTCCCGTGCCGCGGTTCGTGAAGAACGCACCTCCCACGATATCGTACATGCCGAGAACGCCGTCGGAATCGCGCCGGGCCGGTACGCAGTCCATGGCGATATTGTCTCCGCTCGAGATCCTGAACGCCATGATGCGACATTTGCCGTACGTCAGAGTGCCGTTGCTGTTTTTACACGCGAAAAGACAGAATGTCGCGTTTTGCGTCTTGAGAACTTCAACCTTGCCGTTCCCAGCGTCACGGCAATTGTAGAATCGGAGGTTTCTGTAGTTGACGTCGATCGTGCCCATAGACATATCCTGCACGCCGGCTGTCGATGAAACCACCAGCCCGTTCCATCCGACGTACGCCAGCGACACATCTCCGTCTCCCTGACTGTTCGCCCCTACGCAGCATCGAGAGTCTGTTGCAGAGCCTATAGACCCGCAAAACCGCTGATGGCTTTCCGCCGACGTCACCTGGTAGGTGATTGAAAAGCCATTGGTGTAGGCGAATACCACGCCCGTGTCGATGTACTGCGTACCCGTCGATTCAATATACATCAACTGCGTGTACCCTGCGGGCAACGTCCCTGAAAAGACAGCGGCAGACATCAAAAACCCGGCCAACGCACCGAGTAGTTTCACACACACTCGGCCGCAATGTAGAGTGGATGCCCACGCCTCGGCGTTGGCGCCGGCGCGGCTTCCCCTCAGTCGAACCGTACGCGCGGATTTCCCGCATGCGGACTTCCATATGGGCGATTTCAATGTCGTCATGGCATCTTTCCTTTCTTGTTCCGTCGTGAAGTCTTGGCAGGCGCGCCCGGAATGTCGAGGTAGAGCTCGCAGGGCGGGTGTTGGGGATAGGCGATGCGCTGGAGCATAAGCCGGAGCGCGA
This sequence comes from uncultured bacterium, assembly GCA_902775595.1. Classification (GTDB taxonomy): domain Bacteria; phylum Verrucomicrobiota; class Kiritimatiellia; order RFP12; family UBA1067; genus UBA1067. Next base: position 11,340 of record CACYNF010000013.1, on the reverse strand, counting down.
CGTCGCCGAGAAGTTCGCCGTGGGCGATGAGCGAGGGATTGCGCTTCGCGGCGGGCGAGGTGAAGAGGATCGGCGTACGGCGGCCGTTCGCAAGAGTGTTAACGCCGAGGATGTCGCACATCGTGCGCTTGGACGCCGCGTCGCCGCCGATTAGGATGACAGGTATCTTCGCCGCGCGGAATTGGGCAATCACCGCGCCGTTGAGCTTTGCTTTGCCCTTAAGCGGCTCGAAGAATACGCCTGCGATTTTCTCGGCTACGCACAGAGAGACAAAGGAAAGAATGTCGCCGCTCGCCCATAACAGCGCATAATCGCCCCCCTGTTTTTTTGCGCAATTAGCGAGACCACCGCAAATGGCGGCATGGAACGGCTTCTCTGTATCAGGCAGAATCACCGCAAATGTAATCGGCTTTTTGACGACGGGATAAGTACCGCTGCCGCGACGACGGTAAACAAAACCCGCTCGCTCAAGCTCATCCAGCGCCGATGCGACCGTCGCGCGGGCGACGCCGAAGCGACGCATGAGTGCACGTTCGCTCGGCATCGGCGAAGCGGCGTCGTACTTGCCGTTTGAGATGTCGCGCTTCAGCGTCTCGAAGATTTCTCTGGCCTTGCCTGTTTCCATACGTCTTTCCCAAGTGTCGACGGCATTATAGCACAACCAAGCGCCCCTCAACACACTGGCCTAGTCCACTTTTTTCAGGCGCGATCTGGGGCGAGACCTACATGCCGTCGCGCTCAAGAACCGCTGCGCCGAAGCCGTCGCAATCGCACTTCGCAAGCATCTCCTGAAGATCTAATCCGTGCCGAAACCTTTAGCGCCCACGGCGCCGTTGCAAAATGATTAACAACCCCAGCGCGGCAAGGGAGAACGTGTCAATAAAGAAAGCCGAAGAGCCAGAGCGGTATTTTGTTGCCCATGCCAATTTCGACATCGTCGTTCACAACATAACTATCCGGCAAATCCTTGATCTGCTTGGAAACTTGAGGGACAGGCCCCACGAAAGGCCCATTTTTCAAGGGGTTTGCGTTTCTCCCAGCCGGTCACGCTGTCATGGGCGCAACGAAGTTATCGGCAGGACATAGACACCATCCTCGCGTCTGTGCGCAATTCCGGATTTTCCAACAACGACAGAAAGCGACGTCGGCGGATTGTGCTTGAAGACAGATGCAACCTTTTTAAGATTGGCTGCGGCCTCATCGGCATCATCGGGGTTCAGCTTGATTTCAAACGCACTCCACGTGCCGTCGTCAAACTGGATGACGGCGTCGATTTCCCTGCCATCGTAGTCCTGATAATGGTAAAGCTTCGCGTCGATGGATTCTGCATATATCTGAAGATCACGAATCGCAAGCGACTCGAAAAGAAAGCCGAACGTCCGCAAATCCCGCAAAAGCATCTTCTCAGACGCGCCCAAAAGGGCCGCCGCTATGGACGGGTCGCAGAAATGCCGTTTCGGAGACTGCTTTATCCTGGCTGGCGAACGCAAGAAAGTGGAGAACGGCTCAATGTCGTTCGTAAGATAGATTCGCCTGAATGCGTCGAGATATTCGCTTACGGTGTTAACGCTGAGCGACGTGGCATCGACCTCCTCGATGTCGTTGCGTATGGTGGCCAGGGCAACCGTGGTCGATTCGTTGCGGGCGAGCGAACGCAGGCACTTGCGGACCTTCGCCTGGTCGCGTTCTATGCCATCCAGCCTGGACATATCGACCTTGATGACGTTCTCCACGTACTCATGCGGAATAGCGACCGCCTGGCGCGGCGTCTTGCCTATGGAACCCGGCCAACCTCCGCCAACGACAAAAGCAACAAGTTCCTCAAGCGAGGGGCTTTTTGTCGTCTGTACACCGATGTCCTTGCCAGCGCAGACGTCGGACACGGAAACGACCCCTGAAGACTCCCCCCTCTCGAACAAACTCATAGGATGCATGGCGAGACTTGCAATCCTACCAGTGCCAGAGTGAATGACTCCTTTTTTCGGCGGGGTAGACGAACCAGTAAGAATATAGCGACCGGATTCCGTGGACTGATCAACGGAATAGCGGACGGCATCCCATATAGACGCAACTTCCTGCCATTCGTCTATAAGATGGGGCGATTCGCCGACAAGAGCCTTGGAAACGTCCATCTTTGCAAGCTCTCGGTTCGCAAAGTTGTCCTCAGGGTCGGCTAACATAAACGCACTTTTAGCATGCATGGTGCTAGTCCATGTCTTGCCGCACCATTTTGGTCCTTCTATGCATACCGCACCAAAAGTAGAAAGATAAAAATCCACCTTTGGATCTATCAGCCTTTGTCTATACTTGCTTTTATCCATAATTTTTCAACAGTTTATGAGTGCATTATAGCATTTTCACTCTAGACCCGTCAACCTGACTGATAGTTTTTCGGAACTTTGACTGATAGATTTTCGGAGTTTTGACTGACAGATTTTAAGCCTCCCGTCTACGCGTATTTCAAGAAATCAGTAGACGTCTGAATTACCAGCAGCTTGGCGATCTCCTTCGCGTCGCGGGTGGTGTAGGAAGCGACGCGACGGTCGGAGATTTCAATGCGTTCAGCGCCTTGACTCGGCCTCGGCCCTCAAAAGCTTCGCTTTTTCGGCGGTTGACGACAGTACAACGCAAACAAGGCACTATGACACACTGGCCTAGTCCACTTTTTTCATCTCCCTGAAACGCGAGCCGCGAGACTCTGCAAGGGAGATTATGCGCATGGCCGTCGCGCCGATGCGCCACTCGCGGTTCAGGTCGAGCCAGAAAAGCCCGCCCTCGCGCCTGAGATATTTTGCGTCGACCGCCCTTTCAAGCCGCTCGGCAGTCTCGGAATCGGAGCACGCGCGCGCGGCGGCGGCGAGAAAGACCGACGCAACGCTTGCCGAAACGGGCCTCGGATCACAGCATCCAATGACGCCCGTCCCGTCTCCGCAGCCGTCGAGCCGCGACCAGTCAAGACCGTCACGTACGCGCCGCCATAGTGCCGTTGCCGTGCGCCTGTCCGACGCCCAGGCCTCGTACCATAGAAGCGTCCATCCGTCGAGCGCGTCCTGCCCTCGCGGATACATGAAGTTCCCGCGCACATGATAGACGAGATTGACCTCTCCGCCGCCGAAGAGCGGCGACGTATAATGGGCGAGAGCCCACTTCTCCCATCGCGCGGCATCCGCGCTCCAGTCGCCGTAGCCGAGCTTCGAGAAAACCGAGAGAGCCACGTGGGGATGGCTGTTGCACGCGAAGAACATCAGCCCCGGCTCGCAGGTGACACCGCCGTTCGGGCCTTTCCGCATCTGCTCGACGGTCACATCGATCAGCTTTTCGACATCGTAGTGAACCTTGCGCCCGTCCTTCCAGACGAAATCCCATCCGCCGCCCTCGCGGTGATACCGTCTGTCGCCGGTGAAGAGTTCATAGTAGGCAAGCAGATGCAGGAGGTGCCCCGTGTACATCACGTTCTCGCGATAGCACGGATCGGGCGCCCACGGCTTTCGCCCCCAGTAGTTCTTCGACATGGAATACGCCCATACGTCGGTCTTCAGCATCCGCTCAAAGCAGTTGCCTATAACCTTGCCGGCGCGCGCCCTGACCTCCGCGTCACCGCGCATCCCTATCGCGGCAGCGGCGTATCCGGCAAAGGCGATGTTGTACCGCTTCGCGAAGATGCCGTGCTGAGTTCCGCCGATGTCCCACAGCTCTCGCTCCTCCTCTGCGCCAAGCGGGCCCGTGACGTGCTCAAGCCAGGCAAGCGCGGCAAACTCGTCATCGGAAAGCGGAAGGACGCGCGGCGCATCCGCCGCGTCCTGTATGGACGGCGTTCCACCGCTGTCCGCTTCCTTCAGAAGCCCGCCCATGGGACAATCGTCTGGACGAAGAAAGAGAAACGCGGCAAGAATCAGCGGAGCACCCAGAGACACCGCTCCCGCGATGCGAGCCCGGCGTCCTGCATTCTTCGCCGACAGGCAGAGCAGCCACGCCGCGAAGGAAAGGATCACGATCTTCTGCAGAGTCGTTACAAGCGGAGCGAACGGGACGACATTCAGCGCATGAAGGACGAGGGCAAGTGCCATCGCAGCAATCGGCAGGACGAGCGCGATTGTCCATCCGCGGCGAATGCGCCGCGCCGATTCCGCCCTTCGCCACGAGAAGAGCATCACTCCTCCGCCAGCCGCCGCAAGCCAGCATCCGGCATCGTGGAGAATCTGGTTAACGTTCTCCGGCACGAAAGCAATCCACAAAAGCCCCGCGACGTTCAGCGCGGCCCCCAATTTGGACAGTCCTGCGCGACGAGCGGCAGACACGACGGCAAGCGCGGAGAAGAACATTCCCGCCATGAACAGATAATGGCTCCACGGCCATTCGACGAGCCGCACCTCGGTGCGACCGAGTGCGCTCAGCATCCGCATCGCGGGGTTGTATCCACCGGGGAAGCAGTGCATCGCGAGGACAAACGAGAGCAAAGCCGCCGCGCAGAGAATGGCAACTGCGGCAAATCCGGCTGGCATCCAGCCCCGCCTATTCGAATCGGGCGGCATCGGTACCTTGCTGTCCATGCCAAGATTCTACCAAAAACGACGCAGCCCTATCAACCACAAGGCCCAAGGCGTTAAAGCGCCAGCAGCTCTTCGCGGAGGAGCTTGCAGGCAAGGGCCGTCGAGCGGCCGGTCGGGTCAAGCGCGGGAGAGAGCTCAACATTGTCGAGCGCAACGACGTTAAGCTCGCGGCAGATCATGCGCAGATCGTCGAGAAGCCGGCCGTAGGAAAAGCCGCCCGCCTCCTGCGTTCCGGTGCCGGGAAATTCGGAAGGATCCACCACATCAAGGTCGACCGTCAGGTAGACGGGAGCGTCATGGCCGATCTTTTCTATGACGGCTGGAAGTGTCGTGTCGGAGAAAAGCTCGGTCGTGACATGCCCATCCTTAATGAATTGCCGCTCGTCGCGCGTTCCAGAACGTATGCCGAACTGGAAGATACGCCCGTCGCCGAGGATGTCGTGGCAACGCCTGAGAACACACGCATGCGAGAGCTTGACACCAAGATAGTCCTCGCGCAAATCCGCATGTGCGTCGAAATGGACTATGTGCAAGTTAGGGTAGCGCTTCGCCACGGCGCGGACGCTGCCAAGCGTGACGAGATGCTCGCCGCCAAGCAGGAACGGGATCTTCCCGGCGCCAAGGATCTCCGAAGCACGCAATTCGATCATGTCGAGGGCTGCGTCTGGCGCACCAAACGGAAGCTCCAGGTCGCCGGAATCGAAGACGGAGGCATCCTCAGCAATGTCGCGGTCCTGAAGCATTGAATAAGTCTCAATGCCGAACGACTCCGCACGCATCGCGGCGGGCCCAAAGCGTGTCCCGGGGCGGAAGCTCGTAGTGGAGTCGTACGGCGCACCGAAAAGGACGACCTTCGCGTCGTCAAACGGCTTGTCGCACCCGATGAACTGATTGAGCTGGGGTTCCATATCGTCAGCCGCGCTGCGGCTCTTCTTCCTTCAGGATGTCGAGGACGTAGTTGGGGAGCGCGAAGGCTCCGCGGTGAAGCGCGGTGTTGTAGTAGCGCGTCGGAATTCGCAGCTTGTTCCACCTCGCCTCGTCGAGATTGCCGATGGGGTGGTACTTCTTTGACGCGAAGCCGAACAGCCAGTGCCCTGAAGGATAGCTCGGTATGTGCGCCTGGTAGACGGTGGAGAACTTGAACTCCATCGCTATGTGCCTATGCGCGTCGCGGACCGACTTCTGGTGGGCGGCGTAGAACGGCGACTCGTGCTGGTTGATGAGGATGCCGTCCTCGCGCAACGCCTTGAAGCAAGTGCCGTAGAACTCGCGCGTGAAGAGCCCTTCGGCCGGGCCGTAGGGGTCGGGCGAGTCGACTATCACGAGGTCGTATTCGTCCTTCTTCCCGCGGACATACCTGAGCCCCTCCTCGAACCAGACCGAGACGCGCCTGTCCTTGAGCTTCGACGAGACGAAGGGAAGGAACTTCTTGGAGAGAAGCACGACGTCTTTGTCGACTTCGACGAGATCGATCGACTCGATGGAGCGGTACTTGGTAAGTTCGCGCACCGTGCCGCCGTCGCCTCCGCCGATCACGAGGACGTTCCGCACGCGCGGATGCACCGCCATCGGCACGTGGGCGAGCATCTCGTGGTAGATGAACTCGTCCTTCTCGGTGATCATGAGGCCACCGTCGAGGACAAGCACCCTTCCATAGGCGGGCGTGTCGAGGATGTCGATCTGCTGGACGGCGCTCTTCTTCGAGGCGATCTGCTCGATCGTCTTCATCGAGAACCTGACGTCCTTCGTGTGTTCGTCGGTATACCAGAGTTCTGTCTGCATTCCTATAACCTCTCGCGCCGCATATTATACCATAACCGACGGTCGCAGACTGCCGTGCGTTTTGCCAAAAATGGCCGGCCAAAAATCTTCTCGCCCTCCGCAGGCATCGGGGATGTCAGGAAAAAGAAAAACCCCCAGAACTTCCGTCCTGAGAGTCAGCCGCCAATGTTGGCGGAAGGGGGGGGATTCGAACCCCCGGTGGAGTTGCCCCCACACAACCTTTCCAAGGTTGCACCATCGACCACTCGGACACCCTTCCAGTCGTTGTCTTGTTCGCCTGTCGTGTTGGTGCCAGGAGCGGGACTCGAACCCGCACATACTCACGTATAGCAGATTTTGAGTCTGCCGCGGCTGCCATTACGCCACCCTGGCTCTGCCCAGTCTGGAGCGGGCGAAGGGAATCGAACCCTCGTAGCCAGCTTGGAAGGCTGGAGCTCTGCCATTGAGCTACGCCCGCTTGCAAACGAACGCCGCAAAGTATATCATTTTTTTGGTATAATGCGCAAGGGTGAAAATCGACAGATCCATACTTCCTCCTGGGAAAATCGGGCTCGCCGTCAGCGGCGGGTCCGATTCCGTGGCGCTTGCATTCCTGCTCACAAAGGGCGGCAAGAAGAAAAACGCCGCGAAACGCTTTGTCGTCCTCCATGTCGACCACGGGCTGCGAAAGGAGTCGAAGGAGGAATACCGCTTCGTGCGATCGCTCGCGAAGAGACTCGGCATCCCCTTCAGGGGAATTCACGCCAAGGTCGTCAAGAGGCGCGGCGAATCGCTCGAGATGGCCGCGCGGCGCGTGCGCCTCGCCTTTTTCTCGAAGTGCATGAAGTCGCTCCATCTCGACGCCGTTGCGACAGGCCACCACATGGACGACGTCGCGGAGACGTTCCTCATGAAGCTGCGCCGCGCTTCGCTCTCGGGCATCCGCGCGACGAGCGAAGTCGCAGGCATAAAGTTCGTGCGCCCGCTCCTCGGCTGCCGTGACGACGAGCTAAAGGACTACCTTCGCAAGTTCGGCGAGGAATGGCGCGAGGACGCATCTAACGACGACGTCTCGATAGAGCGCAACAAGGTGCGCCACGAAGTGATCCCATTTATGGAAAAGGTGCTCGACGCAAACCTCGTCGAGCACCTCTACCGCATTTCACAGCGGCTGTAGCTTCGCCACCGCTACTTGTTGAACCCCTTGTGGTTCATGAACTCCCAGATGCGGCCGAGCCACGTGTAGCTGCCCGTGCCGGGCGAGGCCTTGCGCTGGAAGCAGTGCGGCCTCTTGCAGAGCGTGTGGAGGTCGCTTGTGACTCCCATCCTGCGCATCTGTTCCCACGTCTTCACCGAGTTCATAGCCGCCCAGCCGTCGGCGTCGCCGTGTATGAACACCATCGGGCACGTGTCTGGGTCAAACGCAAACTCGGGAACGAGACGCGCGGAGTCGTCGTTCCCGCCCGTCGAGTTACCATGCTCAGCGCCGTCGGTGAGCGCGTAGGCGGGGTATATCCCGACGCCCCACTGCACGTTGCACGGAACCTTGTCAATGTCGTCGATGTTCCAGTATGCACGGCTCCTTGAGCTCGTCACGCCCATAAGCGTGAGGTGCCCGCCGGCGGACGACCCCATGATGCCGATGCGGGTCGGGTCGAGGCCCTTGCCCGCGGCCTTGGAGCGCACGATCCTGATGCAGCGCTGGAGGTCCTGCCACGCCGTCGTGTGCTTGGCGAGCGGGGCGGCGGGGCGGGGCGTGCGGTACTTCATCGTGACGACGGCCATGCCCTTCTCGTTGAGGAAGCGACGCGCCGGCGCGACTTCGAAGCCGTCGGGTCCGTTTCCGTTGTACGAGCCGCCGGAGTAGATGATCTGAATCGCCCTTGTCGTCAGGTTCGAGGGGATGTACCACTCAAGGTAGGGGATGTTCTGCTTCTCCTGGAAATCGGGAATCCGCCCCTTCGGCCACAGCTCCTCCTTTGCGTAGAGCGCAGGGTCGTGGAAGTCCTTCGCGTAGCGACACATAAGATCCTCCTCGGGCTTAAGTTCGCCGAGGAAGCCCATCTGCACGAGGAACTCGTGCGCACGGTCGAACCAGTTGTCGTATCCGGCCGCCCTGTCGCCCTTTCCGTCATGTCCCCAGAAGCCGTGCGGACGATCCGCGAAAAGGTGGAGCTCGGCGGGTATCTTGCGCTTCCTCAGCTCGCGGTAGACGAGCGTCGAGGCCATCGGGGAATACGGATCGTCAGTTCCGTGGAACATGCACATCGGCGCGGTCTTCTCGTCGAACTTGAAGATGGAGTCAAGCTTCGCGTCGATCGCCTGGCCGTTGCGCGTGTTGGGGACGCCGATTCCGTCCGTCACCGCATACGCAATCGCGCCGGTGATCGCCCAGTTGATGTGGCAGGGAACATCGTCGAGCTCATCGATCCTTTCATACGCTGGGGTGAGCGCGCTCGTCGCGAGCAGCGTCGCGAGGTGCGAGCCCGCCGACATGGATATCGTGCCGATCCTCTCCGGGTCAAAGCCGCGCTTCGCCGCCTCGGAGCGGACCATCCTGACGGCACGCTGTCCGTCCTCCCACGCGCTCTGGTGGATCGGGAGCCCTTTCGGACGCGGCGTCCTGTAGACGAAGTTGACGCACTGGAAGCCGGCGTCTGTGAACTTCTTCGCCCACGTCTCGACGAGCCCTACGTCGCAGCAGCTGAAGTACCCACCGCCGGAGATGAGGATCATGCAGCATCCGTTCGGCTTCGCCGGCGCGGGACACCAGTCGAGATATGGGAGCTTGCCCTTCTCCTTCTCGTTCGTCATGGCAGCAATCTGGTGGTCCTGCGCGTCGGGCATCTTGCCCTCCGGCCAGATGTTCACACGCTCGGCGAACGCCGCGAACGCGGCCGCGCAGAACGCACCAAGCAACATTGTTTTTTTCATCGGGCTTTTACCTTTCTGCTTTTAACAATTTTCATGTTTTACTATTATTTAAAGCATCTAATTCTCTCTGCGCACTTTGCGTCTCTGCGCCTCTGCGTTAAAATCTGAGCTGCCATATTTATGTTCACCTTGTCATCGACTTGCAAGGGCGAGACGGACAAGCGTCTCGACGTCTTTGACGGACGGATCGGCGGCTATCACCTTCGTCACCATCTTGTTCGCGGCTTCCTCGCCGAAGCCGAGCGCCGAAAGCGCAAGAATCGCATCGTGGAGAATCGGCGCCTTCGCATAGGCGTCGCCGCGCCGCGAGTTGGCGGCGAGCGCCTCGATCGCGTTGACCTTGTCCTTCAGCTCGACGCATATCTTCTCCGCCGTCTTCTTGCCGACGCCCTTGATCGACGAGATGCGCTTGGCGTTTCCAGACGCAATCGCGAGCGAAAGCTCGCCTATCGACGAGCCGGAAAGTATCGCAAGCGCGATCTTGGGCCCGACTCCGCTCACCTGGGTGAGCTTCAGGAACATCTCGCGCTCCTCCTTCGTCGCGAACCCGAAGAGCAACTCGTCGTCTTCGCGCACGCAGTGCCACGCGAGGAGCTTCACCTCCCCGCCCTCGCGGGGAAGCCTGTCGAACGAGGACACGGGTATGAGGAGTTCGTACCCGACGCCGCCCGCCTCTATAACGACGCGATCGGGCGCCTTTTCGGAAAGAACGCCTCTTATGTACGCAATCATGCGAAGAGCTTCGCGAGCTTCTCGAGCTGCGCGACCTTCTCCTTGTTCTCGGCGAGCTTGCGTCTTGCCTCGGCGACAACCGCCTCCGGCGCGTGCGCGACGAAGTTCTCGTTCGCGAGCTTCGCCTCGGCGGACTTGATGAACCCGCCGATCTTCGCGAGCTCGCCCGCGATGCGCTTCGCCTCCGCCGCCTTGTCGACGAGCCCTTCGAGCGAGAGGTAGACAGTGCCGAACTTCGTGATCTTCGACGGCATCGCAAGATCGCTGCCCGCAGGGACAAACTCGACAGACTCGGCCCTCATTGACTTCTTCAGCGACTCCACCTCGGCGGCAGCGCCAGGAACATCCGTCGCGACCGTCACCTTAACGAACGTCGCCGGCGGAACCTTGTATTCGGCCCTCAGCGCGCGGATCGCGGTGATCGCCTCGCGCTTCGCGTTCACGAACTCGTAGTTCCCCTCGGTAACGCCCCACGCCGCCTTCTCGGCGTCCGTGTAGCCCTCTGGGAACTTCTGGAGCATGATCGTCTCGTTTTCCCTGAGGAACCCGAGCTGGTGCGCGACCTCCTCGGTGACGAACGGCATGTACGGATGGAGGAGCCGCAGCGCCTTCCAGAAGACGTCGCGGAGAATCGCCACCGACACGGCCTTGTTCGGCGAGTCCTTCACGTACTCCACGTAGCCGTCGCAGATCTGCGTCCAGAAGAAGTCGTAGACCGCGAGCGCGCCATCCTGGATACGGTACGCCTCGAGGATCTCGTTGACCTTGCGGCAGGCGAGGTCGGCGGCGTATAGGATGTGCCTGTCGTCGGCGGAGAGGGAAGAGGCGCGAAGATTGGACAACGTCACGGGGGCTCTGGTGCCCCCGAACCCCTCCTGCGGAAGGGAAGTTTCTTGCAGCTCCAGGAACTTCGCCGCGTTCCATATCTTCGTAGTGAAGTTGCGGCCGATCTCGAACTTCTCCTTGCTCACCTTCGAGTCGCACTCGAGCGAGGTGATGAGCGCGATCGAAAAGCGGAGCGCATCGGCGGAATACTGGTCGATCAGCTCGAGCGGATCGAGGGAATTGCCCTTCGACTTCGACATCTTCGAGCCGTCTGCTGCGCGGACAATGCCGTGGATGACGATGTTCTTGAACGGCGGCTTCTTCATGAAGTGGATGCCGGCCATCATCATGCGGGCGACCCAGAAGAAGATGATGTCCTGCGCCGTCACAAGATCCGTCGTCGGATAATAGTAGTCGAGGTCCTTCGTCTTCTCCGGCCACCCGAGAGTCGAGAACGGCCAAAGCCACGAACTGAACCACGTGTCGAGAACATCGGGATCCTGCTCGAGATCGGCGAGCGTAAGCGCCGCGTTGCCGG
>CACYNF010000012.1 GCA_902775595.1 uncultured bacterium | reverse complement strand
CGTCGCCCGTTCGTCGGCGCGCGTCGGAATCCCGTTTCGCGAGGTCACGGTTATACTTCAGGACGATGCATCGTCCGCAGAGGTGCATCTTGCCGTCAACGGCGCAGAAGGGCCGACGGACGCGATTACGCAGGGATACGACCCGATGCCCGGCGAGGAGCCGGGCGTCTACGGAGAGGTGTATGTAAACTGCGACAGGGCGCAGAAGGTGGCGCCGAAGCGCAGGGGCTGGTCGCCCGCGAAGGAGCTTCTTCTCTACATCGCCCACGGCATAGACCATCTTTCCGGCGCCGACGACTTTTCGTCTCGCGACTATGCGCGGATGCGCCGCCGTGAGCTTTCGTGGATCTCCGCACTCGATGGCATGTGACATGGATACTACATCGGGTATGGAGGCGGTGCGCGAAGTCGCGCAGATCGTGAAGGCGGCGGGTGGCCGCGCGCTTCTCGTCGGCGGCTGCGTTCGCGACTCCATTCTCGGCGGAGACCCAAAGGACTTTGACGTCGAGTGTTTTGGAATCGCGCCTGCCGACCTCAAGGCCGTGCTCGCAAAGAAATTCGACCTCGATCTCGTCGGCGCGAGCTTTGGCGTCATAAAGCTCGCGCATCTCGACGTCGACATGGCGATTCCGCGCCGCGAGACGAAGCTTGGCCTCGGGCATCGCGCGTTCGAGATGGAGTACGACCCGACGCTGACCGTCCGCGACGCGTCCGCAAGGCGCGACTTCACCGTCAACGCCATATACCGCGATCCGCTTACGGACGAAATCGTCGACCCGTGGAATGGACGCGCCGACCTCGAGAAGCGCATTCTCCGCCACGTCTCCGACCATTTTTGCGAAGACCCGCTGCGCGTCCTCCGAGGAATGCAGTTCGTCGCCCGATTTGATCTTGATCCCGCTCCAGAGACGATCGAGGTCTGCCGCGCCATGACGCCGGAGGGCCTTGCGAGCGAGCGTCTTTTCGGCGAGTGGTCGAAGCTGATTCTGAAAGGCGTAAAAATCTCGAAGGGGCTCAACTTCCTGCGCGACGTCGGGTGGGTGAAGTACTACCCAGAGCTCGAGCGGCTAATAGGATGCGACCAGGCGCCGGAGTGGCATCCGGAGGGCGACGTCTGGAACCACACGCTCTGCTGCCTCGACGCGTTCGCCGCGTCTCGCATCGGCGACGACGCAGAGGATCTTCTCGTCGGGCTCGCCGTCCTCTGCCATGACTTCGGCAAGCCCGACTGCTCGTTCTACGACCCCGTGAAGAAGCGCATCCGTTCGCTCGGGCACGACGAGCGCGGCGTCGAGCCGACGCTGTCGTTCCTGCGCCGCCTCACGAACGAGGAGCGGCTTCTCAAGGAGATTCCCCCGCTCGTGCGGCTACACATGCGGCCCTTCGCCATGTGGAAGGACAAGTCGTCGGATGGCGCGATAAGGCGGCTTGCCGCGAAAGTCATCCGCATCGACCGCCTCCTGCGCGTCGCCGCGGCAGACGACGCCGGCAGGCCGCCTTTCCCGTCAGAGCCAGAGCCCCTGAAGTGGCTTGCAGAGCAGGCGAAGCGGCTCGAGGTCGAGGATTCCGCCCCGAAGCCGATAGTGAGGGGGCGTGACTTGATCGCGCAAGGCATGAAGCCCGGCCCTGCGATGGGCAGAGCTCTTGCAGAGCTCTATGAGGCGCAGCTCGACGGCAGGTTCTCCGACCTCGAGTCGGGACTGAGGTATCTTGGGAAGAAGTTCAAGCCGGCAATCGCCTCGCTCCTGCTTCTCATGGGCGTCGCCTCGTCCGCGGCGACTCTTGAAGTGGGGCCGGGGTGCGCCTATGCTCTTCCCTCGGAAGCCGCGCGGGCGGCTCGCGACGGCGATGTTGTCGAGATATCGGCCGGAAGATACGCGGGCGACGTATGCGCGTGGCGTGCGAACGACCTTGTCATACGCGGGGCCGGCCGTGACGCGACCGTCGTCGATGCGGCCGGGAAAATCTGCATGGGGAAGGGCATCTGGGTTATCTGCGGAACGAACACCGTCATCGAAGGAGTGTCGTTTACCGGCGCGAAGTGCAAGGACAGGAACGGCGCCGGAATAAGGCTGGATGCAGACGGAAACCTGACCGTCAGGAAGTGCGCGTTTCGCGGCAACGAGAACGGAATCCTCTCCGGCGCGCTCGGCAGGAGCGAGATCACGATTGACGGATGCGTCTTCTCGCAGAACGGAGCGGGCGACGGTTTCTCGCACAACGTCTACATCGGCGCGGTGCGAAAGCTCGAGTTCAGAAACTGCGTCTCGGATCATGCCGTCCGGGGCCACTGCCTCAAGAGCCGTGCGCGCACCACGGTTGTTGAGCATTCTGTGTTCGACGACGGCGACGACGGCGCTTCGAGCTATCTCGTCGACTGCCCGGACGGCGGCAAAGTCGTCATTCGCAATTGCCGATTCGTCCAGTCGCCCAAGGCGTCGAACGGTGTGATGGTCTCGGTCGGCGAGGAGAGCGTCCGTCCCTATTCGACGTATCTGGGATTGGGCAATACGTTTGAGAACCGCCGCGCGCCGCACGGCTCAGATGCCGAGGAACGCCTCGCTCCGGGAATCATCGTGCTCGACAGATATCTGAAGCCGAAGCTGTCAAAGACGGATGAGGATTTCGTCCGTTGGGTAATGACGACCAACTCGCCGGGCCTTCGAGGGTTTCGGACGGGACCGGACGGTTGTCTGTACGGATTGACAACAGAAGAGGATATCTTCCGTATCGCGACAAATGTCCTGTCGCACGCAGTTGCGACGAATGGATATCGGGAAGTTCTCGGTGATGCCGAATATATGTTTGGGTGCGTGCGATTCATTTCTCGTCATGTCGAACCAGGACTGCCAGGCGGAGCGGCGGTTGTCTGCGTCGATCAGAGAGGAGCGATGATCTGGCATTTGGACGAAAAGGGGTTGTCCGCCGGGCACGACATTCTGTCGGCCCGAAAACGCGGCTTCGGCGGAGTCGGTGGCCCGGGGTGGTGGAGATGCGGATTCTACTCCTATTCCCCGGACGAGAGGGGGCATCGCAGACTCCTTGACCTCGGGAAGGACACTCTCGACGACCCGGCAGCCGTCGAGAAAAGGTATTCTCAGTCCCTTGAGCGTGTTCTTTCGCCATTAGACATCGCCTCCGGGGCCTTCAGCGTGGAATCCAAGCTCCAAATGGACTTGTCTGAGTTGTGCATCCCCTCTGGTGGGAAATGGACGTTGATGGATCTTCTGCTGTTCGTTCAGGTGGAGTTCTCTAAGTCCTATCCTGATGAAAGCGCGTTGCTTTTCGCGACCGAGCCTGCTGGAACATCGGGCTATCCGATTCTTCCGCCTATGACATGTTCCAATATAAGGGTCGGTGATATCCTGAAGATAGTTGTGGGCGAGATTGCGAACTACAGCTGGTCCGCGCGTCAGGACGGAGTGATTGTGCTCAAACCATCCGAGAAATGAACGGGAAACGACGAAAAGGAATTGAGACGTTGGATGCTGTTCACATCATCTGGGACTGGAACGGGACACTCTTGGACGACACCGAGGCGGCTCTCGCCACGCTCAACATCATGATCGCCGAGCGCGGCGGAACGCCGATCGGGATGCCGTTCTACTTGGACAACTTCGCTTTTCCGGTGCGTCCGTTCTACGACAGGATCGGCATCGTCGCGCACGACGAGGACGAATGGAACGCGATCGCCCGCGAATACCACGAGACGTACCTCCGCCAGCCCAAGGCGCTGAACCGCGGCGCATTTGCCGCGCTCGACATGGCGAAGGCGGCGGGGTGCCGCCAGTCGATACTCTCGGCGCTCAGGCAGGATCTCCTCGATGCGCAGACGAAGGAGTACGGCATCGACGGATACTTCGAGCGCATCTGCGGCTCAGACAACCTGCACGGCGCGTCGAAGGTCGTCCGCGCGCGTGAGTTCCTCGCCGAGCTGCGCTCGCGCGACGCGGATGCGAAATTCGTCATGATAGGCGACGCGGTGCACGACAAGGAGGTGGCGGACGCGATCGGGATACCATGCGTCCTCTGCGCTGTCGGGAGCCATGCGGCCTGGCGGCTGAGGGAGATAGCGCCGACGGGCGACACGCTCGAAGACGCCATCCGACTCGCGCTTGCGGAATAGACTTTGCATCGCGTCACTATGGGCGGCAATTTTTTGGTATAATTCACCGCATGTAGGGAGAACTTGCGCAAAGATGGATATACCGCGTTTTCTTCAGGTTTTTGCGATGGCCGCTGTGCTCGCGGGCTGCGGCACATTCCATGCCGTCCACGAGGCGCGGAGCGCACAGAGGGCGCATGCCGCCCGCGGAACGGGGAGCGACGCCGGAATCCCCGCCGCCAATGCCGATCTCAAGGGTATGTCGCTCTCGCAGCTCGTCGGCTTTGCGCTCGACAACCGCCCGTCGATGATGCGCGCCCGCCTTGCGGTTGAAGATGCGCGCATAGCCCTCAGGCAGGCCGCGGCGGATGCGCCGCTTCTCTCGTCGACGCCGTGGGGCGCGTTCGGGGCGTCGGCGTCAATCGGCCGCTCCGAGTCTTCGAGAGCCGGCTACAGCCTCCGCGGAGACACCGACGGCTCCGCGTCGGGGTCGCTTTCCCTCGACGTCCTTCTCTATGATTTCGGGCGCAACGCCGCGGCCGCGCGGGCGTATGCCGAAGAGGTCGTCGCGGCGGAGACGGCGCTCGTGGACGCTGGCTATACCGTGTTCGAGGAGGTGGCCGCCGGGTATTTCGCCCTTGTCCGCAACGAGACGCTTCTCGAGGTAGCGCTCACGAACGAGGCCGAGTACGCGGAGCATCTCGAGCAGGCGGAGATGCGGATGAAGCACGGAGAGGCGAAGGAGGTCGACGTCCTCAAGGCCAAGCTCGACCTCGCGAAGTCGGTGCAGAACGTCGTCGCCGCGTCTAATGACGTCGCGATCGCCGGTGCGGAGCTCATGACGGCGCTTGGAGTCGACGCCTCGTCCGGCGGCTTCAGGGAGGTCCTCGGCCAGCGCCGGATGGAGCTTTCGCACATGCAGCGCTCGTTCGCGTCGACCTCGGGAGGGATCGCCGAACTCTACGGCTTCGCGCGCACGAACGCGCCTGCCGTGACGGTCGCGCGCACTCGCCTCAGGGCCGCGTCGCACAGGGTCGATGCCGCGGTCGCGGACCTATACCCGAGCCTGAGCGCGAGCCTCGCCCTCAACTGGACCGACCCCCTCTGGTACTGGCGATGGGGAGTGAACGGCGCGGCGTCGCTCTTCACGGGCTGGCGCAGAACGGCCGCCGTGGAGCGCGCGACCGTCGCGCTCGATTCCGCCGCGTGCGACGTTGACACGGCGGAGCTCAAGCTGTCCCGCGACATCGAAATCGCCGTCGCCGAGCGCGACAACGCCGTTGAGGCGCTCGCCGCCGCGCGCACGAGCGTCAGGAGCGCAAGCGAGAACCTCGACACGGTGCGCGAGCAGTACATGCTCGGCGACGCGAGCCGCATCGATTTCGCCGACGCCGTCGCGGGATACGCCTCGTCGCTCGGCGACCGCGTGCGCGCGTTCTACCGCGGGCAGATCGCGGAGGCGATGCTTTTCAGGCTAACGGGCCGCTGGCCCGAATACACGGAGGAGACGATCAGTGAAGACGAGAAATGAGGCGGTGCGCGCCGCGCTGCTTGCGGCGTGCCTCGCCCTCGCCGCGGGATGCGGCGACAAGATGCCGATTGTCGCGGGGAAGAAGTCCCCGTCGTACCGCACCGCGCCGATCGCCCGGACGGACATCGTCCGCACGGTCTCCGCGACGGGTTCCGTCACGCCGCGCAATTCCTCGAAGGGGATCCCGGTTGGCGCGCAGGTCAACGGCAAGCTCATAAAGCTCTATGTCGACTACAACGACGTCGTGACCAACGGGCAGGTGGTCGCGGAGATCGACCCCCTCGTCTACAAGGCGAACTACAAGAGCGCCGTCGCGCGGCTGCACATGAGCAATGCCGGCGTCATGACGAGCGAGTGTTCCCTGCGCCAGCGCGAGGCCGAGCTCGTCCTCGCGCAGAAGACGTACGACCGCAAGAAGGCGCTGGCGGAGAAGAAGATGGCTCCGGTCGCCGATCTCGACAGCGCGGAGGAGTCGCTTGCGAAGTCGAAGGCCGCGGTTGAAAGCGCGAAGGCCGCGCTTGCGAGCGCGAAGGCCGAGGTCGAGAGCGCGCAGGCGAGCGTAGACCAGGCCGAGGCGAATCTGAGCTACTGCACGATCGTCTCGCCGGTCGACGGCATAGTGATCGACCGCAAGGTGGAGGAGGGCGAGACCGTCGTCTCGTCGATGAACGCGGTGCCCGTCCTCACGATCGCGGAGGATCTCGACACGATCTGGGTCGCGGCAGACATCCCCGAGGCCGACATCGGCGGCATTCAGGTGGGGCAGGACGTCACGTTCACCGTCGACGCGTACCGTACGCGCTTCAAGGGTAAGGTGAAGCAGATCAGGAAGGCGTCGACGACGACGAACAACGTCGTGACGTTCCCCGTGATCGTCGAGGCCGAAAACCCCGGCCAGAAGCTCTTCCCCGGAATGACGGCGACGCTCTCGATCGAGACGGCGCGGGCCGAGGACGTGCTCGCGGTCGCGGCGGCGGCGTTCAGGTTCCGCCCGAAGGACGAGGATCGCGACCGCATCGCCGGCGAAATACCGCGCGGACGCAAGATCTGGCTTGCGCCGCGGAAAGAGGGCGATCCGCTGGAGTATGTCCTTGTTGAAGAAGGCGTTACGGACGATTCGTTCACGTCCATCGTCTGCGAGGGCGTTGATGCGCTCGAGGGCCGCGAGGCGGTCGTTGGCTACCAGACGGCGAACATGGCCGCGATGGACGGCAAGGACTCGACGAATCCCTTCATGCCGAAGTTCCCGAAGCGCAACCAGAACAAGGGCACTGCGCCCGAGCCGAAGAAGTAGGTAATGGCAATTGGTAGGGGCGCCTCTCCGAGGCGACCGCAAGTGTAACGAAAATATGGCCCATCTCATCGAGATACGCGACATGTACAAGATCTACGCCATCGGCGACGAGCCGGTGCATGCGCTCGACGGCGTGTCTCTCTCGGTAGACGACGGCGAGTTTGTCGCGATAATGGGCTCGTCCGGCTCCGGCAAGTCGACGATGCTAAACATCCTTGGCTGTCTCGACGTCCCGACAAAGGGCTCGTATCTCCTCGACGGCCTCGAAGTCGCGAAGCGCTCGCCCGCCGAGCTCGCGCGGATCCGCTGCATGAAGCTCGGGTTCGTCTTCCAGAACTTCAACCTACTGCCGCGCACGAGCGCGCTCGAGAACGTCGAGCTGCCCGACCTCTACATGGGGCGGCTAAACCGCCGCGAGCGCAAGGCGCGCGCCATGCAGCTTCTCGAGCGCGTGGGGCTCAAGGGCCGCGAGATGCACACCCCGGCGCAGCTCTCCGGCGGCCAGCAGCAGCGCGTCGCGATCGCGCGCGCGCTCATGAACAACCCGCCAGTGGTCTTCGCGGACGAGCCGACCGGCAACCTCGACACAAAGAGCTCGATAGAGATCATGGACCTCTTCACCGAGCTCTCGAACGAGGGCATCACAATCGTCATGGTGACGCACGAGGACGACATCGCCGCCTACGCGAAGCGGCACGTCGTGATGCGCGACGGCAAGGTCATGCGCGACGACCGCGGCGAAGGCGGCCGCAAGACGACCGAGGAGGTCTCCCGCCTCGTCAAGGAGGCGCTGGCATGAGCTTCCTGACGATATTCAAGGTCTCCCTGAGGTCGCTCGGGCGGAATCCGATACGCTCGTTCCTCTCGTGCCTCGGCATCGGCATCGGAATCGTCGCTGTCATCCTCGCGATGGCGATAGGCGAGGGCGCGAAGACGATGATGGTCAAGGAGATCTCGTCGATGGGCAACAACCTCATGATGGTGTTCCCCGAGCGGCGCAACCGCGGGCCGGTGTCGGGCGGAATGGGGCAGGGCCAGACGATGACGGCCGAGGACGCCGAGGCGATCAAGCGCGAGCTCGGGCACCTCGTGAAGAGCGTGAGCCCCCAGGTCAGGACCACGGTGCAGATGATGTACGGCGCGAAGAACTGGGCCGGCAACGTGCAGGGGGTGGCGACCGATGTCCTCGACATCAGCAACTGGACGGTGACCGAGGGGAGGTTCTTCACGGACGACGAGACGAGGCTCGCCGCGCGCGTGTGCGTGATCGGCACTACTGTCCAGTCGAACCTCTTCGGCGACGACGAGAGCCCGATCGGCAAGATAATCCGGCTCAAGAACATGACGTTCCGAGTGATCGGCATCCTCGGCTCGAAGGGCGCGAACAACTGGGGGCAGGACCAGGACGACGTCATAATGGCACCCTACACTTCGGTGCACCGCTATCTCCAGCGCTCCAAGTTCAACACCATCAACATGATGAACCTCTCGCTCGTGTCGATGGACGACCTCGAGGACGCGAAGCGCGAGGTCTCCGCGCTCCTTCGCCAGCGCCACCACCTCGCGGACTGGCAGGACAACGACTTCGAGACGCGCGACACGACCGAGATCATGAACACGATCGGCTCGGTCACCGGGATAGTCGGGATGCTGCTTCTCATCTTCTCAGTCATCACGCTCGTCGTCGGAGGCATCGGGATCAT
Organism: uncultured bacterium; assembly: GCA_902775595.1. Lineage (GTDB taxonomy): Bacteria > Verrucomicrobiota > Kiritimatiellia > RFP12 > UBA1067 > UBA1067. The sequence goes on along the minus strand of CACYNF010000012.1, from coordinate 32,092 downwards.
GAACATCATGCTCGTCTCGGTCACCGAGCGAATCAGGGAGATCGGCCTCAGGATGTCGATTGGCGCGACGCCGCGCAACATCCTCGTGCAGTTCATCCTCGAGGCGATGGTTCTCTCGACCGTCGGCGGCGCTGCGGGGGTGGGGGTCGGCATAGGCGCGTCGCACATCGTCGGCGCGGCGGCCGGGTGGCCCGTCCTCATCGAGCCGGCGTCCGCGGTCTACGCGTTCATCATCTCGTCGGTCGTCGGGCTTTTCTTCGGCTTCTACCCCGCGTGGCGCGCGTCGAAGCTCAACCCGATCGACTGCCTCCGCTACGAATAGGGGTGCAAATTACCGTTGCCTAACTCGTGCGCGGGGTGGTATAATGGCGTCGATTTCAAACAACCAAAAAGGAGAAAAACAAAATGGCTCACAAGATTGCTGCCGACAAGTGCGTCGCGTGCGGTTGCTGCAAGGATGCATGCCCCGCCGAGGCGATCAGCGAAGGTACGCCCTACGTGATCGACGCCGACAAGTGCGTTGACTGCGGCGCCTGCGCCGCGACCTGCCCGAACGAGGCGATTGCCCCGGCCTAAGGTCGAGAGACCGTTCGGAGGCGTCCGAAGGCTCCTCCTCGTGGAACCTCGGCGGATACGCCGTATCCACTCGCTCGGACCTTCGCTCCGCCACCGAACGAATCTTGGCAATGTAGAAATGGCGCGCCCGTGCGGGCGCGTCGTTTTTGGTATAATATCCGCCAAGGGGCAAAGTGAAAGAGTGGCGCAGATCCATGTCATAATAGGGGAGGACGACTATCTCGTGTCGGAGGCCGCGAAGCGCATCGTCGGCGACGGCGTAGGACTCGAGACGGTAGACTCTGCCAATTCGACGAACGAGGAGCTTCAGCTAAGGGACTTGCGAGAGGCCGAGGCGTCGCTCCTTACGCCGCCTTTCCTCGACCCCAGGAAGACGACATGGTGGCGCAACGTCGGCTTTCTGCCCCAGGGCGGGAAGGGCGGCCCGTCCGAAGCTGTCAAGCTTGCGCTTGAGAGGTTCGCCGAGAAGCTCGCCGCCGCAGACCTCCCCGAAAACCAGCATTTTATCCTGTCGGGTCCTAGGCTCCTACAGACCTCTATCTTCGCCAAGACCCTCAAGTCCTCGGTGGAGATGATCGTGTTCTCCGCTGGAAAACCCTGGGAGCAGGCGAGAAGCGCGGTTGTGCGCGTCGTTGACCTCGCGAAGGAGATGGGGCTTTCGTTCGAGCGCGGCGCGGCAGAGCTCTTTGTCGCGCGCGTCGGCACCGATTCGCGCTCGCTCGTGAGCGAGCTCGAGAAGATGCGCGACTACATCGGCGGCGAGAGCCGCGCCGTGTCGGCCGCGGACATAGCCGAGATATCGTCGCAGGGCGTCGGGGTGGAGCCGGAGATATGGGCTATCACCGACGCCCTCGGCGAGCGTAACTTTGCGAAGGTCCTCGATTCCGTGGGCCGCTTTGAGCGCGAGACCGGCTTCGCGGTGCTTGTGACAACCGTCGTCGAGAAGTTCTTCCGCCAGCTCGCCGAGCTCAAGGACGCCGAGGCAAAGGGCCGTTTCCGCGAGGCGGCCGAGGGCATGAACCCGTATGCCGCGAAGAAGAACCAGGGCTTTCTGCGCAACTGGTCGCTCAATGAGCTTCGCGCCGCGCGCTTCCGTTTCCTCGAGCTGCGCGAACGCGCGGTGTCGTCGCAGTCGGCAGACTCGCTCGTCGTCGTGCGTCTCGCGCAGGTGTGCCGCAGGAGGGCCGCGCGATGAGCCGCGAGATGCTGAACCTCCGTTCCGCCGCGGAGCACGTCCATATGGACGCGAACGAGCTCCGCCATGTCGCGCAGCGCGGCGAGATAGACTTCAGCGAGCATGGTGGCGATCTGTGGTTCGAGCACCGTGCCCTCGACGAATGGGCTCAGCGCAATCTTCTCGCGTCGGGCCACAGGGAGCAGATCCGCCAGCACAACGTCATCCTCGAGGAGCAGCGCCGCTCCAACAGCGCCGACTGGCGCGTGTGGCGGCTCTTCGCGCCGACGGGGATCGTGCTCGGCGTGCCCGGCAAGGCGAAGGCGGGGATCCTGCGCGACATGACGAGCATCGCCGACGCGACGGGGTTCGTCTACGATCCCGACGCGCTCTTCAAGGAGCTCGTCGCCCGCGAGGAGACGGCCTCCACGGCGGTTGGCGAGGGCGCCGCGTTTCTGCACCCGCGTTTCCACGACCCGTACATGTTCCAGGAGACTTTCGTCGCGTACGGGCGTAGCGAACGCCCGGTGTTCTTCGGCGCGCCCGACGGACAGGGCACGCGGCACTTCTTCCTCGTCTGCTCGACCGACCACGAGATGCACCTCCACATACTCTCGCGCCTTGCGGTCATGGCGCATGCCACCGAGTTCCTGCAGATACTCGACGAGGCGACAGACCCGGAGCAGGTCATAGAGATCGTCCGCGCGGCAGAGGAGGGCTTCCTGAAATGAAGAAGCTCTGGTTCTTCGACCTCGACGGCACTCTCGCCGACACCGACCGCGACATCCGCGAGGCGTGGAAGGCCACGCTCGCCGACCTCGGCCTCGAGTGCCCGCGCTTCGACGAGCTTTTCGTGGCGGGCCCGCCGATCGAGGACATGGCGAAGGCCCTTTTCCCCGAAATCTACACCGATGCGCTCGGCGCGGCGATACGAAAGGGCTTCGGGGAGCACTACGACAACGACGGCTTCCCCAACACGGTCGAATATCCGGGGATCGTCGACCGCGTTCGCGCGCTGAAGGCGGCTGGCGCAACGGTCGTCGTCGCGACGAACAAGCGCTATGTCGGCGCAGTGCTCATCGCGCGGAAGTTCGGCTGGGAGAGGGTCTTCGACGGGATCTACGCCGGCGACATGTTCAAGGACGATCCCGCCGTGGGCAAGATGACGAAGTCGGCGCTTCTCGCGTTTCTCATGCGGAAATACGCCGCAGCGCCCGGTGACTGCACGATCGTCGGCGATACGAAGAGCGATTTCCTGGCGGCGAAGGACAACGGCATTGAATCGGTTGGCGTCACGTGGGGCTACGGCAAACCCGAGGAGCTCGCCCTTGCGAGCCGCATCGCCGCGACCCCCGCCGAAGTATGATATAATATAGCAGCCAATGTTCGAAGTGCGAAACATCGCGTTTACCTACCGAAAGAAACCAGTCTTGCGGGATGTGTCGTTTGTCGTCTCCCCCGGCGAGGTCGTGTGCGTCGTCGGCGCGAACGGCGCCGGCAAGACGACGCTCCTCAAGGTGCTTGCGACCCTCGCCGCGCCCGACTCCGGCGTCGTCATGGTGGACGGGCAGAACGCGTTCGCGAAACCCCTGCGCTACCGCAGGCAGCTCGGCTACATGCCAGAGCGCGTCTCGCTCTACGAGGACATGACCGTGAAGGAATACCTCGTCTACCGCGCGGCGCTCAAGGGCGAGCCCCTCAAGCGCATACGCCGCCGCGTCGACGAGGCGTGCGAGATGTGCCGCGTCTCCGACTTCCTGCGCTCCCCGATATGCAGCCTCTCCGCAGGGCTCAAGAAGCGCGTGGCGCTCGCCGACACCCTGCTGCTGCGGCCGCGCGTTCTGCTGCTCGACGACTTCCTCGCGGGGCTCGACGGCGAGATGCGCGAAGCCGCCGGGCCCGTGCTTTCCGCCGCGGCCGCGTTTTCCGCCGTCATCGCGACTGGCCACGAACTTGACGACCTCGCGAAGTGGACGACCAGGTTCCTTGTGCTCAGGGACGGCGTCATCTCCGCGTCGGTTACGGCCGCCGGCGTCGACAGGACGGCTCTCCGCGCCCGCCTTTCGTCCGCGATCAAGGGAGGTGCTGCGTGAGCCCCGTGCGCGTCACATGGAACCGCACGATCGGCCGCGCGAGGAGCCTTTTCTCGACGGCGTTCGCCGCCGGCGGCTTTCTCGCGGCGTCGGCGGCGCTCTTTGCGTCCCGTCTCGACGCGGCCGAAGGCGCGAACCTTTCGGTGGCGTCCGTGTGGGCGATGGGCGTCGCTCCGTTCCTCCCCGCGCTTGCGGCTTTTCTCGCGATGGACGTTTGGAGCGACGAGCTGCAGACCGGGCGGATAGAGCTTCTCCTGACGACGCCGGTGAGGGAGCGCGAGTTCACGCTCGGCAAGTTCCTCGGCGTGTTCACCATGACGGTGTTCGCCACTTTCCTCTCCTTCGCGGCGACGGTCGCCGTGCTTCGCGTCTACGCGCCGTCCGCGCTTGCAGGCGTCGGCGTGCTCGGCTTCTGCCCCGCCTTCCTCGCGCTTATGCTCCAGGGAAGCCTCTGGTGCGCGGTGTCGGTCGCCATGAGCTCGATGTTCCGGCACGCAGCCGCCGCCGCGTGCGCGTCGCTTTTCCTGCTCGTCGGCATCCCCCGCGGCGGATGGGCCGCGCTTCTCGCCCTCGCGCCCCAGGGAAGGACGGTGTTCGGGGAGATGCCTTTAGACGCGCACGTGATGGACATGTCGTCCGGGCTCTTCTCCTCGGGGACTGTTGTCGCCTATCTCGTGTTCTCGTCGTTCTTCCTCTTCGTCGCCTCGAAGAACGTCGCCATGTGCCGGTTCTGCGGCCGCGGAGGCCGTTCCCTGCGCATCTCCACCGCCTTCGCCCTGCTTCTCGCGGCCGTCTTTTCCGTGCTTCTTGCCTTGCTCGCCGGAAGGCTCGACACGAAGATCGACCTGCCGGTCGGCAGCGTGGAGGCAGGGTTCTCCGCGAGGACGCGCGGCATTCTCGCCGAGGCGCACGGCGACATGTCCGTCACGTGCTTCCTTCCGCGCAGGGACGCGCGCTTCCGTCCGACGGCTCATTTCCTCCGCTCTCTGCAGCGCGAGTCTGCTTCGCTCGGCGGCCTGAGGATCGACCTCCGGTTCGTCGATCCCCTCTGGGACCTCGGCCCGGCGGAGCGGCTTGTGCGCCTCGGCGCAGAAGAGGGAAGCCTCGTTTTCGAGAAGGGGCGCCGCAGCGTTGTTCTGCCTCTCGCCGGCGGGTTCGACGAGAGGATATGCGCGTCGTCGATACAGAGCATGACGATGCCGCCCCAGCGCCGCAACGTGTACTGGACCGTCGGGCACGGCGAGACGGCGGGCGACGACTACGGGGCCTTCGGGATGAGCGACATCGCGCGCGACCTTGCCCGCGAGGGGTACAGGAACATGGTCATCGACCTCGCGGGAGACGCGCAGATACCTTCCGACTGCGCCCTCATCGTCGTGGCCGGCGCGAAGGAGGACTTCTCGCGCGCCGAGGCGGGCCGCGTCGATTCGTATCTCCGCGCCGGCGGGCGCATGCTCGTGCTCCTCTCCTCCGCGGATTCCGGCGGCGTCGCGTCGCTTCTGCCCGGGTGGGGGCTTCGCCCGTCGCAGATGTCCACGGCCGGCGCGAAGACGCTTTCCGCGACCGACGTAGTCGTCGGCGAATTCTCCGAGCATGCGATATCAAAGCCCCTCCACGGCTCGCGCATAGTCCTCGAGCGTCCCGTCGGCTTCATGCCCTCGGCCGCGGCCGAGGCCGGCGCGGGGGCGGACCGCATAGAGTTCACGCCCCTCGCCAAGGCGGGGACGGCTGTTGTGGCGGCGACGGTTGAGCGCGGCGTGGGCGCGGGGGCGGACCTCTCGATACGTCCGATGCGCATAGTCGCGATCGGCGACGCCGGGTTCGTGATGAACGGCCAGCTCGCCGCGCGCGCGAACGCGAACCGCGACTTCTTCCTCAACTGTGTCGCCTATCTTTCGGGGACTGACGCGGCGGTCGCGAGCGGCGCCGAGGCGAACGTTCTGTCCACCGGGCTCGACCGCGCGGGGCGCTTCCGCTTCGCCGTCGTCCTCGTGGGGGCGGTTCCGTTCGCGGTGTTCCTTTTCCTTGTTGCCGTCGCCGCGAGAAGGAGATTCCGCGGATGAGGAACATGCGCATAATCGTCTGGCTGTCCGTCGGCATCGCGGCGCTGCTCGGGGTGAACATCCTCCTCACGTTCAACGATTCCCAGGACACTGCGATCGTGCAGCGCACGAGCCTCCTGCCGTTCCCCGACGACGCTGTTTCGCTCATAGAGATCTCGCGCGGCGGCGTCGTCGAGTCTGTCCTCACGCACACCGGCAGCTGGCGTCTCGTCGAGCCGTTCGCAGGCAGCGTCGACGAGGCGGTGGTGCTTAAGCTGCTCGACGCGCTCGCGTACGCTCCGCTCGACGACTCGCTCGGCGACCAGGAGCTGCTCAGGCTCGGCCGCACGCGGGCCGATTTCGGCCTCGAGAGCCCGCGGCTCGCCGTGCGCCTTAGAGCCGGTGCGTCCGAGGCCGCGATTTCGTTCGGCTCTCCCACCCCCTCCGCCTCGGGCGTCTACGCGGCGATTGACGACGTGCGCGCAGTGTTCGTCGTCCCCTCGAATACGTTCGCCGCGGTCGATGTCCCGGCGTCGGGGTTCCGCCGCCGCACGCTCTTCACCTCGGGCGAGGAGTCCGTCGCGTCGTTCGACGTGAAGCGCGGCGCCGGAGAGTTCATGCGCTTCAGGAGGGAGGGCGACGGGTGGCTCATGGTGCAGCCGACCGAGGGCCCTGCGTCCTTGACGAAGATCAAGAAGCTCCTTTCCGACGTGATGTCGGCGAGCGCGGTCGATTTCGTGTGGCCGGTCGGCGGCTCGAACGAGGTGGCGGAGGCGTCGGACGCGCTTCTCGCGGGCTACGGGCTCGGCGCGGAAAGCGCCGTCACGCTCACTCTCAAGGGGACGGACGGCTCGGACAGGCGCATCTCCTTCGGTTCCGACGCCGGCGAAGGCCGTGTCTACGCGCTTGTCCACAACGGCGCGGCGGTCGTGACGGTCGATGCGGCGCTCAAGGACCTTGTCTCCCCCGGGAACTCCGCCCTTGCCGACACGCGGCTCTTCCCGTACGAGACTTCGCAGGTGTCGGGAATGTCGATTGTCGACGACGGCGTCGCGTGCATGCTCGCCAAGAACGAGGACGGCACGTGGCGGCTGGACTCGCCGATCTCCGCCGCTGCTTCGTCGACGGCGGTTGACTCGCTTCTTTCGGCGGTGCTCGCCCTGCGCGGCGGCGACACGGACGAGAACGGCGTCGAGGTCTCCATCTCGGCCGACGAGCGCAAGGTGCGCGTGTCGCGCGCGGCGCTCGGGCCGGGTTTCCGCCTCGAGAATCTCCGCAGCCTCGAGATACTGAAGATAGACCCCGCTTCCGTCAGGAGACTTTCGGTCACGGGTTCCGGCACGAACGGGACGGAATCCGTCGTCTATGACCGCGACAGGCGCGCATGGAGCGTCGAGGTGTCGTCCGTCAAGGGCACTGTGTCCGAGAACGGCGTGGCGCGCGTTCTCGGCGTGGTGAACCCCCTTGAGGCCGGGAGGATCGTGAAGCTGAAGGTCTCGGCCGACGATCTCGGCGGCTATGGGCTTGAAAAACCGCGGCTCACGGTCGCGATAGACCTCGAGCGCGAAGACGCGATAAGGCGCAACATCCTCGTCGGCGACGCGACCGACGGCGGGTGCTTCGCGACGGTCGGCGCGTCGGACGCCGTGTTCGTGCTGCCGGAATCCGCCGTGTACGACCTTTCAGCTGACATTGTCGAGGAGTGAACCATATGGGTGACACGAAGATCAAGGACTACGGGGAAGACGTATTCTCCGAGAAGGCGATACGCGCATTCCTGCCGAAGCCGGTCGCCGCGAAGCTGCTTGCCACGATGCGCGAGGGGAAGCCCCTCGACCCGTCGATCGCCGACGCGGTGGCGAACGGGATGAAGGACTGGGCGATCGGGAAGGGCGCGACCCACTTCACGCACTGGTTCCAGCCGCTGACGGGCGGCACGGCCGAGAAGCACGACGCCTTCCTCGAGCCGACCGGCCCCGCGCAGGCGGTGCAGCGCTTCTCGGGCAGGAACCTCATCGGCGGCGAGACCGACGCGAGCTCGTTCCCGTCGGGCGGCCTCAGGTCTACCTTCGAGGCGCGCGGCTACACGGCGTGGGACCCGACGTCGCCGGCCTTCATCAAGCGCCACGAGAACGGTGCGACGCTGTGCATCCCAACGGCGTTCTGCTCGTTCACGGGCGACACGCTCGACATGAAGACGCCCCTCCTGAGGTCGATACAGGCCGTCTCCAGGGCGATAGAGCGCCTCATGGCCAAGTTCGGCCAGCCGAAGGCGCATGTGGAGATCACCCTCGGCGCGGAGCAGGAGTACTTTCTCATCGACCGCCGGTTCTACATGAAGCGGCCCGACCTCCTCCAGACGGGGCGCACGGTGTTCGGCGCGGCGCCCGCGAAGCACCAGCAGCTCGAAGACCACTACTTCGGCGCGATCAAGCCGCGCATCCTCAAGTTCATGTCCGAGGTCGAGACGCGCCTCTGGCAGCTCGGCATCCCCGCGAAGACGCGCCACAACGAGGTCGCGCCGGCGCAGTTCGAGCTCGCGCCGATGTTCGAGGACCTGAACCTCGCCGTCGACCACAACATGATGATCATGGAGGTGCTGCGCCAGACGGCGGAGCGCAACGGCCTCGTCTGCCTCCTGCACGAGAAGCCATTCGAGGGCGTGAACGGCTCCGGCAAGCACTGCAACTGGTCGATCGCCTACGGCGGAAGGAACCTCCTGACGCCCGGCGACAACCCGCGCGAGAACGCCATCTTCCTCACCGTCCTCCTCGCGATCATCCGCGCCATCGAGATGCACGCCGACATCCTCCGCATGACGACGGCGGGCGCGGGGAACGACCACCGCCTCGGCGCGAACGAGGCGCCGCCCGCGATCATCTCGGTGTTCCTCGGCGACGAGCTGAACGCCGTCCTTAACGCGATCGAGACCGGCGCGAAGGGCACGAAGGGCGCCGCGAAGACGGCGCTCCGCGTCGGCGTTGACACGCTCCCCGCCCTCCCGAAGGACACGACCGACCGCAACCGCACGTCGCCTTTCGCGTTCACCGGCAACAAGTTCGAGTTCCGCGCGCCCGGCTCGTCGCAGAACTGCGCACAGAGCCAGATGGTGCTGAACACGATCGTCGCCGAGTCGATCGACGCGATATGCGACCGGCTCGACGGGATGAAGGGAGACTTCAACGCAAACCTCCAGAAGCTCCTCCAGTACGAGGTCAAGGCGCACAAGCGCGTCATCTTCTCGGGCGACGGCTATTCCGCGGCGTGGCCGAAGGAGGCCGCGAAGAGGGGGCTCCCCAACCTGCGCGACACGATGGCCGCGCTCGCGCCGCTGAAGGACCCGCGCAACGTCGCGCTCTTCGAGAAGTACGGCGTCCTGTCGCGGACGGAGATGCTGTCGCGCTGGGAGATCGGCATGGAGGACTACCACCGTCGCATCCGCATCGAGGCGTCGATCGCGCTCGAGATCGCGCGCTCGATGGTGCGGCCCGTAGTCGCGGACGAGTTCTCGCGGCTCGCGACGGCGCTCGGTCAGGCCAAGTCTGACGGGCTCAAGTTCGGCATCCGCGGCCTCACTGCGCTCTCTTCGAAGCTCGGCGCGGGACTCGACGACCTGCATGTCAAGTGCGACCGCCTTGAAAAGGCCCTCTCGCGCGGCAGGCACGAGGCGCAGATCGCGGCGATGAACGATCTCCGCCGCACGGTGGACCGGCTCGAGAGCCTCGTCGACGACTCGCGCTGGCCGCTCCCGAAATACCGCGAGATACTCTTCGTCCACTGAGGGGAGGCAAAGGTGCTTGAGGACATGACAGAAGCGCTGAAGGGCGCGAAGTGCGTCGCGGCGATGACGGGGGCGGGCGTGAGCACGCTCTGCGGCATTCCCGACTTCCGCGGCCCGAAGGGGCTCTACCGGAATCCCGACGCGGAGCGGATATTCGACATCGGCTGGTTCGACCGCGACCCGTCGGTCTACTACCGCGGCTGCCGCGAGCTCGTCTACGGGCTCGGCGAGTTCTCGCCGGGGCCGGTCCACCGCGCGCTGAAGCTCCTCGAGGACGCCGGGCGTCTCGACGGCATCATCACGCAGAACATCGACATGCTCCACCAGAAGGCGGGGTCGTCGAACGTATACGAGGTGCACGGCTCTCCGATCGTCCACGCCTGCCGCCGCTGCGGCGACATAAGGAGCTTCGACGAGATAACGGCCATGATCGCGGAGAACGGCGGCGTGGAGAGGCTTGGCGAGCCGTATGTGCCGCGCTGCCGGTGCGGCGGCGTCTACAAGCCGGCGATCACGTTCTTCGGCGAGCAGCTGCCCGAGGTCGCATTCGCGAAATCCCAGGAGCTGGCGATGCGCGCCGACGTCATGCTCGTCCTCGGCACGTCGCTGACCGTGTTCCCCGCGGCGGGTCTGCCGCGGCTGACGCTCCAGAAGGGCGGCAAGGTGTTCATCGTGAACGCTCAGCCGACTTCGCTCGACGAGTACGCCGCGGGGCGGTATCCCGACCTCACCGAATTCTCGGCCGCTGTCGAGGCGGCGTTCCCCGCCGGCTGAGCCGCATCTGTTCCGGATTTGCTATAATATCGCCGATGGACGCAGAGGGAACAAAGAAGTCGAGCTTCACGTACGAGCTCACGAACGACCAGCAGGAGCTTCTGCTTGGCGTGATGGTGAACGGAAACTACCGGAAGCGCGAAGTCCCCTATTCGCTGTGGTCGATTGAAGGCGACCATTTCAACGCGACGCTATACGCAAAGGAGAAGCACGGCAGGCGCAAGCTCTGCGTGCAGGGCTCGAAGGCCGAGGACTTCGTGCTGTTCGTCCTCGAGCCGCACGTCCTCGGCGCGGCGACGCTCGGCTACGAGACGGTGCTCAACCCTGAGCTCGTCGCGCCGCACGCCGGGAGCGACGAGTCGGGGAAGGGCGACTACTTCGGCCCGCTCGTCGTCTGCTGCGCCTACACCGACGAGACGCTTTCCGCGAAGATGCAGGAGATGGGCGTGAAGGACTGCAAGCAGATGTCCGACAAGTCCGTCCTCTCGACGGGCGCGAAGCTGCGCGCGCTGCTCGGCCCGACCGGCTACGCCGTGGTGAAGCTCGGCCCCGCCGCGTACAACAGGCTCTACGCGAAGATCAGGAACATCAACCGCATGCTCGCGTGGGCGCACGGCACCGCGATCGAGGAGCTCCTCGAGAAGCGCCGGTCGTGTCCGCGCGTCGTAGTCGACCAGTTCGCGCCGACGGAAGCGACGATTCTCCGCGCCCTCAAGGCGCGCGGCAAGGCCGTCAAGGTCGAGCAGCGGCACAAGGCCGAGAGCGACATCGCCGTCGCCGCCGCGTCGGTTATAGCGCGCGAGATGTTCCTGCGCGACATCATGAAGATGGGCGACGAGTTGTTCGGTCCGCCGGCCGAGGGGCGCGAGAACGTGCCCGCCGGGTCGTCCGACCCGCGCGTCCGTTCGCTCGCCGAGGACATGGTGCGCAGGGAAGGGCCGGTATGGCTCATGAACCACGCAAAAGCCCATTTCCAGACGACGGACAAGGTTCTCGCCGCCTGCGGAAAGTCGCGCGAAGACCTTCCGCCCGAGGGACGGGTCGTCTCCGCCTCGAAGCTGTCCGCCGGGAAAGAGCGCACTGCCTGACCGGGCGCCGGGCATATTTTCCGCACGGCGTGCTGCGGATTGTGGTATAATAGCGGCATGGATGCAACAGAGATCATCAAGTCGTTCTGCGGAAAGATCGGCATCGCATACGAGCCGGACAAGTTCGGCTCGTGCGTGTTCGAGGCGGACGGGCTCCGCGTCGCAATCACGGATGTCCGTGAGATAGACTCCATAGGGCTTGTCGGAGACCTCGGCGAGCCGCCTCCCGAGCGGCTGGAGCGTCTTTTCAGGATGATGCTCGAGGCCAACCACCTTCTGGGCGGCACGGGCGGCGCGACGCTTTCGCTCGACACCGACACGGGGCGGTTCGCCCTGTGCCAGTTCCTTCCGTGCCGCATCACCGACGTCGATTCCCTCTACGCGGAGATCGAGCGTTTCGTCTGCACGCTTGAGACGTGGACGAAGGTGATCGGCGACTACAGGGGCGTCCTCGACTCCGTGGGGCAGGTCGACGACGGCGGCCGGGCGGGGCTGGCGTCTCCAGGCCTCATCTCCGTGTGACATGGCGGGAATATGGTAAAATACCGGTGATTGGACTACAATGATTCAGATCGACAGTAAACTTGAGGACGGGAAGCTGACGTTGAAGGTTGCGGGGCGTCTCGACACAAACACCTCGCCGGAGCTCTCCGACAAGCTATCGTGCGACGGAGTGTCGAGCGTCGTGTTCGACTTTTCGGAGCTTGAATACATATCCTCCGCAGGGCTGCGCGTCCTCATGTCCGTGCAGAAGACCGTCATGGCGACGGGCGGCAGCGTCGTCATCGTCAACCCGAACAGCATCGTCATGGGCGTTCTCGACATGACGGGCCTGAGCGGCGTGTTCGAAATCGTCCAGGGCCAGGGTGCTCCGCAGCGGTAGCTCCGATGAGCCGTCGCCTGTTGATATTCGGTGGAGTCGCCGCGCTTTACACGGTTCTCATGACCGTGACGTGGATCGTCAGCACGAGGCAGGCCGAGGAGAACACGCAGACGCAGCTCGACTACGCGGTCCTGAATCTGCACGACACCGTCGCAGGTGCGATCGACACGATGCTCGGGCACATTGCGCGCACGGCCGTGCGGCACATAGGCAGCGCGCAGGTGATGTCGCTGGAGCGGATGGCCGCCGGCGCGAAGGAGCTCGACATTGACGAGGTCAGCACGGTTTCCCGCGAAGGCATCGTCATCGCCTCGAACGACCCCCGCAGCATCGGCGTGGACATGACCGCCTCTCCCGTGCTGAACGAATTCATGGAGCTCACGAACGGAGTCACGGCGACTGTCTCGCAGCCGTTCAGGGCGCACGCCCGCAATCCCAATTTCCGGGCCAAGTACCTCGCCGCGGCGTTTCCCGGCGGCGACGGGTACGTGCAGGTCGGGCTCGAGGAGTCGCGGCTGAAGAAGATGCTGCCGTCGATCCTCGGCTACATATTCGACGAATGGCTGCTCGGCGAGAAGGGCTTTTTCCTGTGCGCCGACATGGATACCGGGCGCCTCATATCAAATCCGTCGCGGCACCGCGGCGAGGCGCGCACGCTCGCCGAGGCGGGCTACGACACCGAAGGCGCCAGGCGGTACGAGGTGGTCGCCGACGGGAAGAACATGGGCAGGACGTTCGTCCAGACGCTTTTCGGGGAGAAGTGCTTCTGCCGGGCTTTTCTGTTCGGCGGGCATCGCTTCGTCGCCGCGCTGCCGGAGCGCGAGTACTACGGCGGGCGGAACATGCTCGCCGTCGTGTTCGGGGTGACCTTCCTCGTGGTGCTCGGCGCGTTCGCGATTCTGCTGGACAGGATATTCCGCGACTCCGACAGGCTCAAGAAGTTCTATGCCGCCGAGGACGACCGCCGCGCGAAGGACATGGAGATCGCGAAGACGATCCAGAACTCCGCTCTGCCGACCGCTGCGCCCGAGAGCCCGTGCTTCAGGATAGACGCCGCGATGCACGCGGCGCGCGATGTCGGCGGCGACTTCTACGACTATTTCGTCCTCGACGCGACGCACATCGCCTTTCTCGTCGCCGACGTGTCGGGAAAGGGCGTCACCGCGGCGCTCTACATGATGACGGCGAAGACGCTCATAAAGAACACGCTCCTCGCCGTGCGAGACCCGGCCGCGGCGCTCACCGAGGCGAACGCCGAGCTCTGCGCCAACAACCCCGCCATGATGTTCCTCACGGCGTGGGTCGGGGTTCTCGATCTCGAGACGGGGGTGGTTACCTTCGCAAACGCTGGCCACAACCCGCCCGTCGCCATCGCGGGGCCGAAGTCGGCCGCCTTCGTGCGGAAGACGTCGGGCCCGGTCCTCGCGTTCATCGACGGCGTCAAGTACGCCGCGCGCACTATGCGTCTTCCGCCGGGGGGGACTCTCTTCCTCTACACCGACGGCGTTACCGAGGCCACGGATGCGAAGAACGGGCTGTTCGGCGAGGAGCGGCTGCTCGACGCGCTGAACGCCGTGACCGACCCAGATCCGCACGCTATCTGCGGCGTCGTCCGCACAGTGGTCGCGGCGTTCTCCGAGGGGATGCCGCAGGCCGACGACATAACCGTGATGGCCGTCCGCTACCTTAAGCCGCCCAAGCTGTACTCGCGCAAGTTCCCGCCGCGGCAGGAAGGCGTCGCCAATGCGTCGGAGTTCCTCGACGAGACGATCGGCAGGGAGGAGCTGCGCGACAAGCAGCTTTCGCCGCTTCTGCCGTCGCTGCACGTGATACTCGACGAAATGTGCTCCAACATCGTGCGCTACTCCAACGCCGCCGGCTTCGAGGTCGACATAGAGATCGTTGAGACGCCGCTCGGCGTGAGACTGACGTTCATCGACGACGGCGATGCCTACGATCCCCTTGCGCACGCCGATCCAGACACGACGCTTCCCGCGGCGGAGCGGCCTATCGGCGGCCTCGGCATCTTCATGGTCAAGAGAATGGCCTCTTCGATCGCCTACCGCCGCTCGCACGGCCGCAACATCCTCTCGGTCGTCCTGTCTGCGTGACGGTGGCCGTCCTTGCCTGCGCCCGCAAGCGCGAAATCTGCGGGTCCGCAGGCGCGGGGTGCAACGGGCGATTTATGCAAGGAACCAGGAAATTGATGGCTTTTGCGCATTGCGCATATATTGGCGTATATGTGTGTTTGCCGCTGATGCGGCGCCTACCGGCGCGAACCACGAACCACGGCGGCTTGCCTCGCGGCGTTCCGCCGCTGGAATGTCGCGTCGCCGTTTTGACTTGAAGGTCGGATGGGATATTTCGAGACACTCATTTGGCATTCTGTTTTCCGACGACCTTCGTCAAACGTCGCCCGCCATTCCAACCTGCGGTTCTCGGCAAGCCCCGTGACACGAAAGCCGCCTAAAGCGGCGCACGAAAACGCCCACGCGGGCTCCGCTTCGCGGCTCACTTCGCCAACCCGATACTTCGCGCGGGCTTCACAAAAATCAAAGGCGTCAGTTTGCCCACAGTCTGACAATCTCCTTCGAATATGCGCCAAAAACAAGGCTTCTTTTGTGTCATTTCGTGCCCTGCGCAGGCAGGTTTTCGTGACGCGGGCATCTGACGCAGGCCGAAGGTCGAGACGACGCGGCGGCGACGGGCGAAGGTCGCCTGGGCAGAGCAGTCCCCGTTAAAGCCGACGGGACCACCGCGCGACCTTCAGGCCACGGCGTCGTCGCGGCGTCTCAAGCGGCGCCAGCCGCGCGTCAGATGCGCCGCGTTTTCGTGGTCCGCGCCGGTAGGCGCCGCGCGTAGCGCCAGACATGCCAGCATGGTCTGTGCAGAGACTATTGCCTCTGCATAAATATCTCGTTGCACCCGCAGGCGCGGCCCCCTTTGCGGGGGAGGCGTCAGGCGACCGAGCCGCCCGCCTTTCGGCTACCTCAACGCTAATTCAACCGCTACACAACCGCTTTCCAACCCCGCGCCAACCATCGGGAACCTCAACCAATCTTCATCCGTCCTTCAACCGCCACGCAACCGCGAGCCAATCACAGCCACGCCTCAATTGTTATCCCATCACATTCCAGCCGCCCGAATCCGCCAAACGGACGATCCCGCGCTTGGCAAACACCCACGACACAACCATCCTTCGTGTCGAATCCATGAACGATTTCGACACAACCATCATCCATCCGTGATTCTCCAAATCCGACAACATCGAGCTGCACGGCCTTGGCTCGCCCATCAACTGCCTCGGCCGTCGCGTCACTTCCTACTCCACCCGCGACCAGAAGGAGATTGCGAAGCTGCTGGCACTGCTGCCATGAGCGTTGCCCGGAGAATAGAAACGCAACCCCCTTGAAAAATGGGCCTTTCGTGGGGCCTGTCCCTCAAGTTTCCGATATGTCAAGGACAGGCGCTATGGCACAGGGAGAGACTACCTGACCTACGGCCCGTCGATGAAATCGGTCAAGGAGGTTTGCGCGAAGGTCGAGGAACAGACTCTAAGCATCTTCAAGCCCGTGAAGAACGAGGAAGTTGTGCAGAGGGTCAACAAGATACTTGTCGGCTGGGGAAACTACTTCCAATGCGGATATCCGAAGAAGGCGTTTGACAAGGTGAACTGGTACGTGCGAAACCGCCTGTACCTTCATTTCAACAGGAAGAGCCAAAGGGGCTATGGCTTGAAATATGCGCCGAACTTCTACTCAGAACTACAGGCAATGGGGCTGCACTGGCTTCAATGGAGGCGGAAGTGACACGTTACGGGTCCCACACGGAGAGCCGTATGCGGGAAAACTGCACGTACGGTTCGATGAGGGGTATCCGCCGAAAAACGGCGAAGCACGTTTTGAGGGTAGCCGAAGGCCGAGCGGGCGTACCCTGCGGGGGCGTCCCGCTCTACTCTACACCCTTTTGTCCAACGATAGAAAACCGAGGTCGCACGACCTCGGTTTTCTACAAATTGCAGTAGTTCCAAAAAAAGTGGTACACACCAGCTCTCCGCTGGCGGTGGATTTAGGATATAATTTGCGTTGCCAAGGAGGAATGCAGTTATGAAAAAGACAGTTATGAAAAAGACAGTTCTTGCATTTGCCCTAGTCGCCGCGTCGTGCGCCTTTGCGTCCGACAAGTTTTGGTATCCGCAATCCGGCAGCACGGCATGGAGCGGCAGAAACTGGATCGGCAACGGCTACTATTTCGAAGACGGGGCCAACGCCGTGTTCTCAGACTACTACGGAGATAAAACCGCCAGCGCGACTGTCGATACGGACGTCACGGCGGCGAAGATTTCCGCCTCCATCCCCACGACGATCTCCAAAGGCGAGGCGGCGACGACCAACTCATACACTTACTTTCGCTTCAAGATAGAGGGGCGCAAAGGCAATGACAACGGCATGGTCCAGATCGCCGAGCTGAAGCTCTACAGCGGCGACACGGACATAACACAAGAGAATATCCAGCGGTACTTCGATTCATCTACAAAGAACGTGGACAACGAAAAGTACCCTGATAATGAGGCGCCATACAAGCTCGTCGATGGAGATAATGACACAAAGTGGCTCGACAGGCGCCTCAAGGACGGCTCGTCGCCGGCGAGCCTCGACGCCGTGTGGCTTGCGGTCGGGTTCCGCGAGCCAAAGCAGGTCACGAAGTATGAATGGTTCACCGCTAACGATGCCGAGGCGAGAGACCCTGCCGCGTGGAGGTTGCAAGGCTCGAATGACAATCCGGATTCGTCTGGGGCAGTATGGGTCGACTTGGACGTCCGCAGCGGATTCACGGCAACGTCGGAGAGAAAGGCGAGCGCCGGAGTCTGGACGATAGACTACTCGCCGACGCTTTCGGCGGACGAAATCGAAGTTTCGGAAGGCACGACGCTTACGCTTGGCATGGCACCGGTGTCGTCTTTCGCCAAGACAGGCGCCGGGACGCTCGTCGCCTCGGCGGGCATTTCGAACGGAATCGACATGCAGGCGGGCGGACTCGACTTGGGCGGCAATTCGCTTTCCGTCACTACCGCGATTCTGCCGAAGGACGGCTCGGTCGCATTCTACAACGGCACCTACAGCATGGGCAGCGAGAACTGGACGATCGGCGACAACGCCCCGGCGGAATGGGTCATTGGCTCACGAGCCGTGTTCACGGGCGCCCCGAGGATCGTTCTTTCTCCCGAATCGGCGGACCGCAAATGCCACCTGCTGATAAAAGACGGCGGCCGGCTTGTCATCGGCTCGAACAACAACTACATCCAGCATCACGACTATGGCAAGACGATCATCGAGATAACCGGGGAAGGGTCGGAGTTCGCGTGCAGCAGCGAAATATACATGATTCCGTCAAACGATTCGCAGTGCCAGAATCCTCGCGCGGACCTTCTTGTCACTGACGGCGGAACTCTTACTATGGCCAGCCGCCTCTCTTGGGGGCAGAAAGACACGAAATTCGCCATTTCTCCGGAAGGCTACATGCTCGTTTCAAACGCGAACGTGGTTGTTTCCGACTGCATAGACTTCGGCATCAAGAGCGACTACTCCAACACGACATACTGGGACGAATCAGCGATGCTTTCCGGCGGCTGGTACAAGGCGGAATTCGTGGACGGGGCGTACGTCAAGGCGCAGCGCATCTTCGTCGGACGCGAACGGGAGAACGTCGAAATCAAGTTCGACGGGGCGACGTTCGAATCGCGCGCCAACTCTTCGGACTTCCTCATGCAGGACAGGCGTGACGACGCGCCGTTCGTCGTCGAAGGCGACGGTCTGACCGTGGTCTGCAACCACAACACAGTCCTCAAAGGCCATTTGCGCGGCACGGGCGGCATCGTGAAGCAGGGCACCGACAAGATCGACATATACTACGACCAGTATTTCACCGGCGCGTTGCAGTGCGACTCTGGCACGATAAACGACACGTCGTCTTCGGGAATAACGTTTGCCGCCGGAGCGATCGTCATGAACGGCGGCACGATGAACCTCTCGTCCGCCACCTTCACGAACGAAACCATTTCGCTCTCGCTGAACGGCGGCACGATGCACGTCTTCGACAACGGCGCTGTCGAGACGAACACTCTGGGCGACGTGACGTTCGGTGCGGGCTTCGCGTTCAGGTTCGACGTCTCCTCCTCAGGTTCTGACGCATTCGCCGTCGCCACGGGATCGAACGTGACGGTGAACGCGACAGCTGAGAGTCCGTTCGTGTTCACCCCGAAGGTCCTTTCCGCACTCCCCGTGAACGAAGCCAGCAAGCTTGTCACAGGAACCAGTCTTTCCGCCTCAGATGCCGCGAAGTTCACATGCTCCGAGGAGGGATACATTATAGGGATAGACGAAGACGGCGACATAACGATAACCCATGAATCGAAAGACAGGGTGTACGGCGGCGGAACCGAGGGCGCGAACTGGTCCGACGCCGTGTGGGGCGAGAACGCCGACGAGACGTTCGTCTCGGGCGACAATGCGATTTTCACGAACGCGGCCGACACCGTGAAGCTGGACAAGGCTGTCACGGTAGGCACGCTCGCCGCACACGAAGACGCCAGAATCACGGCGGACGAATGGACCGATCCGACGCCCAAATACAAGAAGTTCCGTTTCCACATATCGAGGACGAAGTCGAATAACGACATGATGCAGCTGTCGGAAATCGAACTTTACAGCGGGTGGACCAAGATATCGCCTTCGTCCATCGAATACGATACGACGAGTTATAGCGGATACGAAAACTTCCCGTCCGGCGAGGCTCCCGGATACGCGGTGGACGGCTCCACTTCGACGAAGTGGCTCGACCGCCGCGGCGGCAACGGCAGGAGCGAGGAGGCGCGCGCCAACTGCTACATCGACATGGTCTACGAAGATGCGTTCGCGCTAACGCGCTACCGCTGGTACACGGCGGACGACGAGCAAGGCCGCGACCCGTACAGCTGGGAGGTTCTCGGATACGACGAGGACGCGGGTGCGTGGGTGACACTCGATGCGAAAGTGAACGAGAACACCACCGAAGTCCGCTGCGCGCTCGCAGGCACGTGGGAGATCGAATACGACGTCGACGAGCAGCCGAGCCTCAGGGTTTCGGAGGCGATCACTGTCGCAGAAGGCAAGACTCTCACGGTAGACGCTCCATTTGGCGGCAAGGTCGTTAAGAAAGGTGCGGGTACGCTCAAGGTCACGCAGCCGTTGGAGAAAGGACTTGTTCTGGAGGCTGGTGGCCTCGATCTGAGCGGCGGTTCGCTTGGCTTTTCAGCGGGCGATCTTTCTGCTGACGGCGTGATAGCGTACTACAACGGTACGTTCACGTATACGGCCGACCCACTGGATCCTGGCCTCAACATGCCGCGCCTCTGGACCATAGGCGAGGGCGCGACCGTCTCAGGACCGACGTATGCATCGATAAACACTCCACAGGATGGCGAAGACTACGAGCTTCGTGTCGATGGCGGAAGGCTTGTCCTAGGCGGCGGCACGTCCTGGATGCAATCGAATTCAACCGGCAAATTCAAGCTGTCTGTCACTAATGGCGCCGACGCGGCGTTCGCCGGCAATCTGTACTGCGTCGCCTCAAACGAGAAGGTTCTTGACTTGGCGCAGATAGATATTGACGTGAAAGACGGCGCCGCGTTGTCTGTCGGCAGGAACTTCACGTTCGGACGTGAAAAAACCAAGCACGCAAAGGAGCTCCGGGCGGCACTGAGCGTCGTCGGCGCATCGCTTTCGGTGGGCGAGGGGCTGCATTTAGGAGCGGTCAATGATGATTCGGCATCGCGTGCTGGATGGTATCATCTCTACTTTGGCAAGGATAGCGTTGTCACTGTGCGCAACCTGAAAGTCTGGGACGACCGAGACGAGACCACAGTCGTGTTCGACGGCGCCACGATCAAGTCAAGTGGCGAGCACACCGAGTTCATCTGCCGCGACGACATATCAAGGGGCGTGTCGCCGTTCGAGATCGCTGCCGGGGGCCTGACGATTGCCAACGAGCATGACGTCGTCGTGCCAGACACACTGAAAGGAGCTGGTGCGCTAACCAAAACCGGAGGCGGACTGCTGAAGTTCAGCGCCGGCCAGGAGTTTACGGGCGCGTTTACCATTGCAGGACCGGTTGATTTCAATGGGCAGACCTTTGCCTCGTCCGGCGTTGTGCTCGCTCCTGGCGGATCAATGGCTGTCACATATGGCGAGAACGGGTTTTCGGGCCTTTGCCCGGTCACGGTCAGCGAGATAACTGCGACGGCCGACAACCCGTTCGTAGTCAGCGTCACATACGATGTAGACGTCGAGCATAACAAGTATTTCGACCTTTTCCCCGCACAGACAGGCTGGACCGACGCAGACCTCGCGAAGATATCCATAAACGGACTTGACCTCGAGGTCAGGAACGGGAAGCTCTACGGAATTGTCTCGCCAGTCGAACGGACGTGGAGCAACGCTTCTGGCGACACGCTGATGACGACATCTGACAACTGGACCGGCGGGGAAGGGCCCAAGGGCTTCGACAGCGTCTTATTCCCGCTTGCCGCAGGAGGAACTGCATCCAACGATTATGCGTCCCTCACCCTTTCGGGAGTGCGTTTCGCGGCGGGGGCCGGTGAGTTCGCGATAAGCGGAAATGGACTCGACGTCCGTGCTGTGACCAACAACTCGGCGAATGTGCAGAGGTTTGCCTGCGCAGTCAGGGACAGCGGTGCGACGCTCGGGCTTGGCGGCAGCGGCGACATTGCGTTCGTCGGCGGACTGACTACCGGCGCATCTACGGAAATCACCAAGGGCGGCGCAGGCACAGTCACAGTCGCCGGCAAGGGCCCTGGCGGAAGGCTTGTGCTCAATGAGGGTGGGTTCAGGCTGAAGGATTTGGACGACGGCGGGAAGACGAATCCATTTTCGACGGCATCGGACTCGCTCAGAATCGCCGGCACGCTCGATCTAGGCGGCGCGACGCAGACCGTCACGATGTCTTCGACAAGCGGCGAGACGTTCGCCCTCGACGGCTTCACGCTCACGAACGGCGTCGTCAAGATCGCCACCGGCAACCACTATTTCGCGCCGAACGGCAGCTTCACGCTGTGCGGAAGCGGAACGGAAGTGAGGATAGAAGGCACCGACGGTCCTGTCCTCAACTTCGCGCGCGGCGATTCGGAAGGGAAGATGCACGTGAAGATAGCAGACGGGGCGCGTCTCTACAGCCATTCGAGCCAGGAGAGCGTGTATGTCGCGAGCGGCTCCGGCGTGAGCGAAGTGACGATAGAACTCCAGAACGGCGGACGGTTCCATCCGGACAACTGCGACACCCAGTTTGGGCGCAGCGGCAACACGGCGCGCATGTTTGGCGACGGCGGCAAGGTTGACGTCAACAGGCACGACTTCTACCTTGTTGGCGACAGCCTAGGAGCGGTCGCGACGGTTAACATAACAAACGGCGAATTCAAGGCTGGGTACGTCCGCGCAGGAAGCGGCGGCTGGGCCAACGTACCCGCAGCATCGTCGGCGGTTTTCGAGCTTGTCGGCGGCAAACTCGACGCGAGAGGCATCATTGCTGGCAAGGTGAATAGCTTCAGGGCCATGCTTGATGGCGTTCGCATCGAGTGCGACCAGGATCAGGACGACTACTTCAAGATCGACGGCTACGTTGGCGGGGAGGTGCCGTTCATTCTTGGCGCGGGCGGGGTGAGCTTTGTCAACGACAAGCGCATAGGTGTTACGACTTCGCTTGCCGGCGCGGGCGGCATCACGGTCGAAAAGGGGACTCTCGCGGTGTCGGCCGACCAGAAGTACATGGGTGACACGGTCATCAAGAGCGGCGCAACTCTTTCCGCCACTGGCGTCACGTTCGCCGGCTCCATTTCACTCGAATCCGGCGCGTCCATAACGGTTCCGGAAATCGCGGAAGGCAAGAAGTTCGTCAGAATCGCCAAGGCCGCCGCTTTCGAAGGTGTCGACGAAACGGAGAAAGACGACGACGGCAATCACTTCTTTACGACGTTCGACGGATGGCTGTGCTACGGTCGCAGGCCCGGATTCTCCTTGAAAATAAGGTGAAACGGCATTTGGCCAGAAAAGACGGTAAGATGAAGACAGGAGTCGTTTTGGTTGGTGTTGTCGCCTTGTTCGCGAAAGCCGCAGGCGCGGCCGAATGTCCGCCAGGTTGCAGACCGTATTCGCGTCCGGCGGCCGAAAAGCGCACATTGCGCTCGGAAACCGTAGACAGGGCGGTTGCCGCAGTCGCAGCGAAAATAGGCGACCAGCGCATCAGGAAGATGTTCGAGGCATGCTACCCGAACACGCTTGACACGACGGTGAAGGGCAAAGGCTACGTCATCACCGGCGATATAGACGCCATGTGGCTCAGGGACTCGGGCCAGCAGGTATGGCCGTATCTCAGGTTCGCGAAGGACGACCCTGCCGTGCGGAATCTCGTCCGCGACCTGCTTGTGCGTCAGTTCGACTGCCTTTTGCACGACCCCTACGCCAACGCCTTCTACGACGACGAAAAGCGAGAGAGCCAATGGAAGAGCGACAAAACCGAAATGAAGCCGGGGGTGCACGAGCGCAAGTACGAGCTCGACTCCTTGTGCTATCCGCTGCGCCTTGCGCATGGCTATTGGAAGGCTACGGGCGACAAAACCCCCTTTGGCGACAGATGGCTCGATGCCGTCGGAACAGTCCTTGCGGCGATGCGCGAGCAACAGCGGAAGGGCGGACAGAGGACGTCCTACCGCTTCGAACGCGAAAACGCGAAGGCGACCGACACCTTGACGAACGCCGGCTGGGGCCCGGAAGTAAAGCCCGTCGGACTGATAGCGAGCGCGTTCCGTCCTTCCGACGATTCGTGCACGTATCCGTTCCTCGTGCCGTCGAATTTCTTCGCCGCAGACGTCCTTGAGAAGACGGCGGAAGTCCTCGAGAGCGCGAACGGAGCGAAGCGCCTTGCGGACGAGTGCCGCGCCCTCGCCGGAGAAGTCCGCGAGGCGCTGCGCAGCCACGCCGTGGTCAAGACGGAGAAGTACGGCGAGATCTACGCGTTCGAGGTCGACGGACGCGGCGGGGCGCTTTTGATGGACGACGCCAACGCACCGTCCCTTCTTTCGCTTCCCTACCTGTGCGGCGTCGACAAGGACGATCCCGTGTATCTCAACACGAGGCGCTTCGTCCTGAGCCGCGACAACCCCTTCTGGTTCGAAGGCAAGGCGCTGAAGGGAATAGGCTCGCCCCACACGGAGAAGGGGCGCGTCTGGCCGATGTCGATCATAATGCGCGCGCTTACCGCCCAGACGTCCGGAGAGGCGAAAGAGTGCCTTTCGGCGCTCGCGAACTGCACCGCCGGAACCGGCTTCATGCACGAAGGCGTGGACGCGGACGATCCGGCGAAGTATTCGCGAAGCTGGTTCGCCTGGGCCAACACGTTGTTCGGGGAACTCGTCTGGAACATGGTGTCTCGCGGCGAGATAGAGCCGCCTCCGAACGATTTGTCCTCATGGGTGCGACCCGAAATCGGCACGGGCGGGAACGGGCATGCGTTTCCGGGCGCGGCATATCCGTTCGGATTGGTCCAGGCCGGACCCGACACCGGCTGCGACGGGTGGGGACATTGCTCGGGATACCGCTTCGAAGAGAAGGAAATCAAAGGCTTCTCGCAGACGCACCTCAGCGGCACGGGATGCACCGACCTCGGCGATTTCCTGTTCTTCCCGTATTGCGGCCCATCGCGCGAAGACGGTTTTTCGAGCGATTTTGACAAGGGTTCGGAAACGATGGAGCCCGGCTATTACGCGGTTGACCTCGGCAGGTCCAGGACGCGAGTGGAGGTTTCCGTAAGTCCGCACTGCGCGATATACCGCTTCACTTTTCTCGACGGAGGCGGCGCGAACATAATGTTCGACAACCAGTGGGCGATCGGCGATCCGGGCAGGGATCAGATGCACGACGTCAAGATCTCCGACGACGGCAGACGCAGATTCGAAGGCGAGAAGCGGCGCTGGGGATGGGTGCACAGGACTTTCGCATTCTCGCTTGAATTCGACAGGGACTGGTCCGGCTTTTCCGATCTGCCCGCCACCGGCGGCAGACGCGACGCGGGACGCCGCAATTTCCGGTTCGACATGAAGCGCGGCGAGACGCTGACCATGAAGATCGGCCTGTCTTCTGTCTCGCCCGGAAAGGCCCGCCGGAATCTCTACGCGGAAATCCCCGGCTGGGACTTCGCGAAGACGAAGGCGGACGCGAGGGCGGCGTGGAACGGGATGCTTTCGAAGATGACCGCCAAAGGCGGCGCGGCGGAACTCGAGACTTTCTACACCGCGCTGTACCATCTTTTCCTGCAGCCCGTGAACATGGCCGACGTCGACGGCGAGTATCGCGGCGACGAGGATATAGTCAAGAAGTCCCCCTGCGGCGAATACTACTCGACTTTCTCGTTCTGGGATACCTTCCGCGCGGCCAATCCGCTGTACACGATTCTCGTGCCGGAGAAGATAGCGCCGATGGTCGCGTCCTGCGTCGAGCACCAGAGCATCGCCGGATTCCTGCCGATCTGGGCGTTGTGGGGCAAGGACAACCAGTGCATGATCGGCACGCACTCGATTCCTCTGCTCGCCGACGCCTATTTCAAGGGACTTCTCGGCGGCAACGATCCGGAACGCGTTTACCGGGCCATACGCGCCACTCTGCGCGAGAACCACCCCCGCCGCCAGAAGGAGAACTGGGACGAGCTCGACAGATACGGATACTATCCATTCGACAAGATAAGGTCGGAATCCGTCTCGCGCCTGCTGGAATGCGCATACGACGACTGGTGCGCTGCGAAGATGGCGAAGGCGCTCGGACACGCGGATGACGCCAGGTTCTTCGCGAAGAGGGCGGGATACTGGAAAAACGTCATAGACCCTTCGACGGGATTCGCGCGCGGACGCGACTCGGCGGGCAACTGGCGCGAGCCGTTCAATCCGTTCGCGCTCGGACATGACGCAAGCCGCGAGAACGACTTCACGGAGGGCAACTCCTGGCAGTGGACGTGGCACGTGCTGCACGATCCGGAAGGGCTCGCCGCCGCGCTGGGCGGCAAGGAGAAGGCCGCCTCGAAGCTCGAAGCGCTCTTCGCACAGCCCGAGAAAGCGGAAGGCATGGGGTTCACTTCGGACGTGACGGGACTCATCGGACAGTACGCCCACGGCAACGAGCCAGGACACCATACGGCGTATCTGTTCAGGTATTTCGGCAAGGGCTGGCGCACGGAGGAGCTCGTGCGCGAGATCTGCGACAAGTTCTACAGGGCCGCCCCCGACGGGCTTTGCGGCAACGAGGACTGCGGACAGATGAGCGCATGGTACCTGCTTTCGGCGGCGGGATTCTATCCGCTGAACCCCGCGAGCGGCGAATACGTGCTCGGCGCTCCGCAGTTGCCGAAGGTGTCGTTCGATGTCGGGAACGGGAAGCGGTTCACCGTCTTGGCGAAGAACCTCTCGCGCGAAAACAAGTACGTGAAGTCCGTCAGGCTAAACGGTCGTCCGCTTGCGGGATTCGTCTTGAGGCACAAGGATGTCGCAAAGGGCGGAAAGCTGGAGTTTGAAATGAGTCCAGTCCGCGAGCGGAAAGGGGACAGGTGATTGTTCTTGCGGTAATCGCGGCCGTGTGGTTCGACGCGTCCGTCCCCGGATGCGGAGAATGGACCGGATCGTCGGACGCGGACAATCTCAAATACTCGCTGGTCGCAGCTCGTCCGGCGTCGGACCGTGTCGCGACGGTCCGCTTCTCGGCTCCTACGGAATGCGGAGAATATCTCCCGGAGCCGCAAGGCGGCGTTTCACTTGCAGCGTTCGACGGCAGTTTCTGGTGTCTTGCCGAAGAAGACGGCACTAACACATGGGCGCGCCTTTCGGGGGCGGCTCCAGACGGCGGGGATGCCGTGTCTATCTCGGTTTCGTTCAGGCTTTCCGGCGATTCGCTTGTCGCGAGATATTGCATAGGCCAAACTGTCCTCGTCGATGCGTCCTCGCGGGAATGGATTCCGCTCGCTTTCGGCGGCGACGCTGCGGAAGTAGCCTCGTTCGCCTTTGGCGGCGTCAGTAGCGTCGATTCCCTTGCCGGAGACTACGAAAGCGACGGTGCGACCGTCGCGTTTTCGTGCCCTGCGGTCGAGGGTGCCGCGCTCGTCTCCGCAAGCGTCGCGGGCACGGCGCTGGAAAAGGACTCAAGCGGCGCGTTCGTTGCCCCCGCCGGAAGCGTGGCGACGCTGGAGTTCGCCGCAGAGACAGGCTATTTGATAGGCTCGCCATACGCCGGCTACGCGGTGGGCTATGAGGATTCGGTCTGTCCGGAGGATTCGCTCCCGCGCGTCTATGCGGCGAAGGACGTCATACGCATAAACGAGATAATGGCGTCGAACGGCGACACGCTCGCGACCGCTCGGGGCGGCAAGGAGCTCGACTGGATCGAAATACGCAATTCGGCGCCGTTCGAAGTAGACCTCGCAGGCTGGTATCTTTTCGACGGCCCCGACAAGAAAATCTCGAAGTGGACGAAGATAGAAGGAGACTGCACCATTCCGTCCGGAGGCTGCAAGATTGTCTGGGCAGACAAGTCGTACGAATCGTTCGATGAGAGCGAGGCGTATGTGCGCATCGGACTTTCCTCTTCCGGAGAGCCGTTGTTCATCGCCGACACCGCGGGAGGACTGGTGCACAGGGTGGACTTCACCGAGGCGATAAAGGACTTTTCTCAGGGGATTGGACAGTCTGGCGGTCTAGTCTACTACAAAGCCCCCACTCCGGGCGCGGATAACGCCGAGGATGAGTACACGGCGCCGACGGATCCGGTCGAATTCTCCGTCGCGCATGGCTACAAGACGGATTCCTTCGAAGTCGAAATCTCTTGTCCGGCCAACGGCGAGGCGGAAATACGCTACACGCTCGACGGCACGTCGCCGACATCGGCAAGCACGCTCTACGAAAGACCGGTCGCAGTTTCCTCGACGACATGCCTGCGCGCAGCGGCGGTCGACGGACAAAGCATACTCCAGCGCGACAACGCGGCGACGTACATCTTCCTCGACGACGTGCTGTCGCAGGATTCATCGGTCCCCGAAGGGTTCCCCGCGGACGGCGAGGTGAACGGGCATGCGTTCCGCTACGGCATGGACCAGTCTGTCGTGAACGGGAAAGACGGCGAAAGGCTGGTGCGCTCGTTCACGAACGGAATCGACACCGTTTCGATTGTCATAGATCCGGCGAATCTTTTCGATTCCCAAACTGGCATATACGTGAACCCGCAAGGCGACGGGCGCGAGTGGGAGCGCGCGACGATGGTCGAATGGATCACACCGGCTTCGGGAGGCGACGGTTTCTCGGCCCCTGCGGGACTGAGGATCCGCGGAGGGGCGAGCCGGGGGAAGAGCTACGCCAAGCATTCGCTGCGGCTCTTTTTCCGCAGCTCCTACGGACTTTCAAAGCTCGAATATCCGCTTTTCGGCGACGAAGGCGCGTCGAAGTTCGACAAGGTCGATCTGCGCACTTCGCAGAACTATTCGTGGGCGAACGAGGACTCAATGAAAGACACGTTCGTGCACGAGGTGTTCTCGCGCGACACGCAGCGCGACCTCGGCGTGGCCTATACGAGAAGCCGTTACCTGCACCTCTTCATAAACGGCGTCTACTGGGGTCTCTACCAGACTCAGGAACGCGGCGACGAGAACTTCGCCTCCACCTATCTGGGCGGGGAGAAGGAGGATTGGGATGTCGTAAAGACGTCGGACTACATTCTCGGCGCGAGCGAAGGCACGATAGACGCATACCGCGCGCTCTGCGACTTCGCCGATCTCGGTTTCGACGACGCGAACTACATGAGGGCGCAGGGCCTGAACCCCGACGGCACGCGCAACCCCGCATACCCCGTGCTGCTCGATCCGGTGAACGTCATGGCGTACATGCTTGTGGCGCACTATACGGTGGACGCCGACTCCCCGGCGTCCGTATGGGGAAACCACGCCAACAACCTCTATGCGCTACGCGACAGGGTTGACGGCGCGGGGCACGACGGCTTCGTGTTTCTCCGCCACGACGCCGAGCACTCGATGGGAACGGCCGACTCGACGGACAAGCGCGCTGCATACTGCCGCTACGACCAGGATCCTACGGGCTACGGGACTTCCGAGCGACACCGGACGTTCGCGTCCGTCGTCAACTTCACGCCGTCGGAGCTCCACATGAAACTCTGCGGCAACGTCCGCTACCGCATGGCGTTCGCGGACATGTTCTACAGGGAATGTCTGCGGGAGGGCGGAGCGCTGACGTGCGACGCCGTGTGGGCGCGGTTTTCGTCGCGCATGGCGGAAATCGACGATGCCGTCGTGGCCGAGGCGGCGCGGTGGGCGCGCAAGGGGCAGACGCGCGAGACCTGGCTCGCCGCGTGCGGCGAGTGCCGTGAGTTCATCGAAAACCGCATGCCCTTCATGCTTGCGCAGTACAGGGCGAGGGGCTGGTATCCAAGCGTCGATCCGCCAGTCGTACTCGGTGCGGACGGGCTGGCTCTCGCCGATGGATGCCCGGTTTCGGCGGGCGGCACGTTTGCCCTTGCAGGGAACGGCGAAATTTTGTATACTTTAGACGGTTCGGATCCCATGTCGGAGGACGGGACGGTGTCTGGCGGCGCAGTGCGCTACTCGGCTCCAGTGCGTCCGCCGCTTGTCCCTGCCACGCTTTGCGCCCGCGTTCTCTCGCAGGACGGCGAATGGAGCGCCATGGAGCGGCGAAACGTGTGGCGCGAGAAGTATGAAGGCCTCAAAGTCAAAATAAGGTGACTTTGTAAAGCGCAGGAGTGAATATAATGAATCGCGACGAACACGACAGTGGAACGAAGCGCAGCGCGATATTTGAGGAGCTGCGCAGGAACATATTGGAAAAACGCTACGCAAACGGGAAGCTTCCGAGCGAGAGGGCCCTCATGCGCCGCTTTTCCGTTTCACGCACGCACATACGGTCCATTCTCGACGAGCTGAAGGCCGAGGGTTACATCTTCGCGCGGCAGGGCTCGGGCATGTACGTGTCGCGCCGCGCGAGGACGATGGGCGGGAAAATCGGGATAATGATAACCGGCGCCTTTCGCGAAGGGGAGGGAGGCGTCCTTCCGACTATAATAGCGGAGTTCGCGCGCGAAGCAGGGAGAAACGGATACGGCGTGGAGATGGTCGAAGTTCTGCCCGACGGCGCGGTGAACTGGCAGGAGAAACTCCTTCGCATCGCGCGGAACCTGGTCGACAAAGGCGTTTCCGGAGTCATCTACCAGCCGATAGACTTCCCGGGCGACAGCCCTGCTGTGAACCGCTCGGTCCTTTCGCTGTTCGACAAGGCGGGCATCCCTGTTGCGCTTTTCGACTACGACATAGTGCCCACGCCGGAGAGGAGCGAATACGACCTGGTCGGCATAGACAATTTCGACGCCGGGCGGCTTATCGGGCAGTGCCTCGTCCGCAGCGGGGCGAAACGGATCGCCTTCATGATGGAGGACAACTGGTCCTTGAGCGTCCTCGGCCGTATGGAGGGCGTGAAGTACGCCGTTTCGATGTCAGGATGCGCGGCGCACGACTTCGCTATCTACTCGATGCCGGAGGATACGGCCGCGCTCAGCAGAATCCTCGGCAAGCGTAACCGCCCCGACGCGATAATATGCGGAAACGACTTTCTCGCCATAAGGCTCATGGCCGCGCTGGAGAAGCTAGGCATGCGGGTGCCGGAAGACTTGATGGTAGCGGGCTTTGACGACATACCTCTCGCGTCCCTTCAGAATCCTCCGCTCACGACCATACGCCAGCCCTGTGCGAGCCTCGCGCAGACGCTCTTTGCAGCCCTCTTGCGCCGAATGGCCGATCCGTCCCTCCCTCCTTCCACGATATACATGAACGCGACCTTGGTCGAGCGCGCCTCGACCATCCGGAGCACAACCCAGTCCACGCCGCCGCGTCGCAGACACGATGCGCGGCGTCCAAAAGAAAGAAGCAAGACAAAATGAAAATAGCCGTGGTCGCGGCGGCAGGTGCGATTGCCCTTGCCGCAGAAGCGCATGCCGACTCGCAGCCTCTCGATTATGTTCGTGCGACGACGGGTACGATCAATTCGTTCGCGTTGTCGGCGGGCAACGTGTATCCCGCCATCTGCCGTCCGTGGGGCGGTCCCATGTGGGCGCCTGTCACCAAGCCCGGACACAGCGAAGGGTGGTTTTACGACTACACGGGCACGCAGTTCTACGGCATGCGCCTCACGCACCAGCCGAGTCCGTGGATGAATGACTTCGGTCAGGTCACGGTAGTCCCCGTTTCGGGCCCGGTTGACGAGAAGATGGAAAGCCGCCGCAGCCATTTCAGCCACAAGGCGGAGACGATTCGTCCAGATTACTACCGCGTCTACCTCGGTGACAGCGACATCGGATTTGAGCTGACGGCAGCCAAGAGGTCTTGCGTCATGCGCATCACATACGGCGATGCCGAGAAGCCCGGCTTCGTCGTGGATGCAATGGGCGGTGACGGAAAGGTCGAGGTCGACCGAGAGAAGCGGCGGGTCTATGGTGTTTCGGCACGCCGCGCGACGCCTGTGGCAGACGATTTCGGCAATCGGTTCGTCGTCGAATTCGACCGCGAGATCGTGTCCGTCGAAGGCGGCGGCTCATGGTGCTGCGTCCGTTTCGCCCCCGCGAGGCGCGGCGACGTGCTTACGGCGCGGATGGCATCCAGCTTTGTCGACCGCGAATATGCCGTCGCCAATCTGGCCGAGGTCTCGGGCAGGAGCTTTGACGCCGTGCGCGCGGAGTCCGCAAAGGTCTGGAACAGCGTCCTCGGACGCTTCAAGGCCGAGACGCCCGACATCGACCGAAAGCGCATGTTCTACACGGCGCTCTACCGCGCGTCGCTTTTCCCGCGCGCGTACTACGACATTGATGCGAGAACGAAGAAGGCGGTGCACCGGAGCCCCACGCCCGGCGGCGTCTTCGAGGGACCGTTCTATGTCGGGACGGGATTCTGGGATACGTTCCGCGCGCTTTTCCCGCTTCTCAACTTCGCCTATCCCGAGGTGAACGCGCTGATGACAGAGGGGCTCGAGAACAGTTGGAAGGAGGCCGGATGGTTTCCGGAGTGGTCGAGCCCAGGGCTTTCCGACTGCATGACTGGCAACAACTCCGCGAGCGTCATCGCGGACGCATGGCTCAGCGGCGCGCGCGGGAATGCCGATGCCGAGACGCTGTGGCAGGGACTTGTCCACGGCGCGAACAACCAGCATCCGAACCAGGGCGCGACCGGTCGCTGGGGCGTCGCGGACTACAATTCGCTCGGCTATGTCGCGCACGACCACGGCCGGCATGGAACGGTCGCGCGCACGCTCGAATACGCCTACGACGACTGGTGTATCTGGCAGTTCGGCAAGGCGATCGGCAAGAGCGAACAGGAGACGGCGCAGTACAGAAAGAACGCCGGGAACTCGCGCAACGTGATTGACCCGAAGCACCGTCTCGCGAACGGGCGCTGGCGCGACGGCAAGTTCCGCGACGACTTCAATCCAATCAAGTGGGGCGACGGCGATTTCGTCGAAGGCAATTCGCTGCACTGGACGTGGAGCGTAGTACATGACGTCGCCGGTCTTATGGAAGCGATGGGCGGA
>CACYNF010000011.1 GCA_902775595.1 uncultured bacterium | reverse complement strand
CCCTGCAGCTCGGTGGCGCCGAGCCTCCCGCTCCCGATGAAACCGCCGCGACGTTTCGCAAGGCGCACACTGCGCTTGCCAGCGCCGCGGACGAGGATGTTTCGCTTGAGCTCTCCGTCTCCGATTCGCTCTGGCTCGCGCCAGGCTTTGATGTCGCGAACGAGTTCGTCGCCCGTGCGCGCCGCGCCTTCGATGCCGAGGTTCGCACGACAAAGATGGGCGCCAAGGGGCGCAAGGCAATCAACGCCTTTGTTGCTGAAAAGACTCACGGTCGCATCCCTAACCTCTTCGGTCCGCCCATCCTCGACGATCCGCTCACGCGGCTCGTCGCCGTAGACACTATCTACTTCCAGGCCAAGTGGAAGAATCCGTTCGAAAAGTGCTCTACATACGATCAGATTTTCCATGCCCCTGGCGGCGATGTCAAGGTTCCCTTTCTCCATGACATGCGTACCGTTTCAATTTTCAACCTTCCTGAGTGTGCCGTACTGTGCCTGCCCTATCGATATGATTTGGCAGAAATGCTCGTGCTTCTGCCGTCGCCTTCCAACACGCTCGCGGACGTAGAGGCGAAGTTCTCCGGCTCATGGCTTGATCGATTTGCCGCGAACCGCTGGACCGGCAAGGCCACCCTTGCACTGCCGAAGTTTGACTTTAGCAGCGAGCATGACTTGACGAAGGCGCTCACAGTCATGGGCATGGGTGCAGCGTTCGACCCTGTCAGAGCGGACTTCTCCGGCATCGCGCCGAAGCTCTTTGTCAGTGCCGCTATTCAGAAGGCCAACATTACGGTCGATGAAGTCGGCACCGAAGCCGCTGCCGCGACCTTTGCGCCCATGGCGGAAGCATGTATTGAGGAGCCGCCGCGCCTCTTCGTCGCCGACCGCCCGTTTCTGTTCCTAATCCGCGAGACTAGTACAGGTCTGATTCTCTTTGTCGGTCGCGTGATGAAACCAGTACCTCCGCAGGTGAATGCCAGCGGTAAGAACCTGAAATGAAAAAGCCTTTGCCAGCCAAGATCGTCGAAGCCCTCGGGTGGGTGTATGTCGCGCTTGCGGTGTTGTCGCTTTTGCCGATGAGTAAAGTTATGAGGCTTGAGTCTTCACTGTATATAAGCTCGTTGCCTATTGTGATGCTAATCGGCATGGTTGTTGCGTTGCGGCGGGGACGCCGAACTTTGTTTCTCCTTGCAAACACGGTTATTCTGCTGCTGATTCTGCTCGGACTCATTGCATATTCACGTGTGTCTGCGAACGTGTACACGATAGTTGGATGCATTGTGTGTTCGATGTTTCTGGTCGCGCCGTTTGTGCTTCTCTATTTGCCGGTGTCGAATCGGTGGTATTTCGAGTTGGGTGACTTTGGCTTGTCAATTCGTAGCATTGCAGTGTTTGTGACAGTGTGCTTGGTTGTTGGTTTTCTGGTTGGTCTTCCCGAAATGGGCTGTTGCAGAATGATGGCCTATCGTTCGAAAAGCCACGAACTAAGCATGCTTGGCAGGAGCCTGCTTGCATGCATGGCAGAGAACAGTATAGATCGAGAAGCGGGTAGACCATGGGTTGATCCGGCGGGCTTCACGAATTCGGCGCAGTTCGTGCAGGCGTTGATTGAAGCCCACGATGACGTAAAAAATGCCATCGGTCGCTACACGAACATCTGGTGCATAGCAGTCAATTCGCCAGCCGACGATTACTTCCCCGTGGTTTTCACGGACAACGTGGATCCTCGCGAACTCCTGTACCGCGGGGAACGCCATTGGAACGTGACGTTGACATGTCCAAAGGAACGAGGCGGAAGCTGCTTTGACTTCTGCAAGAAGATAGTCGTGCTTATTCGCTCCAATGGCGATGCGTTGAGGTTGGAGCGCAAATTATTGCGACGTAATTATATCTTTCGGAACGGCATGCCAACGCCAAACCCCGACACCTACTTCCTGACCCCGACCGGTCGCGTGGACCTTGTTGAGGAGCAGTTGGGGACAGACCCCGCGGAACCGTTGTAAAAGGCCTGTTTGGGCGTTGTTGGTGGCTTGCGTGGTTGATTTCGGCGTGGCAGTTTCGTTATAATATGCCCAAAGTCGTTGAAAATGAGGAAAGTGACGGAAAGTAACGAAATGGGTGATAAAAAGAGCAACGCCAAAGGGGAGTCTCCCCATTTGATTGCTGCGCGTATCCATGCGATACTGGCGCGCGAATCGGATACGGCGGTCGTGTTCAGGCGAGGCCCGTCGAACAAGACCGCCGTCTTGAAATGGGATTTGCAGACAGACAGTTTTGATATCGGGCAGTGGTTCTACGGAAGCTTCTATCCCTATCGCTGCGACATTTCGCCGGACGGCAGGCATCTCGTCTATTTTGCCGCGAAGTATGGGCGGGGAAGTTCGATGGACGAGTACATCGAGTCCCGGATAAAGGCGGAGCTGGGAGAGATTTCGTGGTTTCATGGGGAACGGTATTACCAGCGGATGGAGCGAATAGTCAACGATACGGCCACCCGGCGAGAGAGAGAGCGTCAGATCAAGACGGGGGAGTATTCGGACTGTAGCTGGACGGCAATATCACGCGTTCCGTATTTGAGGGCCGTTTCCCTTTGGTTCAATGGGACTGGCTGGAACGGCGGAGGCCTTTTTGTCGACAATGGAAAGGTCGCCATCAACCATGCGCCCGGTGGCTCTGTCGCAAAGATTGGCGGCGGCCGGTTTGTCGAGGTTGCGCCGCCGGAATCTTGTAGCGACTGGAAATACAAGGGGGAGTGTCCAATGGTCTATTTCCCCCGGTTGGTGCGCGATGGATGGAATGCGCTTCCGAAAGAAGTGTTCGAGAAGCCGCTCGACGGAGGGATGACGCTGAAGAAGTTCTTTATTTGCGGCTCGCCGGGGGAAGGGCATGGGTGCTATTGGGAGCGACATGTGATCTGTGACGATTCCGGACAAGTGGTTGTCGATGGCGCGGACTGGAGCTGGGCGGACTATGATAGGCCGCGCGCTCGAGTAGTCTTTGCTGCGAATGGAGCGATCTATTCGTTGAGATGCAAAGGATTCCTTGCGGCCCCCAAAAAGTTGCATGACTTCAACAACATGAAATACGAGCGAATCAAAGCGCCATACTGAAAATAAAACAAAGCCGCCGCGGCGGATTTTTGGTATACTGTTCGCATGGAGGCAGAGGAGCGGAGAGTCAGGGCGATTGTCTCGCTCGGGTCTAACATCGAGCCGCGCGTGGAGTACCTTTCCCGCGCGGTCGACGCGCTTGCCGCGTTCCCGGAGACGAAACTTGTCGCGGCGAGCGGCGTCGTCGAGACGGAGCCGGTCGACGTTCCGCCCGAATTCGCCGCCATGAAGTTCATGAACCAGGTCGCGGTGTTCGAGACGGCGCTTTCGGCGCGGGAGTTCTCCAAGAGGATGCACGCGGTGGAGGATTCGCTCGGGAGGATTCGCACCGTTCGCAACGGGCCGCGCACAATCGACATCGACCTCGTGGACTTCGGCGGCATGGTGTCGGACGATCCTGAACTGACACTTCCCCATCCGCGTGCGCGGATGCGCGATTTCGTAATGGGTCCGCTTGCAGAGCTGGGGCTTGCGGATTGTCTCGATTGTCCCGGCGGCATCGGCGCGGTGAACACGCCGGGAAAGGAGAGATGAGATGGAGGTCAATGTAAACGGCGGTAATTTCGAGGAAGAGGTGCTTCGCTCCGAGGTTCCCGTCCTTGTCGATTTCTGGGCCGAGTGGTGCGGGCCTTGCATGATGCTCGGGCCTGTCGTCGCGGAGGTCGCGAAGGAGAGGGAAGGTGCGCTAAAGGTCTGCAAGGTGAACGTCGACAAGAGCCCCGACCTCGCGGCGAAGTTCGGAATCATGTCTATCCCAGCGCTTCTTCTCTTCAAGGGCGGCGAGCTCGCCGCGCAGAAGATCGGATACATGGGCAAGGACGAGGTCCTTGCGTTCGTGTCCTGACCCTGCCGCGCTTTTGGTATAATAGGCGTCATGGAAGAGATCGACTTCGAGGCAGACACATTTGAGGACATCGTGGCGAAGGACGACCGCTATAACGGCCGCGCCTATGCGCTTTTGATGGATGTCGTCCACTATCTCACAAAGGACGGCGCTCATGCCAATGCGGAAGACATAATGGACGAGTTCCGCGAGACTGCGCTCGACCAGTTCGGGCCTCTCGCCTACCGCGTCCTCACGGAGTGGGGACTCAAGTCGTGCGAGGACATTGGCGAGATGATGTTCAACCTCGCGGAATCGCACCGCATAGGCAAGGACGAGAACGACACGCACGAGAGCTTTATCGGCGGCTACGACTTCGAGGAGGCGTTCCTCGGCCCGTACCAGACGTGACGCGAGGGACCAGGAGAAAGAGACATGTTTGAGAACACCGTATTCGGGCGGCTCGACCAGAAGCTGCAGCACGCGATAAAGGACGCGGGCTACACGACGCCGACGCCGATTCAGGAAAAGGCGATTCCCTATCTTCTCGACGGGCGCGACCTGATCGGCTGCGCACAGACCGGGACTGGCAAGACGGCGGCGTTCATGCTGCCGATACTGAACCACCTCGTCCGTGTGCGGCGGCCGCGGCATATCGGCCACCCGCGCGCGCTCGTCCTCTCGCCTACGCGCGAACTCGCCGTGCAGACTGCCGAGAACGTGAAGCGGTACTCGAAGTACGCGCAGCTGCCGTTTGCGAGTCTCATCGGCGGCGTCAGCCAGTACGGGCAGGTCAAGGACATCAAGAAGGGCGCGGAGACCGTCGTCGCGTGCCCGGGGCGGCTCATAGACCTGATGAACCAGGGAATACTCTATCTCGACCAGGTTGAATGCTTCGTTCTCGACGAAGCAGACCGCATGCTCGACATGGGCTTCCTCCCGGACATCAGGCGCATAATCTCGAAACTCCCGAAGTCGCGCCAGTCGCTTTTCTTCTCCGCGACGATGCCGCCGCCTGTCCTCAAGCTCGCGGGCGAGCTCGTCCATGATCCAGCATCGGTCACGATCTCGCCTGAGACGCCGACGGTCGAGAAGATCAACCAGAAGGTGATGTTCGTCGCGAAGAGCCAGAAGGACGCGCTTCTCGCGCATCTCCTCGAGCAGCATCCCGAGTGGAACAGGGTTATCGTCTTCACGAAGATGCGCCACGGCGCAGACCGCGTCGTGAAGAAGCTTTCCCGCGCCGGAATAAACTGCGCGGCAATCCACTCCGACAAGACGCAGGGCCAGCGTACTCGCGCGCTCGAGGGGTTTCGCCGCGGCGACGTGCGCGTACTTGTCGCGACCGACATCGCCTCACGCGGCATCGACGTTCCCGACGTCTCGTGCGTCGTAAACATGGAGCTGCCGCTCGAGACCGAGTCGTATGTCCACCGCATCGGCCGGACGGCGCGCGCGGGCGAGTCGGGCGCTGCAATCTCGTTCGTGACGCAAGAGGAACGCGGCCAGCTCAAGGCGATAGAGCGCCTCATAAGGAAGTCGATTCCCGTTGACCGCGATCATCCATTCGAGGCGCAGCCGGACCTGCCGCCGCCCGCGTGGATGCGTCCCGCGAACCAGGGCGAGGGGCGCGGGCAGGGATACGGCCAGGGGCATGGGAAGAAGAAGGGCCGCGGCGGACGTCCGTTCGGGCGAAAGTCGTTTATGGGCCGCCGCCAGGCGGACTTCGGACAGAAGGGAGGCGGACGCAGATGAAGGCGATAATTCCGGCGGCAGGGCTCGGAACGCGCTTCCTCCCGGTGACGCGCGTCGTGCCGAAGGAGATGCTCCCGATTGGCGCGAAGCCGGCGCTTGAGCTGATCGTCGACGAGGCGCGTGCGGCGGGCGCGAGCGAGGTGGTGATCGTCATCTCCGAGGGCAAGGAGTTAATTAGAAAGTATTTTGAAGGGCAGCCCGACATCCGTTTCGTCTACCAGAAGGAGCAGAAGGGGCTTGGCCACGCGGTACTGCAGGCGGAGATCGACGACGATGTTCTCATCCTTCTTGGCGACGCGCTTGTTGTCGGATGCTGCGCCGCGAAGGAGATGGTGGAGGTTTCAAAGCGTCACGCTGGCGCGGCGGTAATCGGCTGCGAGAGAGTTCCGAAGGAGAAGGTCTCGCGCTACGGGATAATGAAACTCGACGGCGACCGCATCGTGGATATGGTCGAGAAGCCCGCGGTCGAGGAGGCGCCGAGCGACATCGCGGTCGCGGGGCGATATCTGCTCCCTGCCGCGATTTTCGGCTACCTGAAGACGCAGACGCCTGGGAAGGGCGGCGAGATACAGCTCACCGACGCAATCAGGCGAATGCTCTCCGAGCGCGACGCCTACGCATACGTCTATCCCGGAAAGCGCCAGGACATCGGCAATCCCGACGGCTATTTTGCAGCACTGGAGGCATATCGTGGAATCAATCAAAACTAGGAGCTTCGCGAGGGCGGGTTTTTTGGGGAATCCGTCGGATGGATATTTCGGGAAGACGGTGTCGTTCGCGTTCTCGAACTTCGGCGTGGAGCTTGCGCTCACGGAATCGTCGCGGCTTAGGTTCGTTCCAGGCGAGGTTGACGATGCGACGTTCGACTCGCCAGAGCAGCTTGTGCGCGACCTTCGGCTCTACGGCTACTATGGCGGCATACGGCTCCTCAAGGCCGTCACGAAGCGATTCTACGAGTACTGCTGCAGGAACGGCATGACGTTGCCGAAGCGCAACTTCACGGCGGAGTACAAGATCAACATCCCGCGCCTCGTCGGGCTCTCGGGATCGTCGGCGATATGCTCGGCGATGCTCAAGGCGTTGATGAAATTCTACGAGGTTGAGATTCCGCTCGAAGTCGCGCCGACGATCTGCCTTGAGGCCGAGAAGGAGGAGCTTCGCATCAACTGCGGCTTCCAGGACCGCGTAATCCAGATGTACAACGGCGTCGTCTTCATGGACTTCGAGAAGTCGTTCGTCGAGGCGAACAATCGCGGAAGGTACGAGCGCATCGACCCCGCGCTAATGCCGAAGCTCTATGTCTCCTACGACGCGGCGCGCGCGGAGGAGTCTGGCGAGGCGCACAAGGAGGTGAAGCGGCTCTTCGAGGCGAAGAACGCCGACGTCCTCGCGGCGATGACGGAGTTCGCGGACATCGCGCAGCAGGGGCGCGACGCGCTTCTCGCCGGCCACCCCGAAAAGATCCCCGCGCTCGTCGACGCGAACTTCAATCTCCGCGACCGCATCTTCAATGTCGCGGAGGAAAACCGCCGCATGGTGATGACGGCGCGGAAGAGCGGCGCGAGCGCGAAGTTCGCGGGCTCGGGCGGCGCAATCGTCGGGACATACGAGGACGAGGCGCAGTATGCCGCGCTTGAGCGCGACCTCGCCGCAATCGGCTGCAAGACGCTGAAGCCGTCGATAGCGACGACCGCAGACGAGACGGCGCCGCTCGTGTCGTTCGCCAGCTGGCGCAATTCGTAGTATGGGATGCCTTTCCGAGACGCCTGAGGGCGTGGTGATAAGCGTCCGGGCGCAGCCGCGCTCGTCGCGGGCGGGGATCGACTCGCTCATGGGCGATGCCGTGAAAGTGCGCATACGCTGCGCACCTGTCGACGGGAAGGCAAACAAGGAACTTGTGGAGACGCTTGCCGACGAGTTCGCTCTTGCGAAGTCTGCCGTAGTCTTCAAGAGCGGCGAGACTTCGAAGCAAAAGCGCATACTTCTCCGCGGCATATCCGCCGCGCAGGTGGAAGAGCGGCTGAAGGCCGCACTTGCAGGAAAATAAATTTTTTCCAGTTCGCCATTGACAGGGGCGGACGTTTTATGATAAAGTAATCGCGTGATTACGATAAAAGGAGATTTCGAGATGCGGCTGAAAAGAGCGAGGAAGGCGCGGCAGGACGGCGTGGAGACGCGCGAGGCGATACTCGCGGCGGCTGAGCAGGAGTTTGCCGACAAGGGCTTCGAGCTCGCCTCGGCGCGGGAGATATGCCGCCGCGCGGGTGCGAACTCGGCGCTCATGAACCGCTACTTCGGCTCCAAGGAGGCGCTCTACCGCCTCGT
The DNA here is from genome assembly GCA_902775595.1 of uncultured bacterium. GTDB lineage: Bacteria > Verrucomicrobiota > Kiritimatiellia > RFP12 > UBA1067 > UBA1067. The sequence goes on along the minus strand of CACYNF010000011.1, from coordinate 35,412 downwards.
CGCGAAGCGGCTCTTCGGCGACCTCGGCGCTCCTCTCGCCGCGCTTGCAGACGGTGTAAAGGACGAGAAGTCGTGGCGCGCGGCCGTCAGGGAGTGGATTGACGACATGCTTTTCATGACGCTCCCGACCGAGCGCGCTCAGAAGCTCTGCGCGGGTCTCTTTCGTCACGAGGTCTCGCGGCCGACGAAATTCCACGACGAGTTCAAGGAGGCGTTTGGCCGACCTGTCTACGAAGGGCTTAGGAAACTCCTTGCGATGAAGGTGAAGGATGAAGAGCGGCTGGAGCTTCTGACGACGTCCATCTGGGCGCAAGTTTCGGTCTATGCGCTTGCGGACGTCAAATGGCACAAGTCCTTCCGTCCTGCGGGCGTCGACAATCGCGCTTGGGCCGAGAAGGTCACGGACAACATCTGCGAACAGGTGTTTATGTCGGTTAGTAAGTTAACCATGTAGAACATGCAGAACATGTAGAAAGATCTGCACGATCTACACGTTCTACACGGCTGAAATAGATTGAAAGGAATGCAATGATGATCAAGGATGCTTTTAAATCTGCAGTGAGGATAATCGCAGTCGTGGTCGTGCTGTTGCTCCTCATCGGCACGGGGTGCATCAATTCACTGATGTTCCATCCTGTGAAGGGTAGATACAATGTGACTACGAGGGGATATGTCGACATCGGTACGAATGGCGTGAAGGTGGCGGCGATTGTCTATGGCCCCGAGCGTGGCAAGAAGGCGATTATCCGCTGCCACGGCAACGCCGAGGACGCGCTCTCGACGCTTGATATGCTGGAACTGCTCGCGGAAGGCGGCTACACGGTCGCGTCAGTCGACTATCCCGGCTATGGGCTTTCCGACGGCTCGCCCGACGAAGCGGGGTGCTACAGGAATGTCCACCGGCTCTATGACTGGCTCGTCGAGACGCGCGGCTTCAAGCCCGAGGACATCATCGTCGACGGCTTTTCCATTGGAACTGGCCCCGCGACCGAGCTCGCGGCGACGAAGCCCTGTGGCGGGCTTATTCTTGAGGCGCCTTTTCTTTCCGCGCCGCGCGTCTTCACTCGTGTGCGCCTGTTGCCGGTCGATCCGTTTCCGAACTTGAAGCGCATCGGCGATGTGAAGTGTCGCGTGCTGATGATTCATGGTACGGACGACAGGGTGATTCCGTATTCGCAAGGCCAGGCGCTATTCAAGCTTGCCAACGAGCCGAAGCGCTTTGTCTCAGTCGAAGACGGCGACCATAACACGCTCGTCGACGACATGGGCTTTGACAACTACTATGAACTGATCAAGAGTTTTGTGGACGGAGTACCGGTCTCAATGGTGGACACGGACAAGTAGGAATCTCTACACGATCTACACGTTCTACACGGCTAAACAATCGGGAGCAGCAGTAATGAAAAACTCTTTTTTACCGCTTTACGTCACAAACTTCTTCGGGACGCTGAACGACAACTTCCTGAAGACGCTGGCGTGCCTGACCGTCATCGGATGGATCGCAGACGAGCGCGTGCGGTCGCTCCTGACGAGTGTTGTCGCGGGAATGCTCGTCCTGCCCTACATTCTCTGTTCGCCGCTTGCCGACCGGCTGACCGCCGTGTGGCCGAAGCGTCGGATCGTACGTGCGGCGAAATGGGCGGAACTTCCGATCATGGTCGTTGCGATTGCGGGCTTCGCGCTCCACTCACCGTGGTTCGTCATCGGCGCGGTTCTCCTGATGGGGCTTCAAAGCTCGCTCTACTCGCCTGCCAAGTACGCGCTTGTGCGCGACATCGGCGGCGCGGAGAGAATCTCGACCGGCATGGGCGGCATGGAGGGCGTCTCGTTTCTCGGCGTGCTGCTCGGCACGGTGGCGGGTGGCCTTGTGGCCGACCTTCAAGTCCGCCATCCCGAGTGGAATCTCGCCTACTGCTGCCTTGCGACATTCGCCGTGCTTGGCCTTGCGGCGAGCTACACAGTCAGGGCGAAAGAGGAGCTCAACCGCTCTTTCCACGCCATCAACCCGATTCGCTATATTGCCCGTGCCTACCGAATGGCCGGTCGCTACGACGGACTCAATGCCGTCATCTTCACGCTCTCCATTTTCTGGTGGGGCGCGGCGATGCTCCAGATGGGGCTTCTCGTCTATGGCAAGGCAGAGGCGGGGCTAAACTTGAGCGACACCGGCACGGGAGTGCTCCTTTGCGGTGCGGCGGTTGGCATTGTCGCAGGGCAGATCGTCGCGGGATTTGTCGACAGGCGGCGCTTTCTTCTTGGCGCGACGCTTCTCACGGGCTGGATTGCCGCAGCGCTTCTTGGCGTTCTCTACTTCGCGGCGCTTTCGCCCACGGCATTTGGAGTCGTGCTGGGGCTTTTGGCGTTTGACCTCGGATTCTTCAAGCTGCCGTTCGACGCCGAGATTCAGAAGGTGGTGAAGGGTCCGAAGCTCAACACGATGCTCTCGTATTTCAACCAGGTGTCGTTTCTCTTCATGCTCGTGGCGAGCGGATGCTACGCGCTCGTGAGCTGGGCGTTCGGTCCGAAGGCGTTTCTTCTGCTGCTCGCGATTGCTTTTCTCGTCGCTCCGTTCGTGTTTGTCTTCTGCTACCGCTCGGTTCTTCTCTGCGTTGGCCGGTGGGTCTTCGCAAGGCGGTACCGGGTGGAAGTCGAGGATAAGACAGGATTAACAGGATTGACAGGATTAAGAGCTGGGGGAAAACCCCAGACCCCGGAAAATCTTGTTAATCTTGTAAATCCTGTCAAGAAAACACCGCTTCTCGTTCTCCCCAATCACCCGGCGATGGTTGACCCGATGCTGGTTGGCGTCACGTTCTGGAAGACTCCCCTCAAGCCGCTTTCGGACGAACTCTTCTTCCACACCGGCATCGTCGCGCCGCATGTCCTCAAGACTCTTGGCGCGGTCGCGGTGCCAGATCTTCGCAAGCACGCTACCGTGAAGGGCGCGACGATTGCTCGTGGTCTTGGCGACATCGTGAAGTCGACGCTCGAAGACGGAGGGAACGTCATCTTCTATCCGTCGGGTCACATCCAGATCGAGTCCGAGCATGAGGAAATTGGTACCCGCCAGCTCGCGTACAATATCTGCGGCGATCTGCCCGCCGGCGTGCGCGTCATTGGCGTCAGGACGCGCGGACTCTGGGGGTCGATCTGGTCGCGCAAGGGGCGCAAGACTTCGCCCTCGTTCGTGCCGACTTTCATCAAGAGCGTTTTCCTGTGGTTCTTCTGGTCGCCGTTCGTTCCGCGCCGCCGCGTGACGATGCACATCGAGGATCTGACCGACCGAGTGAAGGAGTGGTCGAGCTTGACGCGGCTTGAGTTCAATAGGAAACTTGAAGAGTGGTATAACGAGGGTGTGGGTGTATTTTAACGCAGAGACGCAGAGGCGCAGAGGTTTAGACAGGCTTAACATGATTAACAGGATTGAGAAAGGCGGAGGCATGAAGAAGTTTCTGATGTTGCTTGTGGCTTCCTACATTCCTGGGGTATTGTTATTGTTTGGCGAAGGACCGTCGGTATTGGGCTTCGCCGCCGTGAGCATTCTGTTCTTGCCATATTTTACGGCGTGGGCTGTCATAGGTGCGCTCTATGAAGTTGTGGGATGGTATGTCACGGGTGAGTGGCGGTTGCTCTTATTCGTCGTTTCCTACATTTTGTATATCGCCGTCGGGCTTGTGTTCCTGATGGTGGATGAACGCCGCGCGCGATGGACGGCCTTTGTTTTCTATATTGTAATGTTGCTGCTTTCAATGTATGGCTTTGTCTGGTTTTGCAATAGCCATGAATGAATCGTACTTCAAGAAAGGAACTAACTTATGAATGCGCGAAAGGTAGCGCGGATCGTCGCGGTAGCGGCGATGGTGCTGTTGACGAATTGCACATGGGGTGCGAGTTCTGCCGACTGGTTCCCTGTGTCTGTCTGCCTCACGATGGCTAGGCCAATACCGCCATTCCCATGCGACAATGTGGCGGGATTGTCGTTGTGCTTGCTAAGTGGAGAAGATTGTCCTGTCTATGGTTTACAGGCAAGCTGTCTAAGCGGATGCGCAGAGTCCATATACGGCGTCCAGACAGGTGCTGGTTATCAATGCGCGGATGACGTTTACGGGCTTCAGATTGGTGGCGCCAACGTGACCACAAACTTGCGGGGCGTTCAGGTCGGCTGTCTGAATGCGATGCAAGGATGCGGTCTTCAAGTCGGTGCTTGGAATATATTTGACGAGCACTCTGCGGCAGTGCAGATTGGTGTATTCAATTCACACTTTTGGAAAGTTGATTGGGATAAGGGTTCCGCGAATTCGTTACAAATCGGCATCGCTAATCGAGCAGATGGAGGTTTCCGTTTGCAGATTGGCGGACTCAACCTTTCAGATGATGGCTCCTGCTTTCAAATCGGGGTCTTGAACTTTCACAACGGTTGGATAACCCCTGTGCTTGGTTGGTCATTCAAGTAGCCGCAACAATGCAATCGAAAGGAGCGAACTCATGAATACGCGGATGATGTTTGCGCGGGGCGTCGCGGGAAGGTTTTTTAGACAGGATTAACAAGATTAACAGGATTGCGGGAAAGGTTCTTAATCCTGTCAATCCTGTAAATCCTGTCTAAAACAAAACCAGAAACCTATAAATCTTGTCTAAAACAAAACAAAGCTTAAAGGAAGGGAGAAAAACATGAAAAAGATAATTACTGCCGTTTTCGGCGTGATGCTGCTGGGCGGATGCAAGATGAAGGAGTTTTCTTCGTCGCCGTTCTACGAAGGAAACGAAGTGAAGTTCACTGGCGCGGTCGAGGATCGCGTGAACCTCTGGCCGGTCGCGTACTACCGCGAGCCCGTCGGGTCGCTCGCGTGGCCGCTCATCTCATGGGGCGACGACCACCTTGCGCTCCGTCCGTTCTACTCGCAGTACAAGCAAAGCGGTGACGACTACGACGAGTTCAATTTCCTCTGGCCGGTCTCGCAGTTCGACACGAGGCACAGGGACTACCGCGTGTTCCCGCTCTTCTGGGGGAAGAGCTACAGCGACAAGCCGTATTTCTGCCTCTTCCCGGCCGTTTGGTGGAACAGGGAGTTCGCCGGAGTATTCCCGATCTTCTGGGACAACGACGACGACGATGATGGCGGCTTCTGCGTCTTCCCGCTTTGCTGGGCTGGGTGGGAGAAGAGCGGAGACTTGTGGAACACGATTTGGCCGCTCTACTACTACGAGTCGAGAGAGCGCTCCTCGTGGAGCGAAGAGAAAAGCAAGTTCTGGGCGTTTTGCGGGCTCGCGGGCTTCAATCGCCGCGACGGTAAATTCACCAACCATCGCTGCCTGCCGTTCTACTTTTGCGACGACGGCGACTTCTATTCGCTGCCGTATTCGCGTTACACCGATGACGGCCGCATCAAGAGTCGAATCCTTTGCGGTCTCGCGGGGTGTGACTCGAACACTAACGGCGACTATCAGGCGTCGTGGCTGCTGCCGTTCTATTCACACGACAAAGCCAATGACGAGTTCTTGACTCCGCTCTACGGCCAGACCAAGGACGCGAGCTGGCTCATTCCGCTCTACTACCACGACGAGAGCCTGACGCTCACGCCCCTCTTCGGCAAGAAGGCCGCGGCGCACTGGACGCTGCCGCTCTACTATAAGGACAAGGAGAAGTTCCTGACGCTGATTGGCGGCAAGAGCGGTGACGCCGACTGGGTCGTGCCGTTCTACTGGCGCGACAAGCGCACTTTCGCTTCGCTTCCCTATTGGCGGCAGCTTGGGTCGGACGGCGAGATCGACAGGGCGTTTTCTCTCCCGCTTCTCTCCGGCTACGAGCGCGACCACAAGAGCGGCGATCGGCTTCTCTATCTTCTCATGGGTCTTGGCGGCCATGTCTGGAACGAAGAGACAGGCGGCGCGAGCTGGGTGTTCCCGCTTTTCTACAGCGACCGCGAAAGCTTCTACACTCTCCTCTACGGGCACAACCCGCGCCGCACCTGGCTCTTCCCCGTCTACTTCGACGGCGAAGAGCGCACATACATAACGCCGCTCTACGGGCGCAACAAGAAGGACGGCAGCGACTGGCTCATTCCCCTCTACTACCGCAACAAGGAGTCGTTCATCACTCCGCTCTACGGGAGGTCGGGCGAGGCGTCGTGGCTCTTCCCGCTCTACTGCCGCGACGAGTCGCAGTTCAACTCGCCGGTCTATTCGTATTGGGACGACGCGAAGAAGGGAACTCGCGGATTCTTCTCCCTGCCGCTTCTCTCTGGCGCGAACTGGGAGACGAATTCGTGCGACAAGACCTGGTTCACGCTTGCGGGGCTCGTCGGAGGATCGTCAAATGCTTCGGGTTCGCACAAGACGAATTGGGCGCTTCCGCTCTTTCTCCGCGAGGAGGGTGAGTCGTTCTATTCCATTCCATTTGGATGGAGCGGCGGCGGCTCGGCATACACGAACACATATTTCGCGGCGGGGCTCGCTGGGCTCAGGTCCGGCAAGAAGGAAGGCGGCTGGATGTTCCCGCTTTACAAGAGGGAGGCGGATGTCGGCTACAGCTCAAAGTCGGCATGGATGGACGCGGAGAAGCTGCCCGACGACATCAAGATATGGACGGCGACATATACGAATCGTGTCTGGAATTCGTCAAGGGAAGCATATGACAGAACTGTCGAACAGAGGTTGCAGGCGACCGACGTATGGGCAAAGGACGTGCGGACGGCTTTCCTTGTTTCTGATAACGACAGGCATTTCAATGGCGGTCTTCCATATGGCGCCACGAACCGCTACGAGATGACGGAAAGGCACAAGCTTGGCAACAAGCTCGTCTTCAACCACGAGAGCAATCGGAAGGTTAGCTTTGACACGGTGACACGCGAGAAGATCTCCGACAGCGAGGAGGGCGATACATCGCTTCTTATGCTCCTCTACAACGGAGAGCATCGCGCGGACACGGTGAAAGGCACAAGCTACACGAGCCACAAAGTCCTCTGGAAGCTCTGGGACTGGGAGGAGGAGAACGGGGATGTCGCGCTCGATGTCTTCCCGGGCTTCACCTACGACTCGAAGACGAACGGCTATTCAAAGACGTCCTTCCTCTGGCGCTTCTTCCGCTACGAGAACGATCCCGAGAAGGGCAAGAAGGTCGATCTTCTCTTCATCCCCGTCTGGAGATAGTTGAGTGGGAAATGGTATAATGCTTAAGATGTTTTTAGACAGGATTAACAAGATTAACAGGATTGAGAGAAACGTAAGCAACATTCTTAATCTTGTAAATCCTGTCTAAAACAAAACCTGAAAGGAGAAACGAAATGAATGCGCGAAAGATGTTTGTGCGGGCTATTGCGGGGAGTTTTTAGACAGGATTAACAAGATTAACAGGATTTTGAATTATGGATATTGATGAAATATGTTATAAGGTCATTGGGGCTGCGATGGCAGTGCATCGTCACTTTGGCCCTGGATACCTTGAGGAAGTGTATAAAAACGCCTTGATGGTCGAATTGGAGGCGCTTGGCATTCAATCCGAAAAGGAGGTTCCAATTGCGGTTGATTACAAAGGCGTTCGTGTGGGAGACTATCGGGCTGATGTAATAGTAGAAAATCGACTCATCCTGGAATTGAAAGCCGTAACGACGATCAATCCCAGCCATGAGGCGCAGCTTGTTAACTATCTTAATGCGACAGGAATAGAGGATGGGCTTCTGATCAATTTTGGTGCTTCCTCTCTTCAGCACAAACACAAATACCGTGTGTATCGCCAGCCGCAGGCTCTTAATCCTGTCAATCCTGTAAATCCTGTCTAAAACAAAATCGAAAGGGACTAACTCATGAGTATGCAATTGATACTTGCGTGGGCAGCCGCGGGAAGTTTTTTAGACAGGATTAACAAGATTAACAGGATTACGGAAAACGGAAGCTGTCTTAATCTTGTAAATCCTGTAAATCCTGTCTAAAACAAAAAAAGAAAGGAACGACCTTGTGAAAAAGCAAATGATACATGCACTAGGATGGTGTGGCGCGCCTTGCCAATGTTATACAATATTGGCAAGGTACACTTGCCAATATTAATGGCGTTTGGTATAAACAATCCTGAAAATCCTGTCTAATAAAACTCGTAAAGAACAAACACTGGGCGTTGCGGAAATGAAAAAAGGAAAAGTGATGGCAAAAACCACTGGTTTCGCTTCCTTAAACATGGTATAATGTCCGCAGTCATGAATAAAGAAAAGTATATTTCTGTCGAGGAAGCCGCCAAGAAATGGGGGAAAACCGCGCGTAATGTGCGGTTAAGGTGCCAGAAGGGGCATGTTCCTGGTGCGACCATCGAGGGCAGATGCTGGCTTATACCGGCGGATGCGGTCGATCCAGGGCAGAGCACGCGGCGCAAGGTGAGGGCGAAGTCGATCTGGGATGTGCTGAAGGCGGAGAAGCGTTCGGGAACCAAGAACGGAATCTACCATCGGCTACAAATCGACTTTGCCTACAACTCCAACCACATGGAGGGCAGCCGCCTGACGCACGAGCAGACGCGGTGGATATTCGAGACCAAGACCATTGGTTCGCTCGGCGAGGACACGCCAGTGGATGACGTGGTGGAGACGGCAAACCATTTCCGCTGCCTTGACATCGTCATCGAGACGGCTGGCGCGGCGTTGACGGAAAGCTACATCAAGCGTCTTCACGCGCAGCTCAAGAGCGGCACGAGCGATTCGCGCAAGGCGTGGTTTGCCGTGGGCGAATACAAGCGGCTCGACAATGTGGTGGGCGAGCGCGAGACTTGCCCCGCGAGCGAGGTGCCGCGCCGGATGGCGGCGCTCGTCAGGGAATATGCGGCGAGCGGAAAAACGCTGGAGGACATCATCGACTTCCATGTGAAGTTCGAGGCGATACATCCGTTCCAGGACGGCAATGGACGCGTCGGGCGGCTTTTGATGCTGAAGGAGTGCCTGAAGAACGGCATCATGCCGTTTGTCATTGCCGAGGGGCTGAGAAAATTTTATTACCTCGGACTCGACGAATGGCGGCAGAACCGCCGCGCTCGGCTGATGGATGTCTGCCTCACTGGACAAGATGTGTTCAAGACGACCACGGCAAATCTGCTGTCAAAGGCTGCAAACAACACTAAATACGCGGATGATATCTCGCGCAGAGACGCAGAGACGCCGAGAGGTGTTTTCGACAGGATTAACAAGATTAACAGGATTGCGGGAAACGGAAGCTGTCTTAATCTTGTAAATCATGTAAATCCTGTCTAAAACAAAAAATCGACAATCCAGTCTGAAACAAAACATGAAAATCAAAGGAGCAAAATGACAATGGCAGTTTTAGCGGCGACGGTGTGGTTCATTCCCGGGTGGCTCCGCACGGCGGAACCACACGAGGGGATTATGGAGTGCGTCTCGAACGCCTTTCCCGAGGCGAGCGTTGAGTTCAAGAACTGGGACGGCGACAACCTCGTGTGGCCGCTCTCGGTCGACTCGGCGGACAAGGAGTCGTGGCGCTTCGCGTTCGAGATCGCGATGATGCCGCCCGAGGCGCGGACAAACCTGACGCTCGTCGGGCACTCGCTCGGCGGACGCATCACTGCCCGCGTCCTTGCGCGTCTCGCCGAGAACGGGCTCAAGGTGAAGCAGGCGATTCTGATGGGCGCGGCGATTCCGGCGAACGACCCCGATCTCGCGAAGATGGGACTTGCGACGGAGCTTCCCGTTCTCGCCGTATGCAATCCGAAAGACCATGTTCTTCGCTACGTCTACGCGACGGTCGGCGGAGAGGGGTCTGTCGCGTTTGGCGCGAACGGCACGCCGACGCCCTGCACGAATGTCGTCGAGTGCGTGACGCCGACGAACATCACGCGCGAGGCGAGCATCGATGGAATATGGGCGAAGAGCCAGGCGCTTAAGGACATTGCCAACCACCACGAGAAGTTCTACTTGGAGTATGCGCGTCGCATCCTCGGCGGCGAGGAGCCGTCTGGGAAGGTTATGGTCCCGCAGGGCTTTCCCGGCGTAGAGGGGCATGTCATGGACTCGATGGTATGGTGGGACGTCCTTGACTCGTCGGGCGGCTGGAAGCTCGAGAAGAACAAGGTGACAGGCCATTGCCGCATCATCGACCCGGACAAGCTTCGCAAGGCGTGGGGCCGCGAGTCTGAGATGCGCTCGGCGTTCGAGAAGGTGAAACAACAATTGAAGTAATTGTATGAGCTTTTTAGACAGGATTAACAAGATTAACAGGATTGCTGGAAATGCTCTTAACCTAATCTTGTGAATCCTGTAAATCCTGTCTAAAACAACAATAAGTAAGAAGGAGGTAAAATGATGGACGGAATAATACTTGCTGCGCTCGCTCTCTTGAGTGTGCCGGTTTTGCTTATCGTAATACTCGTGAAGGTCTGTGGACTCGAAAACAAGGTTGCCGATCTCACTAAGAGAATTGGTGTGAATAATCTCACGCAGAAGCACGTAACCGCCGCGCAAGCGGGGCTCGCGATTCGTAGCGAGCCAAGCCGAGCGGAGCGAGTGCCGAGAGACACAGAGAAGAAGGTAGAGGTCGTGGTGCCGTCGCCGGTTGCCAATCCGCAAGTCGCGCCCTCGCCAGTCGTCAAGCCGCCGGCGTCTCCGCGCGATAATTCTTCTGCTCCCGTTCGCAAAGTTTCCTACGAACCGACGGCGGTAGACCTGTTCTGGATGCGCATCGAGGACTGGCTCGCCGTTCGCGGCGACTTCGCGCCAAAGGGAATGACGCACGAGTTCGCCTTTGCCACGCGCTGGCTTATCCGCATCGGCGTGGCGCTGATCGTCGGCGCGATCATCTACTTCGTGAAGCTGTCGATCGACCGCGGATGGATGGGCCCGACTGGGCGCGTCGCCGCGACGCTCTTCTGGGGCATGGTCGGCTGCGTCGGTGGCTCGTGGCTCGTGAAGAAAGAGAAGTATTCACTTATCGGGCATGCCATCGCCGCGCTTGGCGTCGTCGCGCTGTACCTCGGCTTCGGGCTTGGCCACCGCTTCTTCGACCCGCCCGTGATCGCCTCGCCAGTCTTCGCGTTCGCCGCGCTTGCCGCCGTTACACTCTGCGCAGGGGTAATGGCCGTCTACCTCCGTTCGCCCTACATCGCGGTGATGGGGCTCGTCGGCGGATATCTCGTCCCGGTGATCGCCGGACGCGACAGCGGCTTCCCGCTGGGGCTCGACGCCTACCTCCTCGTCCTCAACCTCGGCGCGTTCTACGTCGCGCGCAAGCGCCTCTGGTCCGCGCTCGACTTCCTCGCGTCTATGCTGGCCGTCGTCATGTGCTTTATCTGGAGCGCTTCCCACCTGAACAGCGGTGGACAGTCTGCGGTGCTCGTGAACCTCGCGTTCCTCTCGGTCGTCCACGCGCTCTATATGACTGGCGTCATCGTTGGGGCGAAGACGCGCGGCAAGGTCGGCAACGCAGTTGCATGGGCGGGGCTTTGCGTCAATGCGGTCGCCTACTTCGCCTGGCTCGCCGCGGTCTTTCGCGAATCGTTCTCCAGCAGATACGCGGGGCTAATACTCCTCGGACTCGTCGCCGCGTATCTTGCAGTCGCGACGCTGGCGATTCGCCGCGGTTGGGCCGATCGCGCCACGGTGAACATTCTTCTCGTGTTCGCGCTCGTCTTCCTCGCGATCGTGCCACTCCTTCTTTTCGACCATCCGTGGTGCATCGTCTCGTGGTCGGCGCTTGCCGTCGCCGCTTCCGAGGCCGAGGCGCGCAGCGGAGAGCGCATACTTGGCGTCCTCTCCTATCTGCTCCTCATTGTCGCCGGTGCGGGCGGGCTCTTCTACTACGCGCCGCTCGCCTACTGCCAGCGTTCGGTCGCCCAGCTGACCCAGCTTTCGGGCGGCGAGTATTTCTCCGAGTTTGCGCTGCGGCTGGTTCGTCTTTGGTCGCTCCCTGCCGCAGCCGCGTTCATCGCGTACCGCAGGCGCGTCGGCCCGATCGCAATCGCCGCGCTCGCAGTGACGTTCATATTCTTCACCGGCGAGGCACGCATCTTCGGCTATGTCTTCTTCCCATCGCTCAAGACGGGCACCGTTTCCGTCGCGTGGCTTCTCGCCGCGTTCGCGGGGCTCTGGGCCGGCATCGTCCGCCGCAGCCGCGCGACACGCATCACGGCGCTCTCGCTTCTCGGCGTCTCGGTCGTGAAGGTGCTCCTTATGGACACCGCACATCTCGCGACCCCCGCTCGCGTCGCCTTGTTCGCGCTCGCGGGCGTCCTCCTCATCGTCGGCGCATTCCTCTACATGAAGTTCAAGGAAAGGTTTGAAGACCATGCATAAGTCGATTCTACTCGCGATCCTTCCTCTCGCCGCCTTTGCCGCGAAGGAGCCGTATACCTGGCCGGTGACTGGCGTCGTCACCGAAGAGTGCGCTGTCGCCGTCAGCGTCAAGCCGATGCTCTACTCGGCGACGACACAGGGTCGCGAAGACGGCTTGAGGAGCGAACTCCGAGTCCGCGACTCGAAGGGGCGCGACATCCCATACGCCTTCCGCGCCGCGAAGACGCGCGTCGTCGACGAGGTGAAGGATTGGCGTGAGCTCAAGGTGACGCGTGTCACGGAGACGGACGGACGGCTCGTCGTCGACGCCGAGTTTCCGGCTGGCTCATCGAACCCCGAGCGCTTTCTCGCGCTCAAGGTCGCGACGCCCTTGACCGATTTCGAGCAGTCCGTCGAAGTGTCATCCGAGGGCGTGCCGCTCGCGAGCGGAGTCCTCTGCGACTACCGCAAGTTCGCAGACCTTCGCGTAACCGAGATGCCGCTCGAGGCGTCGTATCGCCGCACGCTGACCGTCACCTTCGCAAAGCCGACGAGCGAGGCGGCGGCTGCAGCGTTCGAGAGGACGATCCGCGAGAACGGAGAGGGGAAGCTCGAGGCGAAGAGCGTCCGGGAGTCGGTCGTGAACCGTCCGTTCCGCATCGACTCCCTGTCCGTAGCCGTTCCGAGGACGCGTGTGCGATTTGAGGCGGCGCCGCAGATGGACGTCTTGACTGCCTGCACGGTGGAGACGGACTCGAAGGCGAAGAAGACGGTGCTCGAGACCTCGGTGTTCGGACTTCCAATGACGGCGATTGCCGTCAACGCGACCGACCGCAACTTCTCGCGCAAGGTCGCTGTCTTCCGCCGAATGGACGCGCGCTGGCATCCGCTTGCGACGGGGCGCATCAGCGCCGTCAACCTGCCGGGCGAGAAGAAGAGCAATCTTGAAATCGCCTTCGGACGCGAAGTGCGCGAAACGGCGATTCGTGTCGAAATCGAGAATGACGACAATCCTCCGCTTACTCTTGAGACGACTTCGGACGCAGGCGTCGGGCTCCCCCTGACGCTAAAGGTGACACAGTACGATATCGTATTCGTCGCTACCCCTGGCGAGAAGTATTCGCTCGTCGTCGAGCCAGGCGCGGATCGCCCGCGCTACGACGAGGCGATTCTCGGCTACATCGACCGCGTGCAGGATCCGGTGCGGTTCGAGATCAAGCTCCCGCTCTACGACGGTGACGACGTGCTGAACGGCGAGAACGGCCCGACGGCAATCTGGCTCACGACGCCGTTTGACGTGATACCGTTCATCTCGGTAATCGTCTTTGTCGTGCTCGGCCTCATCTGCATCTGGCTCATCAAGTCGACCAACCCGCCGAAGCCGGAATCGTAGTTTGAAACTCCGGCGACATCCCGCCTCAAATTATGGTAAAATACACGGCATGAAACGCATTGGAATCATCGGCGCGGGGCGTTTTGGCATGAGCCTCGCGGAAACGCTCGCAAACGCGGGCGCGGAAGTGATCCTCATCGACCGCAACCGTCCTGCGATGCAGAGCGCGTCGGAGTTCGCCACGGCCCTGCAGGGCGACGCCACCCAACCGCACGTTCTTGCGGAGGCCGGGTTCGCCGAGTGCGATGTCGTTGTCGTCGCGATCGGTTCCAACATCGAGGCCTCGATGATGGCGACCGCGAACTGCAAGGAGCTCGGTGTCCCCAACGTCGTCTCAAAGGCGACGAGCGAGCTTCACGGCAAGATTCTCCGCCGCATCGGGGCGGACAGCGTCGTGTATCCAGACCGCGACAGCGCGCACCGCCTCGCGCGCGCGATCGCGAACCACGACGTCGTAGACTTCCTCGAAGTCACCGAGGGCTACTCGATCGCCGAGATAGACGTTCCCGAGGGCTCGCGCGGCCTGACGCTCGCCGAGGCGGACCTCCGCAAGAAGTCTGGGATAACGGTCCTCTGCATACGCCGCGCGGACGCCGATCCCAACAAGCCGCGCAACGTCGTCATACCGCAGCCGACCGACAAGCTCGAGCCGGACGACAAGCTCGTCGTGTTCGGCGAGACGCGCAAGATAGACGCGCTGTCGTGAGCCGTTTCGTCATCCAGGGCGGGAGGAGGATTTCCGGGACGCACCGCGTCTCGGGGAACAAGAACGCCGCCCTGCCGATGATAGCGGCGTCGCTTTTGACTTCCGAGCCGGTGACGCTCCGCAATGTGCCAGACATAGCAGACGTCGCGGCAATGCTCGACGCGGCCAAGTCCTTCGGCGCGAAGGTGACGCGGGACCTGAAGGCGGGAACGGTCACGATCGCCACGCCCAAGGTTAAGACGGCGAAGATCGACTCGGCGCTTGCGGCGAAGATCCGCACGAGCTTCCTTTTCGCGGGGCCTCTTCTCGCTCGCGTCGGCCGCGCGTCGCTTCCGCCTCCCGGGGGCGACCAGATCGGCCACCGCCGCCTCGATACCCATTTCGCCGGCTTCCGCTCGCTTGGCGCGAAGACTGTCGCGGGCAGGAAGACGCTTCGCTTCAAGGGCGAACTCAAGGGCGCAAAGATCCTTCTCGACGAGGCGTCGGTCACCGCGACCGAGAACATCCTCATGGCGTCCGTCCTCGCGCGTGGGCGCACGGTCATTTTCAATGCGGCCTGCGAGCCGCACATTGTCGACCTCGCGACGATGCTGAGCGCCATGGGCGCGAAAATCGCGGGAGCCGGCACGAATCGCATCGAGGTCGACGGAGTCGAGGCGCTTCACGGTTGCGAGGCGACGGTGGGGTGCGACTACATAGAAGCGGGGAGCTACATCGTCGCGGCGGCTGTCACTGGTGGCGAACTTACGCTTACCGGCATCGATCCCGCGCCGTTCGAGATTCTCGAGGGGGCGTTCGCGCGCTTCGGCGTGACGTGGACGATAGACGCGAAGGAGCGGACTCTACGCTATGTGCCGAAGAAGCGCCTCAAGATGAAATACGATCTCGGCGACACGATTCCGTCTGTGGCGGACGGCACCTGGCCTGCGTTTCCGTCGGACCTCATGTCGGTTCTCATCGTGCTTGCGACGCAGACGCGCGGCACATGCCTTTTCTTCGAGAAGATGTTCGAGTCGCGGCTGTACTTCGTCGACCACCTCAGGCAGATGGGCGCGAAGATCGTCCAGTGCGACCCGCATCGCGTCGTAGTGACCGGGCCATCGCAGCTCTACGCCGGGTCGGTCACTTCGCCCGACATCCGCGCGGGCGTGGCGCTTGTCATCGCGGCGCTTGTAGCGAAGGGAGAGTCGACGATCCTCGGCGCGGAGACGGTCGACCGGGGATACGTATCCGTCGAGACGGAGCTTTCCGCCATCGGCGCGGGGATAACCAGAAAATAATCAGGAGAGCACATGAAAATCGGATTCTTTGGTGCAGGCAAGATGGCGGAGGGGATTCTCTCCGCGATAGAGGACAAGAAGGGCGTCGTCATGGCCGAGAAGGTCGCGGAGCGCTCGGCGGAGCTCAGGCGGAAGTACGGCGTAGCGACGACGGCCGACGTGAAGGAAGTCGCAAAGAAGGCGAAGTTTGTCTTTCTCGCCGTCCGTCCGCAGGACGTGGATGCAGTCGCCGCCGAGGTGAAGCCGCTCCTTGGCGAGAAGCACACGATCGTCTCGATTGTCGCCGGCAAGACGCTTGCGAAGCTGAAGAAGGCGTTTGGCGCTAAAGTCAACCTCGTCCGCGTGATGCCCAACCTCGCGCTCCGCGCGAACGCCGGCATGTGCGCGATATGCCCTGCCGCGAAGACCCCCGCGAAGGACGTCAAGCTCGTCGAGAAGATTCTCGGCGGGGCTGGCGCGACCGTCGTTCTCAAGGAGAAGGACTTTGACGCCGTGACGGCGCTATCCGGCTCGGGCCCCGCGTATTTCGCCTACATGGAGGAGGCGATGGTGGAGGGCGGCGTCAAGCTCGGGCTCAAGCCGGCAGTAGCCCGCCTTCTCGCCGAGCAGACGATGTTCGGGACGGCGAAGTTCCTCAGGGAGAGCGGCATGGCGCTCCGTCCGTTCATCGAGGGCGTGTGCACGAAGGGCGGCACGACCGCCGCGGGCATGGAGAAGATGGACGTTCCCGCATTCAAGAAGATCGTCGCAGCGACGCTCGCCGCCGCCGCGAAGCGTTCGAAGGAGCTGGCATGAAGATCGGCATCTACGGCGGGAGCTTCAATCCCGTCCACTTCGGGCACGTCAACCTCGCGAAGAAGGCCGTCGCCGATCTCGCGCTTGACCGGCTCATCGTGATCCCCGCGAACGTCAGCCCGTTCAAGACCGAGGCGGCGAAGGACATGCCGCCTCTTCCGTGGGATCGTCTCGAGATGGTGAAGAACGCCTTTGCCGAGATCCCCGAGGTCGTTGTGGACGAGCGCGAGTTGAAGCGCGGCGGCGTCTCCTACGCAATAGACACCGTGCGCGAGATCGCCGCGGAGAATCCCGGCGCTGAGCTTTTCTTCCTGATTGGCGAGGACTCCGTCGAGGGGCTGCCGCGCTGGAAGGACTACGATGAGCTGAAAAAGCTCGTCGTCTTCAAGTCGTTCCCGCGCACGAAGGAGTCGTCCACGGAGATACGCGAGCTTTTCGAGAAGGGGAAGGTCGTCTACAACGGCGATGAGAAAGTGGTCAAGGTCGTGAAGGACGGTCTTGTCCGCAAGCACGGCTTCTGCCCGTGCCGCCTGCCGAAGCTCCCCGAGTTCTTCTGCCCCTGCGACGAGTTCAAGGGGCAGCTCGCCGACCCTGCCTACCACGGCCTCTGCCACTGCCGGCTCTACCTCAAGCCGTAATTTCCGTATTTTCCGCCTGCTCGCCGCGTAAGCCGCTAAAAAATGGTATAATACTTGGAAACCCAAAAAAGGACGAGACGGAAATGGCGGCTATCTACGAGTATACCGGCGTTGTCGAAAAAGTGCTCCAGCTCCAGACTTTTGCGAGCGGGTTCACCAAGCGCGATGTCGTGATGACAGATGATGTTGGGACCGAGTCGAAGTGGCCCAACCATATTGCATTTACGTTCAAGAAGGACGCCGCCTCCATGCTCGACTCCGTGCGCGAGGGCCAGCGCGCCAAGATTCGCTTTGCCATCGACGGCCGCGAGTGGACGAATCCCCAGGGGCAGGTCAAGTACTTCACCGACTTGACCGGCCTCAAGATCGAGGTCCTCAACGCCGACGGCTCCTCGACCGAGCCAGTCCCCGCCCCCGCCGAGCCCGATTTCCCCGAGGACGCCGGCGCGGTTGACGACATGCCGTTCTGATTTCCGCCGGGAACTTGGGGACAGACAGGAAAGAACAGGGACCAGATGCAGAAGATGAAGCAGATAGGAGTTGGAATTCTCGGCTTCGGAACCGTCGGCGCGGGTGTCGCGGACGGCCTTCTGAAGCATCGTGACGTCATGGCGAAGCGCCTCGGCGTCGATATCGTCCTCAGGAAGATCGTGGACCTCGACATCACGACGGACCGCGGCATTCAGGTTCCCGACGGCGTTCTCACGACAGACGCGAAAGGCGTTCTTTCCGACCCGGAGATCGACATCGTCGTCGAGACAATCGGCGGGACGGGCGTCGCGAAGACGTTTGTGCTCGAGGCCCTCGGCAACGGGAAGTGCGTGGTCACGGCGAACAAGAAGCTGCTCGCCGAGCACGGGCGCGAGATATTCGAGACGGCGGCGAAGAACGACGTCGACATCTACTTTGGCGCCTCCGTAGGCGGCGGCATCCCGATCATCCGCGTGCTGCGCGAAGGGCTCGCCGGAAACGAGATCGAGTCCATACACGGCATTCTCAACGGTACGTGCAACTACATCCTGACCCGGATGGAGAACGAGGGGCTCCCGTTCGAAAGCGTCCTCAAGGACGCGCAGAAGCTCGGCTACGCGGAGGCGAACCCCTCGCTCGACATCGACGGCTTCGACACCGCCCACAAGGCGTGCATCCTCGCCGCGCTCGCGTACGGCTTCCAGCCTGGCGTGGACCAGGTGCAGGTCGAGGGTATCCGCAATCTCGACGGCGCCGACGTCAAGTACGCGGCCGACTTCGGCTACCGCATCAAGCTTCTCGCGGTCGTCGCGAAGGACGGCTCGGAGGTGGAGGTCGGGGTGCACCCGACGCTCATCCCGTTCTCGCACATGCTTGCCAATGTGAACGACGCGTTCAACGCCGCGTACGTGAAGGGCGACATGTCCGACTACACGATGTACTACGGGCGCGGCGCGGGCCGCGCGCCTACGGCCTCGACCGTGATCGGCGACATCGGCGACATCGCGCGCAACCTCGCCTACGACGAGACGCGCTACGCGCGCGGCGTGCCGAACTACGCGGAGGGCAAGGTGCGCCTCCGCGCGGCCGGCGACATCAGGTCGAAGTACTATCTCAGGTTCATGCTGGCGGACCGCCCCGGAGCGATGGGCGTCGTCGCCTCTGCGCTCGGCAAGCACGGCGTCTCCATCTCCGCGCTGTCGCAGAAGGAGTCGTCGGAGGGCAACCTCCCCGTTCCCGTCGTCGCGATGACGCGCGTCGCGAGGGCGGCCGACATCGACGCCGCGCTCGAGGAGATAAAGGCCGCCGGCGTCACAGGCGAGGACCCGGTAAAGCTAAGGGTCCTTTGAGAAGCCCTCCGCCACACTACCATCCACCAACTACCATCTACCAACTATTCCGATGAAAGTCTGCAAATTCGGCGGCAGTTCCCTCGCGGACGCTTCGCAGCTCAACAAGGTGATTGACATTGTCCTCGCTGATCCCGCGCGGCGCATCGTGGTGGTTTCCGCCCCGGGCAAGCGCGACAAGGGGGACACAAAGGTCACCGACCTCCTGATCGACCTCGCGAAGACCGCTCTCGCCGGCGAGAATTTCGACCGCCAGCTCGGTGCGGTCGTAGAGCGCTACGCCCTCATCGCCGACGAGCTCAAGCTCGGCGAGGACATCGTCGCGGACATCACGCGCGATCTCCGCT
Organism: uncultured bacterium; assembly: GCA_902775595.1. Classification (GTDB taxonomy): domain Bacteria; phylum Verrucomicrobiota; class Kiritimatiellia; order RFP12; family UBA1067; genus UBA1067. The sequence continues at coordinate 16,173 of CACYNF010000011.1, read as the reverse complement.
CGCGCGTCGCCCAGGTCAAGGACCTCCGGCCCGAGGAGTTCCTCGATCTCGTCAAGGCCGCCGGCGAGGACAACAACGCGAAGCTCGTCGCCGTCGCGTTCGCCGCGCGCGGCAGGAAGGCGCGGTACGCGAGCCCGAAGGACACCGGCATGGTGCTGAAGGGCGAGTTCGGCGACGCGACGCTCGACCCCGACAGCTATTCGACGCTCTCGCGCGCGTTCTCGAACTTCGAGGGAATCGTGATCTACCCGGGGTTCTTCGGCTACACGAAGGACGGCAAGGTCGCGACGTTCCCGCGCGGCGGCTCCGACATCACGGGCTCGATTCTCGCGGCGGCCGTGTGCGCCGACGTCTACGAGAACTTCACCGACGTCGACTCGGTCTATCCTGTCGATCCCCGCATCGTTCCAGAGGTCAAGGACGGCATCCCGACGATGACCTACCGCGAGATGCGCGAGCTCGCCTACGCCGGCTTCGGCGTCTTCGCCGACGATGCCGTGATTCCCGCGGTCCGCGCGCGCATACCGATCAACATCCGCAACACGAACCACCCCGGAGAACCCGGCACGATGATACAGCAGTCGCGCCGCGTCGTCCCCGGGACCGTCGTGGGGATCGCGAGCGCCGACGGCTTCTGCAACATCGTCGTCGAGAAGTACCTGATGAACCGCGAGATCGGCTTCGGCAGGAAGCTCCTCCAGATCCTCGAGGACGAGCGTGTCCCCTACGAGCACATGCCCTCGGGCGTCGACTCGCAGTGCATCGTCATCAAGGAGCAGTATCTCCCGAAGGAGGTTGAGCGCCGCGTCGTCTCCACGATCCGCCGCGAGCTCGAGCCCGACTTCGTGACGGTTGAGCGCGACATCACGACGCTGATGGTCGTGGGCGAGGGCATGTGCTACACGCCCGGCATGCTCGCAAAGGCATGCCTCGCCCTCGCGTCGGCCGGCATCTCGCTTTCGATGGTCAACCAGGGCTCGTCCGAGGTCTCGTTCATGATAGCCGTGCGGAAGCAGGACCGCGACAATGCCGTCCGGTCGCTCTACAAGGCATTTTTCGGTTGACGCGCGGACGAAAATCGCATAAAATATCCGACACAATCGGATAATCAGGATTACGAAATGTTTCGCATACCAAAGCTAAAGTCGTTCTTCTCGACGGACATAGGCATAGACCTCGGCACGGCGAACTCGCTCGTGTACGCGAAGGACCGCGGCGTCGTTCTCCGCGAGCCCTCGGTCGTGGCGATACAGGCGGGCTCCAAGCGCGTTCTCGCGGTAGGCGAGGAGGCGAAGCGGATGCTCGGCAGGACGCCGGGCAACATCATCGCGATCCGGCCGATGAAGTCGGGCGTGATTGCCGATTTCGACATCACCGAGGCGATGCTCGCCTATTTCATCAACAAGGTCTGCCCGAAGCGCTTCTGGTCGAAATACGCCAAGCCGCGCATGGTCATCGCCGTTCCCTCGGGCATAACCGAGGTCGAGAAGCGGGCTGTCGAGGACGCGGCGCACGCAGCGGGTGCGGGAGACGTCTTTCTCATCGAGGAGCCGATGGCCGCGGCGATCGGCGTCGGGCTTCCGGTCAGCGAGCCCGCGGGCTCGATGATCGTCGACATCGGCGGCGGCACGTGCGAGGTGGCGATCATCTCGCTCGCCGGCATAGTCCACAGCTATTCCGCCCGCGCGGCGGGCGGCGACGCGATGGACGAGTGCATCATGAAGTACATCCAGCGGGTCTACAACCTGCTGATCGGCGAGCGCATGGCCGAGATGATAAAGATCGAGATAGGGAGCGCCTTCCCGACAGGAGAGGAGAAGACGCTCGAAATCAAGGGACGGGACATAGTGGCGGGGTTGCCGAAGACTTTGACGATAACCTCCGAGGAAATAAGGGGAGCCCTCAAGGAGCCGGTCAGCCAGATCGTGGATGCAGTCAGGTCCACTCTGGACAAGTGCGAACCGGAACTTGCGGCCGACCTTGTCGACAGGGGCCTTGTGCTGTCGGGCGGAAGCTCGCAGCTCCGTGGCCTCGACAAGCTTCTCGCGCAGCAGACGGGGCTTCCCGTCACGGTGGCGGACGATCCGCTTTCGGCTGTTGCGGAGGGCACGGGCGTCGTGATGAACGAGCTCGACTTCCTCGCGAAGAACAAGCGTGCGTAGAGTCTTCGGCAAGTCCGCCCGTAGGTGAGGATTTGCCAGAATGAAAGCAAGAACGACCGGAGCATACGCGCTCATCGCCCTCGGGGCGGTGGCGACTGCGGTCGTAGTCTTTTCCCGCGGCACGGCGCTCGAGGCGATCTTTCCGGTAGAACGCGCGCGCCGCGCTTTCTCCGACAGGGTATGGTCGCGCGTAAAAGGCGCCGTCGGCGGTGCGTCGGCGGCCGCCGAGAACGTCGCCCTGCGGCGCGAGGTCGCTTCGCTCGCGCTTGCGCGTGAGGATGCCGCGCGACTCGAGGCGGAGAACGCGCGGCTGAGGCGCGCCCTTGAATACAGGGATCGCGAGCCCGGGACCTGGCTCGCCGCCGCCGTGCTCGCGACCGGCGGTATTTCCGGGCCCTGCCTCACGGTCAGGACCGACAAGGGCTCCCTTGCGGGCATACGGGAGGGAGCGATCGCCGTCGTTCCGGAGGGCCTTGTCGGCCGCGTGGAGTCAGTGACTCCGCACACGAGCGAAATACGCCTCGTCACCGATCCGTCGCTCGGGGTCGCCTGCGAGGTGCCGCTTCCGGGGGGAGCCGTTCTCCGCGGCGTGCTCGCGGGCGGCACGGAGGAGCGTCTCGCCCTCAGGCATATTCTTTCCACGGCGGAGGTTCCGCCGCGCAGTCCGGTTTTCACGTCGGGTCTCGGAGGGGTCTACCCCAAGGGGATCGCCGTAGGCACTTTGCTCGAAGTCAGAAACGACTCTGATTCGCCGAGACGGGTGGGTGAAGTGCTGCCGGCTGTCGACTTTGCGACGCTGAAGGACGTATTCATCCGCCGTGAAAAATAACCTCGTCCAGTTCGCGTTCATAGTGCTCGCCCTTGTGGTCGGGGGTGCGCTTGAGGACATGCTGCCTACGGTCGGCGCGCTCGGCGCGCCCGTTCTCCTGTCGCTCGCCGTGTTCTTCGCGGCCGAGACCCGCGCGCCCGTGTGGATCATGGCGGCTGTCGCGGCCGGCGCGTTCGAGGAGGCGGTGTGCGCGCTGCCCCCTGGCTCCGCGATCGTGTTCTTCGCCGCGATCGCCGTCGCCGTGCGCTTCGTCCGCGAGCCGGTGCTGTGGATCGCCGTGTCCTATCCTTCGTACCAGATATGGCTCGCGCTTGTCTCGGACGGCGCAGGGGCCCTTGCCCGCGTGCTCCTCTCGATTCCCGTCGGCGCGGCATGCATGGCGGCGGCATTGGCGGTTCTGCCGCGGCTGTGGAGAAAGGCGGGTGCCGATGCGTAGCGAGGCGTCCATATCGAGCGACCTCACCGTGCTGGCCATCGGCGCCATATTCGTCGCCGGGCTTGTCGCGCTCGGGTTCCGCCTTGCGCGCGTGCAGCTCGTCGACGCCGCGAAGCACTCCTACGACGGCGCTCGCCAGTCGATACGCACCGTGCGGACCGCGGGGCCGCGCGGGCGCATCCTCGCGCGCGACGGAACGGTGCTTGCCGACAACCGCGCGTCGGTGTCGATAGCCGTGAACCCGGAAGGTTTCCAGCGCCGCACCTGGAACGACACCGTTCTCGCGATCTCCAACGCGGTCGACGCCGTTTCCGCGGCGATAGGCCTGCGTTCCACCCTCACCGTCGGCGCGATATCGCGCCACGTGCGCCAGCAGCTCGCGCGGCCCCTCGTCGCGTGGCGCGACGTGGGCGACGAGGCGATCGCGCGCTTCGCAGAGCGTGCGGGGGAGTTCCCCGGCTTCAGCTGCATCGAGACCGAGGAGCGCGTCTATCCCGAAGGGCGCCTCGCCGCGCATGTGATCGGCTTTGTCGGAAGGCGCGACGCCGAATCGGTCGGCGGAGAGCAGTTCAACTTCCGCGACAAGGAGATGTGCGGCCGGGAGGGGCTCGAGGCGTTCTACGACAGCTATCTGCGCGGCTCGCAGGGCGAGCTCCAGGTGACGGTCGACGCGCGCGGCTTCGCCGTCGAGGAGAAGACGGTGTCCGAGGCGCGGCGTGGCCCGGATCTCCGGCTCTCCATAGACGTCGCGGTTCAGCGCGCGGTGGAGCGGCAGCTCCGCGGCGAGCGCGGCGCCTGCGCGGTGCTCGATCCGCGCGACGGCTCGGTGCTCGCGCTCGCGAGCGCGCCCGCGTACGACCTGGACATCCTCGTCCCGCAGCTTTCGCCCGAGATAAACGAACGGCTCTTCCGGAACGCGCGGAACGACTACAGGAACCGCGCGTGCTTCGAGACGTACGCGCCGGGGTCGACGTTCAAGACGGTGACCGCGCTCGCAGGCCTCTGGGCCGGCGTTCCGCCGGAGATGTCCTACGACTGCACGGGAGTCTTCGAGCTCGGCGGCATGCGCCTCCACTGCGCGCGGAGATGGGGCCACGGTCCGATCGACATGAGGCACGCCCTCAAGGAGAGCTGCAACACGTATTTCTGCAACCTCGGCTGCGACATCGGGACGAACGCGCTCTTTTCCGCCGCGCGCGCGATGGGGCTCGGCGCGAAGACGGGGATCGACTTCCCCCAGGATTCCGCGGGCGTGGTCCCGTCGGCCGAATACAAGCGGATCAGCTACAACCTGCCATGGTACGCGAGCGACCTCGCGCACGCCGCCATCGGGCAGGGCCAGCTGCTTGTTACGCCGCTCCAGATGGCCCGCGTCGCCGGCGCGATAGGGACGGGATACCTGGTGCGTCCCCGTCTGGGCGCCGACGCGCCGGTCGAGCGCACGCCGCTGCCGTTCCCGGAGCGCGACCTCGCCGTCGTGCGCGAAGGCATGCGCATGGTCGTCGACGGCGGCACGGGAAAGCGCGCGGGCGAGGGGGTCGCGGCAGCTGTCGCCGGCAAGACCGGCACTGCGGAGGTGGGGCTCGGCGCGACGCGCCGCAAGAACGCGTGGTTCATCGCCTATGCGCCGGCGGAGAGGCCGACGGTGGCGATCGCGATGGTGATAGAGAACGGCGAGTCCGGCGGAGGCACGGCCGCGCCGAAGGTGAACGCCGTGCTCAAGTCGATATTCGGGGAAGCAGAGGAGTTGGAGCCCAGAGTTGGAGTTGGAGAAAGGTAATGCTGGATAGGATCAAGAGATTCAACTGGCTGATGTTCGCGGCAATGCTGGCGCTCGTGGCGCTCGGCACCGCCGCGATATACTCGGCCGGCAACGCCCGGAGCGAGGAGGTTTTCCACTCGATGTGGAAGGCGAACCTCTCGACGGCCCTGTTCGGGCTCGCGATCTATTTCGTCCTCGCGTTCTTCGACTACCGTCGGTACGTCTCGCTTCTCGCCGCGCCAGCCTACCTGTTCTCGCTCGTCCTCCTCGTCGCTGTGCTGCTTGTCGGCACCTCGACATACGGCGGCCGCCGCTGGCTCTGGTTCTTCCAGCCGAGCGAGGTGGCGAAGCTCTGCGTAATCGCGGCGCTCGCCTGGATATACGGCTCTCCGGAGCAAAGGCCGTGGCTGCGCAGGTTCCCGGGCTTTCTCGCGGCCTGCGCGACGATAGGCGTTCCCGCGCTTCTCATACTCCTGGAGCCCGACCTCGGGACGATGCTTGCGCTGCTCCCGGCGACGCTCGCGATGCTCTTCGTCGCGCGCGTGTGGCGGCGCGGGCTCCTTACGGCGGTTCTCGCCGCGGCCGTCCTCGCGACGGCGGTCCTCGCCGCGGTCTACGAGGCCGAGAAGCCCGGAGTCTCCGAGGACCGCAGGGCGGCGATAATGAGGTTCGTCCCCCTGCGGCCGCACCAGGTGAAGCGCGTGAAGATATTTCTTTTCCCCGACGAGGATCCCCACGCCGCGGGATATACACTAAGGCAGGCGATGATATCGATCGGCTCCGGCGGATTCTCCGGCAAGGGTTTCCGCAGGGGCGAGACGAACCACCTGAAGTACCTGCCGCAGTCGATTTCGATGAACGACTTCATCTTCTGCGTCTATGCGGAGGAGGCGGGGTTCATCGGATCCGTAGCGCTGCTCGCGCTTTTCGGGGCGCTTCTCGCCCCGTGCGTGTGGACGGCGTATTTCGCCGCGGACGGGAGGGGCCGGTTGATAGCTATCGGCGTATCGACCCTCGTGTTCGCCCATGTTTTCGTAAACATTGCGATGTCGGTCGGGCTTGTCCCGATCACGGGGCTGCCGCTGCCGTTCATATCGGCGGGGCGGACGTTCCTCGTGACGGTGATGGCCGGTCTCGGCGTCGTGCAAAGCGTGTCAATACACGGAAGGGAGGAGGACAGATGAATCTGTTCGGATGGCTGAAGCGCTCCAAGCTGAAGCGCGAGATAATAGTAAACGTGGAAAAGCTCGAGACCCGCGTCGCGGTCCTTGAAAACGGCCGCCTCGAGGAGTTCATGGTGGAGCACCCCGAGGCCGAGCGCCTCGTCGGGAGCGTCTTCAAGGGGCGCGTGCAGAACCTCGAGAACGACCTCCAGGCCGCGTTCGTCGACATCGGGCTCAAGAAGAACGCGTTTCTGCACTACTGGGACATGACGCCCGACGCTGACGCGCTTCTCGACGACGACGACGAGCCGAAGAAGGCCCAAAAGGGCGGCAGGAAGTCGAACCGCCTCTCCGACGCGGAGATCGCGAAGCGCTTTCCGCCGGGAAGCGAGATCATCGTCCAGGTCACGAAGGGGCCGATCTCGACGAAGGGGCCGCGCGTCACCGCGAACCTCTCGATCCCGGGGCGCTACCTCGTCATGATGCCGGGCACGCGCATCCGCGGCGTGTCGAAGAAGATCGGCGACGCGAAGGAGCGCCAGCGCCTCAAGAAGATCCTCGACAAGCTCCCGCTTCCCGAGAACGTGGGGCTCGTCGTCCGCACCGTCGGGCAGGGCGCGAGCGCCCGCGCGTTCGCACGCGACCTCAGGAACCTGCTCTCCGTCTGGAGCGAGATGCAGGCGAACACGAAGCGCCTCAGGACGCCCTGCTGCATCTTCCAGGAGCCAGACCTCTGCGAGCGCGTCGTGCGCGACTGGCTCACCGAGGACGTGGACGCGATCGTCATCGACGACGAGGCGAGCTACGAGTCGATGCGCGAGGTGACGGGTCGCATATCCCGCCGCGCAAAGGGGAAGATCCGCCGCTACGACGGCGTCACCAACGTCTTCGAGCACTACGGCCTCGAGCGCCAGCTCGCCGAGGCGTTCTCGCGGCAGGTGCCGCTCAAGTCGGGCGGGTATCTCGTCATCGACGAGACCGAGGCGCTTATCGCGGTCGACGTGAACACCGGCCACCACAAGGGCAAGGGCAGCCAGGAGGAGGCGATACTCGAGGTCAACCTCGAGGCCGTCGAGGAGGTCGCGCGCCAGCTGCGCCTGAGGAACATAGGCGGGCTCGTCGTCCTTGACCTCATAGACATGAAGTCCCGCAAGCACCAGAAGCAGGTGTACCGCGCGCTCAAGGACGCGCTCAAGCGCGACCGCGCCCGCACGAACGTCCTCGAGATCTCCGAGCTCGGGCTTCTCGAGATGTCGCGCCAGCGCCAGGACCGCTCGATCCTGTCGATGCTCACGTCGAAGTGCCCCTACTGCTCCGGCCACGGGCTCGTCAAGTCGCCCATGTCGATCTCGATAGAGCTGCAGCGCAAGCTGACCTCCCTCCTCAGAAAGGCAGATGCCGACAAAAAGCCGTTCGAGCCGAAGATCGTCATCGCCCCCCAGGTGATGCAGCGCCTCAGGACCGAGGATGCCGATATTCTCGCGCAGATGCAGAAGCAGTTCAACACGCGTCTCACCTTCGTCTCGGAGCTCCACCGCCACCCCGAGTCGTTTTCCATACTGGACGCGGCCACCTCCCAAGTGCTATACTCTCAGACATGAAGACATACGCCCTCATAGCCGCGGCGCTTTCAGCCGCAACGCTTTTCGGAAAACCGGCCGGCGAAGCCAGGATCACCGCCGACCGCATCGCCGCCGACAACGTGACCGGCGCGCTTGCCGCCTCTGGCCACGTGAGGGCCGTCTCCGCGCCCGTTACCCTGTGGGCCGACTCGGTGACCCGGGACTCTGAAGGCGAGTTCACGTTCGCGGACCCGACCCACCTCACGACCTGCACGAACGGCTGGGACCACCTCCACTGGCGCGTTTCGGGCGAAGTGCGCTTCAAGGACGGCCGCTACGTGCTGCTGAAGAACGCGTGGCTCAGGATGTGGGACATCCCCGTCCTGTGGCTTCCGTGGTGGTACTATCCGATGGACACCGACTACGGCTGGCGCGTCATGCCCGGCTACACCACGCGCTGGGGCCCGACGCTCCTGACGAAGTACGTCTACGGCATCTGCGGCAGCGTGGGCGAAGGTGCCTACGGGCTTGCGGGCAGCACGCGCTTCGACCTGAGGGAGAAGAACGGCGTGGCGCTCGGGCAGTCCGTGAGGTGGAGTCTCGGCGACTGGGGCCAGGGCAAGTTCAAGGTCTACTACGCGTGGGACGACGATGCCAGCCGCTACGACCGCCACTGGAACGACGTGAACGAGTGGCACTACAGCCACTGGGGCAACGAGGTCGACCGCGATCGCTACGGCCTGAGCATCGAGCACCGCGCCGAGCTGACCGAGCGCGACGTGTTCTGGTTCAAGGCGGTCTACTACAGCGACTCGCACTTCCACCACGACTTCCTCAGGAAGACGATGATGGGCGACGGCAACACCTTCGCCACCCACCTCGCGAACGAGCTCGCGTGGGAGCACGTCGAGCGCTCGGCGTCCGCCGGCGTGAGCGTGGCGGGTCCGCTCAACGACTTCTATCCGGGCGTGGCGCGTCTCCCCGAGTTCTACTTCGACGTCAACCCGATGCCGGTCTGGTCGCTTCCCGTCAACTACGAGTCGCAGACGCGCATCGGCTATCTCGACCGGGACTACGCCAAGTACGGAAGCCGCGACACGCCGACGCAGTACCGTTTCACGCCGGGACCATGGGCCAACTACAACGCCTTCCGCCTCGACACGTACCATCGCCTCACGCTGCCGATGAAGTTCGCCGACGTCCTCTCGGTCGTTCCGCGCTTCGGCCTGAGGGGGACGTACTGGAGCGACGCCGGCTACCTGGCGGCGCCCGACATGCGCGCCCACTCCGCGGGTGACGACGCCTGGCGCACGATAGTCGAGGGCGGCGTTACCTTCGCGGCGCGCGGCACGGCCGATTTCGACGGAGGCCTCACGCACGTCGTGGAGCCGTACTTCGACATGCTCGCGCAGGAGTCCAACGTCTCCGGGCTGAAGAAGGGCGAGCGGCTCTACCAGTTCGACAGCGTGGACGCGAGCCGCGACTGGCTCGACCAGTTTGCGGGGCGCTCGCGCAACCTGCCGTATTCATGGTACGGCGTCACGCCCGGCATCCGCAACGCGCTGCGCAAGACCGAGGAGAACGGGCTCTCGCGCACGCTCCTCGACTTCGACGTCTACTGCGCGATCCAGTTCAACGACACGTCCTACACCGCCGGCAACAAGTACCACCGGCTCGTGAAGAACCTCGAGGACCCGAACTACGGCGAAGATGCGCCGGTGTTCGTGCCGGGGGTGCGCGCGCGCTGGCGGCCGTCGAAGGACACCGTGCTGTCCACCCGCCTCGAATACGACACCGAGAACGACGAGTTCGCCTATGGCGATCTCAAGTGGTCGCACCGCCTCGCCGACTCGTTCAGCTACAACGTGACGTATTCCGGGCGCAGCCACCGCCGCTGGGACTACTCGTCCACCGTCTACGACAGGGAGACGATGCGCAACGAGGACTTCAACTGGGCGAAGTTCCGCTTCCTCGAGGTCGGCTTCGAGCACGAGCTGTGCGACGCCATCGCGTGGAGCCCCTACATCCGCTGGGACTGCCGCGAGGGCGAGTTCGACGAGATCGGCGGGTGGATAGACTTCCGCACCGACTGCCTCGGATTCCGCTTCAGCGTCTCCTACGAGAACGACTTCACCCGCGTCGACGGCTCGCGCTACGACCACGACTGGAACTTCGGGTTCTTCGTCTACCTGCGCGCCCTCGGCCCCTCGTCGGGCAACCCGTTCCACGGCGACTGAGGCCGGCTCGGCCCGTCATTCCGCTGCGGCGAGGAGCAGCGAAAGGGCGTGCTCGACGGCAGCGGCGCGCACTTTGGCGCGATTGCCGGGGAAGACGCGCTTTTCGGTCTTTGTGCCTGTGGGCGTGGCGACGCCAAACCACACGAGGCCGACCGGCTTCTCGGCGCTGCCGCCGCCGGGACCCGCTATGCCGGTGACGGAAACGGCATAGTCGACTTTAAGGAGCCTGCGCGCGCCGACGGCCATCTGCTCGGCCGTCTCGGGACTCACCGCGCCGACAGCGGCAAGAGTCCCGGGGGAGACTCCGAGGACGCCTTGCTTCACGGAGTTGTCGTAGCTGATGACGCCGCCCATGAAGACCGCGCTTGAGCCCGGGACTGCCGTTATGGCGCTCCCGATGCCTCCGCCGGTGCACGATTCCGCCGTACCGCAAGTCCGGCCGAGTTCGCCGAGCCGTTCAACGAGTTTTTCCGCTGTCGTCATTTCCGCCGCCTCCTGACGTAGTATAGCAAATATCCGCCGCAATACCAACCCGCCCCCCACTTGACCTTGTCTGCGTTTTTTAGGATAATACCAACCTATGGCAGAAAAGATCAGTTTTGAGCCGCCTCGCGGAATGAGGGACTTCTATCCCGAGGACATGGCGTGGCGCAGCCGCGTCTTCGACGCGTTCCGCGCCGCGGGTGAGGCGGCAGGCTTCCGTCAGTACGACGCGTGCGTCGTCGAGAGCTACGAGCTGCTTGCCCGCAAGGCGGGCGAGGAAGTAGGCGAGCAGATCTACCACTTCTTCGACAAGTCCGAACGCCACCTCGCGCTTAGGGCGGAGATGACGCCCACGCTCGCGCGCATGGTCGCGCAGCGCCAGAAGGAGCTTCCCTTCCCGCTCAAGTGGACGACGATCGCGCAGTGCTTCCGATACGAGCGCATGACGAAGGGCCGCAAGCGCGAGCACTACCAGTGGAACCTCGACATCATAGGCGAGGACTCCGTGCTCGCCGAGGCCGAGGTCATCGGCGCGGCATGCGACGCGCTCAGGCGCATGGGCCTTTCGCCGGCCGACTTCAAGGTGCATGTCTCGTCAAGGAAGTTCCTCGGCGAGCTCCTCGCGAAGAGCGGCATCGCCGCGGACCGCCACGCCCAGGTGTTCCTCGCGCTCGACAAGCGCGGCAAGATGCCGGACGCCGAAATCGCCGCGATGCTGAAGGACGGCGGGCTTTCGGACGCCGAGATCGCAGCGACCTTCGCCATCATGGAGACGAAGGACTACTCCGCCTGCCCCGAGCTCGTCGAGCTCTTCCGCCTTGCGGAGATCGCCGGATTTGCGGACTGCCTCGAGTTCGACATTTCCGTCATCCGCGGCCTCAGCTACTACACGGGCGTCGTCTTCGAGTGCTTCGACACGAAGGGCGAATTCCGCGCGATCTTCGGCGGCGGCAGGTACGACAACCTCCTCACCACGATCGGCGGCGAGCCGACGAGCGCCGTCGGCCTTGGGTTTGGCGACGTCGTAGTCACCGAGCTTCTGAAGGCGCGGCTCGGCGAGGACGCGGCAGCCGCGAGGAAGGGCGTCGCAATCGGCTTCATGTTCCCGGAGCAGCGCGACGCCGCGGTGGCGCTTGCCGCACGGCTGAGGAAGTCTGGCGAATGCGTGGATCTCGCGCTCCGCAGCCAGAAGCCGAAGAAGTTCTTCTCGCACGCAGCCGAGTCGGGCGCCGCGAAGGCGGTGTTCCTCGGCCCGGACGACGTCGAGAAGGGCGTCGCGCGGATGAAGGACCTCTCCACGCGCGAAGAGACGGAAATGGAGCTCGTGCCATGATGAAGACGCTTTTCTCCGCGCTCTGCGCCTTCGTCCTCGTCTTTGCCGTCCAGGCGGCAGACAAGTCGTCCGACGCGATAGTGAAGCTCCTCAACTCGCGCGCATCGGGGAGCCGCAGCGAGTTCCGCGAGGCCGCAAAGATCGTCGCCGAGGATGCGAAGAATGGCCGTCCGCTGCAGCAGTTCGTCATAGCGCTCGTCGCTAACGACAGGGATCTCCCGCGCAAGCTGCGCCTCAAGCCCGAGACGCGCAAGGCCTATCTCGACCAGGCGAGGGACAAGATACGCCGTCTCGCCGAGGAGAAGAACAACGCCCTTGCGTGGTATCTCCTGTCGCTCGAGACGAACGACATGGCGTTCCTCAAGCGCGCCGCCGACGGCGAGAACGTGCAGGCGCTTAACGCGTGGGGCACCATCACCCTGACGGAGGCGTTCAGGGACCCGTCGATGGAGACGAACGATGTCGAGAGGACGCTTGTCAAGTGCTTCGGGCTCTTCAAGAAGGCCGCCGACGCGGGAGATGCAAACGGCCTCTACAACCTCGGCATGTGCTACATGCAGGGCTACGGCTGCACGCCAGACCAGGACCTCGCCTACAAGTGCTTCCGCACGAGCGCGGAGGCCGGCCATCCGGAGGCGATCAACAACATCGGCGGGTTCTACCGCGACGGGATCGTCGTCCGCGCCAATCCCGAGACGGCGGCGAAGTGGTTTGCGCGGAGCGCCGATCTCGGCAACTCATACGGCATGCTGAACTACGCGCTCGCCCTGCAGCGCGGCGAGGGCGTTGAGAAGGACGTCCCCAAGGCGGTCGAGCTGCTGAAGGAGGCCTCGGAGCTCGGCAGCGCCGAGGCGATGAACGCGTACGGCATGTGCTTCTACAACGGCGACGGCGTCAAGAAGGACGAAGCCGAGGCGGTGAAGTGGTACCGCGCCTCCGCCGCGCGCGGCTTCGCGCCGGCCATGGACAACCTTTCCTCTTGCTACAGCCTCGGCACGGGCGTCAGGAAGGACGAGAAGGAAAGCCTCGTCTGGAAGGTGCGCAGCATGGCCGCGCGCGGCGACAGGAACGCGGCCGCATGGCTCCAGCAGAACGGGAAATGAAGATACTCCTGATAGGCGATGTCGTCGGCAGCCCCGGACGGCGCATCCTGGCGCGGGAGCTCAAGCGCCTCAGGCGCGAGCTCTCGCTTGCCGCCGTCGTCGTCAACGCAGAGAACTGCGCGGCTGGCTCTGGCCTTACGGCGGCGCTCGCGGAGGATATCTTCGATTCTGGCGCCGACGCGATCACGCTCGGCGACCACACGTGGGGGCAGAAGGAGTTTGCCGGGCAGATCGGCGCCATCGAGCGCGTCGTCAGGCCCGCGAACTTCGCCCCCGAATGCCCGGGGCGCGGCTGGACGCTCGTGACCGCGCCGACGTTCCAGTTCGCCGTCGTCAACGTGCAGGGGCGCGTCTTCATGCAGGCCGTGGACTGCCCGTTCAAGGCAATCGACCGGGTCCTCGCCGAGATCCCTAAGAACGTCTCCGTGTTCGTCGACTTCCACGCCGAGGCGACGAGCGAGAAGATGACGATGGCGCACTACGTCGACGGACGCGTGACGGCGATAGTCGGCACCCACACTCACGTCCAGACGTCCGACGCGCGGCTTCTGCCCAAGGGTACGGCCTACATCACCGACCTCGGAATGACCGGGCCGTACATTTCGTCGATAGGGCGCGACCTCAAGCCCGTCACGAGGAAGTTCGTCACCGGCATACCTGCGCGCTTCGAGGTGGCGGAAGGCCCGTGCGTCCTCGAGGGCGCGATAGTCGACTTCGACCCGGCGACGAAGAAGGCCTCGTCGATAGAGGCGTTCAGGGTGCGAGAGTGAGCGGTCTCGTCGAGAACCTGAGGCGCCGGGCCGAGGTCGTCCGCGCAGTCCGCGCGTTTTTCGACGATCGCGGATTCACGGAAGTGTCGACACCTGTCTTGATTTCCGCGCCCGCGCCCGAGCCGCACATCGACTGCCCGCCGTGCGGGAAGGGTTTCCTCCGCGCGTCGCCGGAGCTGCAGATGAAAAAGCTGCTCGCCGCGGGGATGGACCGCATCTACCAGATAGGGCCGTGCTTCCGCGACGGCGAGCTTGGCGCGCGCCACAACCCCGAGTTCACGATGATCGAGTGGTATCGCCTCGGCGTGACGTATCTCGACATAGCGGCCGACGCGGAATCGCTGCTGCACGATGTCATGCCCGGCTGCGCCGCGCCCTCGCGGATTACCGTCCGCGAGGCGTACTTGAGGTGGGCGGGGTGGGACCCTTGGCTTGAATGGGACCAGGACCGCTTCGACTTAGACATGGCCTCGAAGATAGAGCCGAGCCTGCCGAAGGGGGCGGTGTTCCTCATGGACTACCCGAAGGAGGCCGCCTCGCTCGCGCTTCTGCGCGGCGATGTCGCCGAGAGGTGGGAGCTCTACGTTGACGGCGTGGAGCTCGCGAACTGCTTTACCGAGCTTTGCGACGGCGCGGAGCAGCGGCGGCGCTTTCTTGCCGCGAAGGAGGAGCGCCGGCTTCTCGGAGAGAGCGACTATCCGCTGGACGACGAGTTCCTCGAGCTCCTCCCGCTCGTCGGGAGCGCGTCGGGCGTCGCCCTTGGCGTCGACCGTCTCGTCGCGCTCGCCATTGGAGAGGACGACATCCATTCCGCGATGTGCGGCGTGTGATTATGGTATAATATCCGCAATGGCAGAACAGCAGCACATACCCCTGCCGCTCAAGTACCGCCCGATGACGTTCGACGACGTCGTCGGCCAGGAGCACGTAGTAAGGACGCTTCGTCACGCAATCGAGGCGAACCGCATCGCGAACGCATACCTTTTCATCGGCCCCCGCGGCATCGGCAAGACCACGACGAGCCGCATCTTCGCGAAGGCGCTCAACTGCACGTCTCCGAACGGCGTCGAGCCGTGCGGGAAGTGCGTCAACTGCGAGGAGATCGCCGCTGGCCGCTCCTTAGACGTCGTGGAGCTCGACGCAGCGTCGCACAACAAGGTAGAGGACGTTCGGCCGATAATCGAGTCGGTCCAGTTCAAGCCGGTCTCGTCCAAGTTCAAGATCTTCATAATAGACGAATGCCACATGCTCTCCATCGCGGCCTGGAACGCTCTTCTCAAGACGCTCGAGGAGCCGCCGCCGCATGTCCGATTCATCTTCGCGACGACAGAGGGCGACAAGGTGCTCGCGACGATCGTCTCCCGCTGCCAGCGCTTCGACTTAAGGCGCATCCAGACGAACGACATCGTCTCGCGTCTCCGCCATGTCTGCGAACGCGAGAAGATCGACGCCGAGGAGGATGCGCTTCTTGCAATCGCGCGAGGCGCCGAGGGAGGCATGCGCGACGCGCTCTCGTCGCTCGACCAGCTCGTCTCGTTCAAGGGCGAGAAGGTGACGGAGGAAGACGCTCTCGGCGTGTTCGGTCTCGTGAGCCGGTCGGCGCTCGAAGGTCTTGCGCAGGCGATTCTCAGGGGCGACGTCGGGGCGATACTCTCGTCGATAGAGGCGTTCGACTCGGCGGGCAAGAACATGCGGCGGCTCATGAGCGAGCTCCTCAGGCATTTCCGCAACCTCGTCGTCGTCCAGGCGCTCGGGCCTAACGCGAAGTCGCTCGAGGCGACGCCCGACCAGGTCAAGGTTCTCGCGGCCCAGGCCCAGGGCGTGGACGCCGGGCGGATATTCCGCATCTGCGACCAGCTCGCCGACGCAGAGGACAAGCTGCGCTATGTGCTGAGCGTGAGGGCCCTTATCGAGATGACGCTTATCCGCGCTTCGCGCATCGCGACGATCGCCACGGTGGAGGAGCTGATGAAGGCGGTGCGCGGCGCGGAAATCGGGCTGGATACCTTAAACGCGCCGCCGCTTACCAATGAACCGGTATCCGTTCGGCTAAAAAAGCAGGACGACCGTCGGCTGTTTACTGTGTTTGAAGCATTGAAAGCAGGCATGACGGTCGATGATGTTTTCGCGCTGACGAAAATAGACCGTTGGTTTCTTTCGCGTTTGCAGGCCATGGCGATGCTGGAAAACCGCATCAACCATACCGGCTTGCAGGTAGGAAACTACGAGCAGCTGAAGCGGTGGGGATACCCGGATGGGGCCATTCGACGTCTGTTTCACACCGATCACCTTCCTGATTGGTCTGCCAGCTACAAGATGGTGGACACCTGCGG